>CAYTQP010000053.1:0-16107 GCA_964440175.1 uncultured Verrucomicrobiota bacterium
GGATTCAACCGTATCTGGCAGAAGCCCTGAGAGCCCCATAAGAAGCGCATATGCCTGCAATTGGTCGCCGTTGACATCTTCGCGTAGACTTCCGACCGGCAGGATTTCTGCCAGATATTTGAAGGGTGCTTTATTGTTCTTATAACCCAACGCACGCAGCACCTCCTCATAGACCACCTGCTCCGTACCGCCGTTCTCCATCGTTGCGAAAAAAAACTCAGACTTACGGAGCAGTCGTTCCTGACCTGCCGCATCCAATAACCCCTCTTTATGTGTCCGTCCCCACTCTCTCAGAATCGTGGCGCAGGGGGCACGGGTTGTCTTTATATTATATGGATAGGCGGTGACATCAATGTTTTCAAATGCAAAATATGGATTGCTGAGTAAACTCTTCCGCAGACTGATCTGAGCGGCACCGGGCGGGAGCTTGTCTGGTGGCAGAGGGGCGTTGAAGTATGTGATATGCGCACAGACATTCTCATAGCGCGGATCGGCATGATGCCGATGTTGATTCCAGTCGGAAGGGTTGATATGTATCTCCACGTCTCCACAGATTCTCCGTTTATCGGGACCGACTTCAATGACAGCATCGATAAAATCCGGACCGCTCTCAAGATTCCAGCGACCGGGATCCAGAACAGTCACCAGTTCATCGCGACTGTTTTTCAAGCGTGCCGGACGCAGTTGAGGGTTGGCCCAAACGCACTGAAGATGGCGTTCGGAGAAAGGGCGTGTGGCACGCAACGGTCCAGTCTCGCGAATCACGCCAGCACTCATATCTCGCCACTCCCGATACTTTACAGCCTCGGGAAAGAGCGCAGAGAAGTGAGTACATGAATATGATTTTATTCCGCTACCTGTCACACTTTCTCTCCAAAACTATTGCGTGATATATCCCCAGTCAATTAGACGCTGATATGCGTACTGTGCCGCTTCGCCCTCTGTGATATTCTGTAGATAAGTGGCATACTCTAAAGCCGCGTCTTCCGTTTGATTCATGCCTTCGAGCGAGAGACCGTTGAGCAGGTTGGTGTTGGGATTTCCCGGCAGGTGTTGCTGATAGTTTGCGAAATGTGAGTTTGCCTCCGCGAAATGCCCGTTTTGCAGTTCGATCATTCCCAGGACATGTTCGGCCTGTGGTTCGGAGGGATAGACATTATGAGCCATTGCCGCATAACGTGATGCCTCGGTATACTGATTCATAGCCATACAGCAGTTTGCCATCAGCAGAAGTCCCGTGTAGTCATTGGGTGTCTGCCGCAAGGCCGCCGCATACCGTTCTTTGGCAGCCTGCGCTTTTCTCGCGAGCATCAACTTGTCTCCCTGTTGCATCTTATCGATAGAGTCGCCGATTGCTCGCAAATTCGCGGTGTTGTCCATGAAGCGCTCACGTCCTTCAGGATTTCCAGCCATAGCGGCATATTGCGTCCTGGTCTTTTCGCAGGCGGTCTCATATCGCTCATTGCTCATGGGATGCGATGCGAACATAAGCTCAATAGCCCCCGGTTTATGATTATGCATCTGCATCAAGACCTTCATCAGCTCCGACATTCCGTGCGGATTATGCCCGGCCGCAACCATATAGCGAAGTCCGAGAGAATCGGCCTGGCGTTCATCGTCACGGCTGTACTTGGCCAGTAGCATCCCCATACCCAGACCGCCGAGCCCGGTTGCCACCGGGGCGTACTCCTCATATTCTGATTGTGCCAGATAGGCACTCGCCGCAAGCATGACAGCCTGCATCAACATGCCCTTCGACATGCGTTCAGCGGTGTGCCGTGCATTGACGTGTCCCAGTTCATGCCCCAAAACCGCAGCGAGTTGCGATTCGGTTTGTATAGCCAACATTATCCCCCGGGTAACAGCTATGGTTCCGCCAGGAAACGCATAAGCGTTTATACGTGGCGAGTTGACAACCTGAAAAGAGTACGGCATGTGCGGACGGTGTGACAAAGTGGCCATCCCACCACCAACCTGTGTGACGTAGGTGTTCAGTGCCGAGTCCTGAGATACTCCGAAATCAGCCGAAAACTGGTGAGGTGAGTTTTGGTGATCAATCTCTATTTCCCCCGCTTCGCTGATCAAAGTAAACTGTTTCTTTCCGCTGACCGGATTCGTGGCGCAACCGACAAGCAGCCCGCCCCCAAGCGCGGCGATGCCTGTCCTCATGAAATTGCGGCGCGACCTTGATTGTTTCATTACAGTGTTCATTGCTTCTTCATTTTACGTTTTACAGATGATGCCACGCCACGTCGTGAAGGTGGCAGAAACGGATCACGAAAAGCGGTGTCAAAATCATATCCGTTATCAAAGTCATCCAATTTGTCCTCCTCGGTCTTTCCGAAGACACCCTGCCCGATGAGATTAAATACAATCTTCCCGAAATCTTTAGTGGAGTATATCCCCCAGTGGTTGAGTACCCGCAACGCCATGGGTCCAAACATCTCAATAGCATAATCGCGGGTGCAATCCATCAGCTCCCGTGCGGTGAGGTGACGGTCCTTCCCTGTTCGGGGTTTGTCCAACATGCCAACGGCACAATCCAAAGCGTTACGCATGAAGATATAGGCATCCGCAGAGTAACGGATATCCTCTTTCAGAATGCGAATCAACGCCTCTTCAAAACTCAGTTTATTCATTCGCTCATCCCTCCAGCCATCCTGTCGGCCAGCATTTGAGCTTCGCTCAAATCATCATAGCTTTGGGATCTCCAGTTCCAAGAATGACCGTCCCCGGCAAAACGCGGAACCACATGAAAATGAATGTGTGGAACCACCTGCCCCGCCACAGCTCCGTTACTTTGATGAATGTTGACACCGTCCGCGCCGAGTTCACTCATCTGTGCCTTCATCACCCTTTGAGAGATGGCGATCAGTTTCTCCAGTAGATCCAGGGGAACATCGCTGAGCGAATCACAGTGCCGTTTGGGAATCACAAGTGTGTGTCCTTTGACAATTGGAGCTATATCCATAAACGCCAGCACGTTATCGTCCTCATACACCTTCGTTGAGGGAAGCTCCCCGGCAGCAATCTTGCAGAAAACACAGTCACTCACAGTCAATCACCTCTTTCGATTCCGACAATTCGCCTGTCTGATAATCGGCACACTCTTTTCTCAGGTGAGCATGTCGCGCTATAATCCCCATCAGAAAAACAGAAAGCACTGCAAGCACAAGCACACGTTCACGACTGGTTGTCAGCGTAAACCACGCCTTCACAATCTGCGGAGATTCTAATCTCTTCATTCTAAGTTCCACGTCCCTCAGTTTCCGCCTCGCAATCACGGAAACTCTAAACTCTATATATCCATTATTTCGGTCTCTTTGGATGTGAGACTCTTATCTATCTCATCAATATGCTTATTGGTCTCATCCTGGATATCTTTCAGCGCGTCATCGCGTTCGTCTTCGCTGATTTTGGACTCTTTCTCAATGTTTTTTATGTGAGCGTTGGCATCACGGCGCACATTCCTCACCGCTATTTTGGCCTCTTCAGCTAGGCGTTTGGCAAGTTTCACCAGTTCGGTGCGCCGCTCTTCGCTCATCTCCGGCACAGGCAGACGAATCAGCCGCCCGTCGTTCATAGGCGTTATTCCTATGTTCGCGCTTGTTATGGCCTTCTCAATCGCGCCAAGCGAACTTGGGTCGAACGGGCTGATTATAAGTAAGCGGGGTTCAGGCGTGGATATGTTTGCAATCTCCATCAATCGCGTTGCTGTCCCGTAATAATCTACTTTAATATTCTCGACCATTGCCGGTGAGGCCTTGCCTGTGTGCAATCCGCTGAATTCCTGGTGCATGAACTCGGCACTCTTCGTCATTTTGTCTATAGCATCCAGCATAACATCATCTACTGTGTCCATCGTACTCTTCTCCTGTCTAGTTATATTCAGTCCGCACAAGTGTGCCTGCGGGTTCACCCTTCAAAGCCCTGTTCAGCTCTTCTGTCTTAAAAAAATTGAAAACTATTATGGGTATTCCGTTCTCACGACAAAGCGAGAATGCCGCCGAGTCCATGATTTTGAGGCGTTGCCGCAAAGCCTCGTCGTATGTTATTGTTTTGTAAAGCTTCGCGTTTTCGTCTTTCATGGGATCGGTGCTGTAAATGCCGTCAACTTTTGTAGCTTTCAGCAGAACATCCGCCCCCAGTTCCGCCGCCCGCAATGCGGCGGCACTGTCGGTGGTGAAGAAAGGATTGCCCGTTCCACCGCCGATGATGACGATTCGACCAGAACGCAGATGTTTGTCAGCTCTATCCCGAACATACATCTCCGAGGTTTTGGGCATATGCGTGGAAGACATAACGCAGGCGGGCAAACCGATATTTCGGCAAGCCGCAGAGAGTGCCAGGCTGTTTATCATTGTGGCGAGCATCCCCATAGTGTCACCAATAACGCGATCCGTACCCAGCCCCTCACCAGTCAAACCACGAAAAATATTCCCTCCGCCAATAACCACGGCGATCTCCGTGCCCGTGTCATGCGCCATCTTCAGCCTCTCTGCGAAATCCAAATACGCCGAAGGGTCTATGCACAGCCCCGCTTCAGGATTACCGAAAACCTCTCCACTGAGTTTCAGCAAAACCCGTTTGCGGCTTGTAACATCTTTTTCAACCATAACAATTGTCCCTGTCTCGCAATATTATTTGATTCGCGGTTCATATTATTACGTGACGATTAGATTGTAAAGGTTTAAGTTGAGCTTCCAGTCAAACGTTAGATTTCAACCAACACAGCCAGCTTGCATCTCCACCGCATAACAGTTGTCAAACCGCCAATCAGCAGGGAGTTATTCAGGATCACTCTTCATCTGCGGGTACTTCATCCAGAACTCCCGGCTTCAGGAGGGGGAGGAGAACGTCGCGTAATTCGGAGTCGAGGTCGAAAAGAACAAAACCGCCGCAACCGCTTCGCCGGGCGATAAGTATCTGCTCAATAACCCGTGAAGGAGTGAGTGACGAATTCGCCGCACTGACCCCGATGCCGGGATAAAGCACCGCCGCGTTGAACGGCATATTCCTCTGCTTCGCAACCAGCCGCCGGAAACGGGAGTTCTCCTCGGTGTAATTCATCGGACAGACGAAATCGATCAGTTTGTCCTCCATCCATTTACCCCAGTCCTGGGCGACACTTTCCGCGCAGTCGGGATATGAGCCAAAGACGGCGGCAGATATTTTAATGTCGGGTCTAATCTTTTTCAGCTCGAAATGAACGGTCTTGACGAATTCGCTGATCTGTTCCCTCCGCCAGGCATTGTAGCGGGAACGTAGTCGCCCGCCACGGAGAACGGCGGCGGGCCACGGATTGGCGGCGGATCCCAGCCAGCGTTCAAAAGACCGCTGCGTATACGGCGAGCAACAGACAGCCGCCCCGCTATAGCGAATGTAGTCCAGATGAACTCCGTCTATGTCGTATTTGCGCACAAGCTCTTTCAGGTTTTCGAGTGCCATATCGCGGTTGGCGGGGTGCGCAGGATTGAGCCACGGCAAAAATTCACCGTCCGCACGCATCTGCAGGCGTCCCTGCTTTTTTAACTTTTCAATAAACTTTTTTGGCGCGCCGTCGAGCTTCCAGCAAACCTTCCAGATGTGAACGGCTATGCCATGTTTCCGTGCAGCCTTCACGCACTGCTCAATCTGATCTCCGAATTTGAGCATGGTTCCCGAAGGTGACAGCACCGCGCTGTTGTAGTGCGCGCAACCGTCGTTGAGCATGTTCGGGAAGATGGCGTTGATGCCGCTGTCGGACAGAATCCGACAAGTCTCATCCCACGCTCCGGCGCGAAAGCCGGTTCCCTGATGATCCCAAACCCCTCTGAATTCGCCATTTTTGCCACCTTGCGAGAGCGCGTATGCGCGTGTGACATGCTCCCGCGCTGCGAGACAGGAACGCAGTGCGGCGAGATGTCGCCCTTCGGTGAGAGCGAGCAGTGTGTCGCGGTACGCCATATCTGTCAAGTTGAGTTCCGTCACAATCTCCGCCGCGTGTGGCTTTTGAACGGACTCCTCACGCAATGAAAGCGAGACTGCGGGAAGTGTTTGGAAAGAACCCACTTCTCCTGCATATCTCAGCATTGCCCGCACTATGCGCGGTGCCATATCCGGTACTGCAAAGGCAACCGCAGCCGCCATCATCTCACGATTTGCCTGCGCGTGAAATCGGCGTGGAATATGCGTCATCCAAAATCCGCTATGCGACATAAGCAGTGCCGGTGGATCGTCCACCCCTGTGTTTTTCCCCGACCAGCGGGCAAGAATCTTACTGCTCTTCGCCGCCGGGTATACCGGGGTAACAGCGGCGGTGTTGTGATAGAGAACTTCGGGAAACGGCAGACCTGCACCCGGTTCGAATACCATACGGGTCCAGGGGGTGTATTGTGATATCTGAATATAGCGCCCCACTCTGAGACCCATCGCCCCGGCGAGCGTGGCGTTGCCGCTACAGAATATAAACAGTTTACCGCCACCTCTAATAAAAGTTTTCAGGGTTTTGATCTGCGGAGCGGTGAGGCGCGGATTATACGGAAGTATCACCAGTGCCCGACCAGTCAGAATCTTACTCGACAGCTCGGTGGCAAGAATTGTCCGATACGGCACATCTATCTCTGTCAGCCACTCGCCGACTGTAGCGGCGCAATTTTTTGGCAGCGCGTCCGAATCGTCCCGCGCAATAAGAACCTGCGGGATGTATGCCGAAAGTCTATACAGGCAGATGTTGGAGGGAAGCGGTTTCGCCTTCCATGGAGATATGCGGACACCATCAATTCGCTTCCAGCCAGCGGGATTACCCTCCACTTTGAAATCGCTCTTCTTGAAGATAAGGATCTGCCGTCCTGCTCTGGTGAGACATTTAGCTCCGGCGTACCAGCCATTACCGCTACGCAGATAGAAGGAGAGATGGCGAATGTTTTCGGGATATTCGCATGAGAGTTCCAGCTCAAAAACCTCCGGTTCAAGCAGTTGAATATTGACGTTTTTATCCCAGTAGAAACGATCCACCGCCGCGCTGAAAGGGCACTCAAACCGCACCCCCCCGCACACATCTCTCACCGCAGCCGCGAGTGGTGCGCCATGAGACGGCTTCCAGTCAGAAGCGGCATCCGAGGAGATTCCTGAACTGAAATCCAGAACCGTCTCACCGCAGACAGCGGTGAGCATCAGCGCGGTAAGAAGAAAAACTGCGATGCCGGATATTGTTCTCATAGACCTCCGTCTCCTGAACCCGGATTCGGCAGTTGATGTGGATACAGATATGCTATGCTTTTGCTCACAACGAGTTGCACATGAGTAAAGATGCGTCCATTAGCACGTAGAGCCCCATGCTCAACCCGTTGCAGGCAAAACAATTGTGCATATACACGGCATTCAAGTGCCGAATTCAGGCTAAACACTGAACTCCTTTCGTATCCAGCGAACGGCGGATGTCAGGCTGAGATTGTTCGCCTGGTCTATAAGATAATCGATTCTGTCGATACTGTCGAGAGAAACAGGCTTTTCAAAAACAGCCGAAAGCCGACGATAGTTCCGTCCGAGAATCTGGCGGCACTGATAGTCCGCAACTCCCATCGCGCCGCCAACCATCAGCTTGTTCAGAAGCGGAGCCCACTGAGCCAGCCCCCAGTCGAGACGCTGCCCCTCGACGTGTGTGGGATTGTATCCGGTACCGAGCGAGAGCAGGCGGACATTTTCAATACCAGGTTTTTCCGATCGCAATGCCTGTGCGAGAGCCGCCATTGCAGGGTTATTAGCGACAACGCCACCATCGATATAGCCCTGATATGACGGGAAATATATCGGAGCGGCGCATGAGCGCAGGATGACATCTGCGGCGAGTTCCTCCCTGTCAGAACAGGGACCGGGGAAGTTATGGAAAAATTTCGGTTTCCAAGTACGCGGGGCTGTTTTCGTTGCTGGCGCATCGAGGTCAAAGGCTGGTATAAGAACACGCTTATTGAGTTCTTTCAGGCGAATGTCGCCAATATATTTACGAACAGCTTTCTTAAAGTTTTTTATGCTATATTGGGCCCCTCTGAAATGCCCAATGTCACGGATGTTGTCGTAGAGACTATCCTTAAACACCAGCCCCCCCTGTCGACGGTAAAACTCCACCATTTCACGCGGTGTCTTTCCGTCCGCAAGCCCCACGGCAAGAATGGAACCGGTGGAGGTGCCAGCGATCATGTTGATGCCGACAAGAAATTCGGGCACTTTCTCGTTTATGCGCTCCAGCACCCGCGCCGTGAATATGCCACGTATTCCCCCACCGTCCAGGCTGAGAATTCTGTATCTCTTTTTCTCGTCCATTGCTTGGGACTCCATTAATATTTTTGTAACGAATACAACTTGCGAAGCGTTACCATATATTTTAACGTCGTGCGCTGAGTATATCAACCCTATCTGTTTGATTTTTATGTGAGAAGAAAAATATGAGAAAAATGACAAACTGGATCCTGGTAATATCGACCATTTGCGTGCTTCTTTCCAGCAATGCGTTCTCTGCGAACACGCATGCTCCTCGGGCCGTCTGCGACGAGCCATTGCTATCGTTTGGCAAAAAAAGTGATTTCGAACGATTCCGGCATACGTTTATCGTGAAAAACACTGGTGATTTGACGCTAAAGATTGCAGATGTCAGCTCAACTTGCGGGTGTGCTAAGGTTAAGGTCTCGTCTAAAACCGTTCCTCCTGGCGAGACCAGCAATATCGATGTCGAGATAATACTTGCCGGTTACAGAGGGATGCTTGACAAACATGTCAGCCTGAAAACCAACGACCCTGAAAATCCGGTTTTAAAACTCTATATGCGTGGCGAGGTGATTCCTTCGTTGGCGATAGAACCCCGCCACCTTTTCTTCAGAAAACTTGACCTCACAAAGAGTGCTTTGCTCTCAAGTTCGATCACCTACAACGTGAAAACTCAGTTTCTGGGTTCGGTTGAAAGCGATGCCGACTTCCTGGAGGTGAGTCTCGAAACACTGGAGCCAGGACGCAAATACAGGGTGACCGCAAAAACACTGCCACCACTTTCCGCCGCGCATAGTCGTGCCACAGTTTTTGTGAAAGACACTCAGGGACGAAGACTATTCACTATTCCTGTCTGGCTCCAGATGGAATCGAAACTGCACGTGGCTCCAGTCTCTATAACAGTCTTTGGAACCGCGCATGGTCCCTGCGTGAAACAGGTTGTTGTGCGCAAAGGCACCGTCACGCAGTTCAAGATCAAGAGTGCCAAAGTTTCAGGAACGGACATACAGGTGAGCATCCACCCGCTCAAGAACTATGGCTATCGAATCCAGCTCGACAACATCACCCCAAGCAGTGAACTTAACAGGAAAAAACTCGTGATAGAGACGGATGTTAAGGGCATGGAGCGCATTGTTGTTCCTATCAGCTACCGAGCAACACGATAACGCAAATCAATCATGTTTCACGGTCCTCGTATTCTTAGTCTGCTCTATTCATAAATTTCAGATCGTGAACCACCTTTTCGTGAGTTGAGCAACGATCCTGCCATGTTGCTAACAAAGTCGGGTTTTAAAATTTTCCGGTGTACTGGAACTATGGGTGTTCAACCTGACTCGCCATGCGTGCGATGATAAAGATAAGCACCAGCGCAACCAGTACAACCACAACAACAAGAATTGTGCCGCCGGAGACGCTGGACGATGGCGGCTGATATCCAAAATCGGGGTTTGGAGTGACGACTCCGAGGGTATATTGATTGACGCTATCCGGGGTGGTATAGTTGAGCAACCCGGTAATATCGTATTGTGGCGCACCAACATCCTCCGCACCGTAAACGACAACAAGTTTATCCGCATTGTCGGAAAGAAACACAACCTCCCTGTTTTCTCGCCATACGCAAACACCCGGATCCCTCAAAGGCGGATTGTCTTGATTCCGAATACGCACCCTGTATTGGCGGGCGCGGCTGGAGGGAAGAGCTATTTCGCGATCATCGAATTTGGCGTTCGGTATACTGATGCGACTTATCTGATCAAAAGCAATAGATATCCACGGATCTTTTTCTGGATCACCCCTGTTAATGTCCACAAAAGCGGCGCGTGCAAAGTTCTGGCTCCTGGTATCGACAAGCAGTCGCGAGAGGGGCTGACGTCTCGACACAAAATTTATAATTGTCTGCTGGTTCTTTTCGTCTTCCGTTACCGTCACATTCGATATGTCACAGAGAGATGTGATCGGTTTCTCTTTTTTCACAACCTTTTTACGTGCCCGAAGCGATACACGATCGACACGGAAATCCTCGTGCAAAAACTCCAGACGCTCCTGTTCGCTGATCGACTTGCCACTCCGTGTTTCGCGTATAATCGATGTGAGCGGAGATTTGCGGGATTCCGTGATATTGCCTATCACAATTCTATACTGCCTGTAAACACCCGCTCGAATTGCAACCTCTGTGTTGCGGGTGTCAATAAAACGGGAATAGTCATATATAACGCAGTCTTTCGCCAAACGTTCCCATGTCTCATTTTCTGATGCCCGCCCATAGACCGAGACATGCTTCTCGAAATTTTTGAGACGGGTTGAAATCACCAACTCGCATGGCGTCAATGCGGCATTTTCTTTCGATATATCCAGAACAATCTCAAGTTGATTCTCTTTAGATGGAGCGGCGGATTTTATGCGGGTGGCTATATTGATTGTGTTGGTCACTATAACGAGACGTTTTTGTGTTCTCATAAGGTAGGGAATCTCTCGTCCCCTGCTGTCCAGAATTCGCAGATCATGACCTTCCAGCGAAAGTTCCTCAAACATTGCGTCATCAATCAGGAATGATCCCATCTGTCTTGTCTGCTCACCGAGGAGCGTCAGCTCTCTTCTAATTCTGTAGCGTCCCAACTCCGCCCCCGAAACTCCCCCGTTGAGCAGACCGCAGACGCACACCGTCAATATTGATTTCTTTATAAAATCACTCATGCTCTCCTCCGTTATTTATTTCCTTTTCGTGACTAAACTTCCCGCGCGAATAGAGGTAGGCGAACGATGCCAGCAACAGGGCAATTCCCACAACCACTGAGGCGATCACGCGATAGAGAATATCCATATCGCTCAGGTCATGGGCAAACACCTTAATTGCGACAATGCAGAATAGAATTAAGCCGACATACCGCAAACTCCTCACCGTGTTGCGTATCCCCGCCCCCACTGAAACGATGGCGAACAACGCCCAGAGAATGGATATTCCGCCCGCTCTGAACTCCGGCAGTTTCCAGTGCAAAAGGCTGTTCAGCTCAAGCGTAGCGTAGATGAATAGCAGGATGAATGCCATGTAACCAAACACCCATGAGACTGCCCGCACCTCGGCACTTTTTCGCAGGAGCCGCCATGAAACCGTCAACAAAATCAGCAACGCTCCAAAATCCACAAACCGGGCAGCGGCATCCAGCAGCCCTCCGTCACTCGAATAAGTTAAATCAGTGGTAATGTGCCACGACATAAGATCCAAACCCAGCAACTTTATGATTGTGAGACTCAGGAACATGCTTAACGCCGCTATAAATATCTTTGACACTCTGTCGCCGGAGATTGACTTCCAGAGGAAGTAACCCCCCATCAGGCACCAAAGTAGCGTCAGCATCGGCAGGCGCATTGGCTCGAAATAACGGAACATGTTGCTAAACTCAAACTGAAGGAAAAGGAAAGTGAAGATAATCCCGAACCAGTAAAATGCCTGATTCGCAACATTGTGAAACCCCAGTGCAGAAATATCGTTCTCCGCATTAATCACGAATGTTCCCTTCTGGCGAGACTGTCCGCGCTGAAGCCAGAACGCTGCGGCAATAGACGCGATGGAAACTCCGAATGTCCAGAAACGCTCAAACATACATTGCCAGTAAAACGCCATTGGAGGCAGCTTGTCGGGAGTGCCGCCGAAGTTTCGAGGAATATCGAGCAACAGCAACCGTCCAAACACGATGAAGTAGACGACGTATCCCATATTTTGAAGAAAGTTGCTTCGCATTCTATGTCCGAGCCATACAAACATCAGGGCGATGAGCGCGAAGCTGATTGTCAACGTCTCGCGTTCGAAGACTATTGGAAGGGTGATCACCGTAAACACTCCCGTTAGCGCGATCAGTGTCAGAAGAAGTGCACGGTCCACAATATTCCGTTTAATAAAAACAGCTACATGCAACGTGAAAAACATGGCTATTCCCAACGTCATCACGGCGGAATAACGCGGGGCGTACGCATCACAGATCAGAAGATAGGCGATCACTGCATAGACAACCGTATTTATCACTGTGTGAATCACTTCCAACACTGTCGACCGCTCGTTCCTGAGTATATTATTTATGTAGACCATTGAAGAATGCACTACGAAAAAGAGTGAACCAAACGTAATTGCGAGCGGGAAATCGTGCGAAACCTCATACCAATTAAAGAGTGAGAACAGATACAGCAGGTAGGTGAATATAAACGCCAGATAATTCATCAGCCGCCACTGCTTGCGATACGCCACTCCAAGCACCCCCAGACTGAGCAGTAGCATGTAGCTGTAGATCACCGGTAGATTGGGGGTTTCTGTGCGCAACAGCACTGGTGTCATATAACCGCCAACAATTCCGAGCACAGCAATCAGCATGGAGTCGGTTTTAATCGCCAGCAATACCGCCGCCACAGTGACAATGATCATCAGCAGAAATGCCGCCCATATCGGTATGAGCCCAAACATCGGTGCCACCGCAAATGCGCTGAAATAGAGTGTAACAATACCGCCGCCGAGTAGTCCCTGCCCGATAAGATTATATTTGCGCCCTACAATCTTCAACCCGAAGAGTATCATTCCTATTCCTGTCAGCATTGATATTGCGACACGCGCCTCCTCCCCCACCCATCCGCGAGCAATTGAAAGTTTCAAGAAGTAAACTACACCTGTCACCACCGTCACGATTCCAACACGCAACAGCCACACACTGGCGATTGCGAACTCGGCGGTAACATTGGATGGACGGTGTTCCTCGCCCACCAATATCCAGTTCCATATTCCGTGCAGAACATACCGTACTTTCTCAGCAAAAATCGAAGGTGGTGGTGAAACATGCACCGTTGCCACCCGCTCGACAGGTGGCGACGGAGGCGTACAGGCAGCGGACTTCAAAGGTAGTGGTGGCGGAGCGACTGACGGCTTATTACCCCCGGCAAGAGCTTGCGTCAGATCGGGAGCGGGCACCTGCGCAGACTCGACACTCGCATCAGTCGTCACACTATCCGCCTTGTCATGTTCCGTAAAATACGGCGACTTCTCCGCCGAAACCTCGTGTTTCAGTGTGTCAGATATTGCGTCGAGACGCCGCAGTATATATTTCTGATCATACTTGAGATTCTCCAGATTCGACCGCATTCCTAATATAAGGAAAACGCAGACAATCGGTGAAAAAAACAGGATAAGCGCGGGTATAATTAGCAACCATTCCATAATATCACTCTTTCTGAGTCAAGCTACAGCCCGGCTTGAGCTGGTATCCATTGCAGTAATCCCATCCCGACATCTTCTTCTTCCCCGCCGGCTGAACCTCCAGCAGGCGCACCGCCCCCTCGCCAGCGGCGATGAGCGGACCGTCCCTGTTCACATCTATTATCTCACCTGGCAAACCCACGCCGTTTTCAGCGCGAGCCAGCAAAATCCTCAAGCTCCCACCCTTCGCTCCCTCACAAAAACAACAGGGCCAGGGGTTCATTCCGCGCACACGATTGGCGATCTCCGTCGCAGAGCGCGAGAAGTCAATACATCCATCACTCTTGTTGAACTTCGGAGCCAAAATTACTTGTGACACATCTTGCGGAACCCTTTTAACACATTCGTCATGCAGATCATCCAGCGCCTTCAGTAACAGGGTAGCACCCAGTTTCGCCAACCGACATTCCAACGCGGCGGCTGTCTCCTCAGGTGCTATCGCACACTCCTCCTGACAAATAATATCGCCGGCATCCATCGCCAGCGTCACAAAAATAATGCTGACCCCGGCAACTTCATCGCCATTGATCAACGCCCACTGTATCGGTGCCGCGCCGCGATATTTCGGCAGAAGAGATGGATGTATATTGATCGCCCCAAATTTTGGAATATCCAGCAACTTCTGCGATAGAAACTGCCCGTACGCCGCCACCACAATCAAGTCGGGACACAGCCCGCCGAGTTCATCGAGTATTTCGGGAGCATTCACCTTTTCGGGGGTTATCACTGGAAGCACCAACTCACGCGCTACCTTATTCAGCGGGCAGGACTCAAGCTGCCGCCTACGCCCCTTCGGGCGGTCTGGCTGAGTTATAACAGCGGCGACCTCATTCTGCGTGTCATCACACAGTGCCCGCAACGCGGGAACAGCCAGGTGTCCTGAACCTATGAAGACTATCTTCATCCCTTCATCCCCAATGTTATCGGCAACGTTAAACTCTGCGTTTATTGTGTATGCACGCACGCCGTGGGATGATGACTGAAACGCCTTTATGGGCAATCTCATCAGCCAGCACCGCAAGATTTTCCGCATGGTGTTTCGCCAACGGATTCACAACGCGAATATGTTCGGCGGGCACACCTATGCCCGCCACAATCTGTTCCAGCCGTCCGGTGGCCAGCGACTCCTGTCCCCCCGTCATGGCAGTTATCTCATTATCCAGAATAAGTATAACAACATCCGTGTTTTCATAAACGATATCGAGTAATCCCGTAATGCCGGAATGCGTGAATGTTGAGTCACCAATAACCGCCAGCGAGGGATGCACCCCTGCATCGGCGGCACCCTTCGCCATTGTCAGCGAAGCCCCCATATCCACACAAGAATGAATGGCACTGAACGGTGGCAACGCGCCAAGTGTGTAACAGCCAATATCCGAAAATACACGCGCTTCAGAATGTCCCTTAAGACATTCATTGATGAAATTGAAGCTGTCAATATGTGAACAACCCTTACAAAGTTGCGGTGGTCGTCCTCTTATGTGTTCGTGTGCGGCATCCTCATCAACCCCCGGCATTCCAAGCGCGGACGCAATCTCATCCGGGGTCAGCTCCCCCGTCCGGGGAAGTGAACCATCGAGCCGTCCTCTAATCTTAACCCCGTTTGGCAGTACGCCAATCAGCAGTTCCTCGATCAGCGGAGCGCCCTCTTCGGCGACCAACACTTCATCACAGGCAGCGCAAAGTTCCCTGATCTGTTTCCTGGGTAGCGGATAATGGGAAATTTGCAGAACTGGGCACGATGAGACTTGCTCCCGGAAACATTCATGCACATAATTCACTGCAATCCCGGCAGCAATTATGCCGGTTTTTCTGTTCGCGCCATCAATAAAGACCGCCGCCGCTTCGGAATAGGCAATCAGGCTGGGCTCTTTCGCGAGCAGAGCCGAATAGTTGCGGCGTGCATTAGAGGGCAACAGCACAAACTGAGTGTCATCCGTTGGATACGAGCGTTCCCTTTGCGGTAACGTTTTGCGGCGACGCACATCGGCACGCGAATGCGCCAGGCGGGTAGTTATGCGCATAAGAACCGGAACATTGAACTCCTCTGATATATCGAATGCCTCAAATATCATGTCATAGGCCTCTTGCTGACTTGAAGGCTCAATCACCGGAATATGCGCAAATCCACCGTAGTAGCGACTGTCCTGTTCGTTCTGACTGGAGTGCATCGAGGGATCGTCTGCAACGACAACAACTAAGCCTCCGTTCACCCCCGTAATGGCGGCATTCACAAACGCATCCGCAGCAACATTCAAGCCGACGTGTTTCATGCAGACCATTGCCCGCTTCCCCGCATACGACATCCCCAGCCCTGCCTCCATCGCCGTCTTCTCGTTGCTGCTCCAATCGCAATGCACCCCGGTATTGCACTCGCGCTGCACGGTCTGCACATATTCCGTTATCTCCGTGGATGGCGTGCCCGGATATGCGTAGACCCCGGATATTCCGGCATCCAGTGCCGCCTGTGCTATCGCCTCGTCCCCCAGCAGTAAAAGTCTCTTCTCCATAAAATCAGCAGTCTCTTTCCATTCAAGTTACCCAAAAACCGAGTTGTAACAGATTTTTAATCTGTTTAGAACATGAATTTTAGTCATACAATAAAATCGACGATCTCCAGCGGATGATCG
>CAYTQP010000054.1:0-16101 GCA_964440175.1 uncultured Verrucomicrobiota bacterium
TTTTTGTCCGAAAATTTCATTCGCAATATCTTTTAAATCAACAACTTAAGCACTATGGGACAGGCTCTATTTACGTTTCGGAGAGTGGACAACTGCTGAAAACGCCCCGTCTTATTCGTATCCATTCGCGGTTTAACAAATCCTGGTCTGTATATTTCACCTGTCCCCAGCCATCTGTCGTCATAGAACATTTTATGCGCGCGCCCTCGAAGAGGGCTCGTGTTTTCGTCAGGGGATTGTGTGCTCAACACTCCCATACGTTTTCATATTTCGGAGCGAAAAAAAGCCCCGAAAATTAATCCGGGGCTCAGAGTCGGCAAAAGACCGCCGATTTTAGAATTCGTATGATGCCTTAATTGAGACAATCACGTCTTCCTCAGCGTTCTGCGCTGTGCCCGTGCCGTACAGTCCGAGAGTGAGACTGTCTGTCGCATCATAGATCATGCCACCAGTGAAATAGATGGCGTAGTCGTCATTATCAGGATTGTCGTTTGACTGTTCTTCCAGCTTGGTCTCGGCAATTGTCGAAAATTCATCGCTAATCTCCCATATCAATCCAACACCCACAACAAAGGCGTTCTCAATGTTGTCATAGATATTGTAACTGACATCCAGCGACCAGAGGAATTTGTCGAATGTTGTGGTTCCCAACGCAAGACCGATTGTTGCAAAATCCTCGCCAACGCCAAGATGTTTGTCCTCATCACCAGTCTCAAAGGTGTAATCAACATAGGGAATCACGTAGGGATAGTCGAATATATTCTGGAAAGCGATGAGATCTGCGCCAAACGATATGTCGCCCATGCCACGGTGACTGTCGCCACTACTGGGGTCGTAATGGCTGAACGGCACGGTGGCACGCAACGCAACCTCTTCGATCGGGCGGAATCTTCCTTCAAAATTATAGGTTGTCAGGTTTGCGTCGGTGTCCCTGAACTGCTCGTCGCGATCTTTAATCTCTCTGTACTCAAACAAAACGCTCACTTCGGGACTCATAACTTCGGGGAACGCATTCTCTTTTGTGTACAACGATCTATCCATCTCTGCAAGCCCCATTGAGGCTGTAACTGCAACTACAACGAATACAAGAATAAACTTACGCATAACATGCTCCTTCTATTTATCTGTTTTCTTTCGATTTTTTCAAGTTAATACAAATTAATGACTTTCCATGCCTTTACGCGGATGATTAGATACCTTTTTATCGAATTCGTCAACGCAATTACTTTGAATTATTTCCGAGTGCTATCTGAAGGGCGATGAGGGCGTAGGAGGTTGTCAGTGTTTTATCGGCTTCCCAGTAGCGGGAGACATCGTTAACCCAGAAACCCGTGCCGTCTTCATCGATCTTTTGCAGGCTGAGCAGTTTTTCTATCAGTTCAATCCGCCAATTGAATCTCTTCGCCGAATCCGGAGTGAACACATCCTGCCCATACACCGCCAATCCCTTCGCCATAACGTTCAGAAGATAGTAGAGTCCCTCTTTAGCCGCATCTGTGTTCTGTTTTGCGGGATCACGCGAAGCGGTGTCCAAAGACCAGTGTTTGATGGCCCAGTTTATTGTAGCCTGAACCCGAGGGTCTGCACGGTCAACATCAGCGTATATGTAGCTTAACAATCCAGCGTAGGTCATTCCGGGCATTGATCGGAAACGAACAATACCGTCGGCATCAGTCTCTGTCCCGGCGCGGGTTTGGTCGGGATGATATGCGAACCCGCCCTTTTCGTCAGGGTTGGGATTCGCCCACGGGCGTTTATTGAAATCGGGGTCGTTGTGTACACGTTGCACGAATTCACGCGCCGCCTGCCAGTCGAGATCCGCTGTTTTTTCGCCTTTTTTGCGGAGATCTTCGACACTTTCGGTCATTCTCATGGCCTCAAACACAAGATATGAGTTGGAGAGGTCTGTGTACGCCCGGTCTGTGCTGGCATCATACCCCATGCCACCGGTGTATATATCCGCACCGAAATGCTGTGTGCCAGCAATGAATTCACGGGCCTTCTGCACCACAGGAACAAGGTCAGACCTTCCGGTAGAGTGCAACGCCACCATACAGATAGCGGTGTTGTAATTGCTTAGCCCTCCACCTTTCCTCTTCTCCAGAGGTTTGCAATAGATAGCCCCGTCTTTGCGGACACACGATAAAATATATTTCACGCCCAAATTGACAGATTCACCCCTCTGCCCTTTTGCGCCCATGGAGATAGCCCACACCGGCAACGCCGTCAGCGCGGGAAATTCGGGGTTGGACCAGTGTCCATCAGACTGCTGATGCGTCTCCAGCCACTTTTTGCCGCGATCAATCGCCGCCTGCGCTTCATTGCGTAGCGATCGGCTTATATCCGTCGGTGCATTGTAGCTCTTGATTGGATTGAGATTTTTGCCGTGCGATTCCGCAATAGTTAAAAGTATAACGACTGAAGATGCAACAACTATAGATATTATTGAATATTTCATAGTCACATTGGTACACTATAAGCGTCGCAGGTGCAACCAATTTATTTTTTATCTGTTCACAAACCATCCGAAAATATACGCACAGCGAAACGGGGGAGCTCCGGGTCGCGTGCACCCATGCATAAAACCGTATCTCCACGAACAATAACGCGACGCAACACGTCCATGAGCTGTTCATAGTCCTCAACCAGCTCGGCATTGACCCCCTCCTGACGCAAAACGTCAACGAACTGCTGCGAGGTAGTTCGGCGGGCGGTTGTGCCGCCGACGTAGTAAACAGGGAGAATAAAGAGGCGATCCTCCGATCCACAAACATCTCTGAACATATCGACGAGTTCGCGCCTCATCGCGTGGAGCGGTCCGAAACCGTGTGGACGCCAGACACCGAGGATACGCTTCTCTTCTGAAGCTAGTGTTCGCCACGCCGCGGCAATCTTTGCTGGATTGTGAGCGTAGTCGTCAAACACACTTACACCACCAAGCTCGCCGATCTTCTGCAATCGGCGCTCTATGCCTTTGAATGAGGCCAACGCTGTTTTAACCAGCGGGAGGTCGAGTCCAAAACGGTCACAAAGCGCAACGGCAACCAGCGCATTCTCCAAATTGTGCCTGCCCGGCAACTTCACTTTGAAAGGAACACCCTTATAAAGGAAACCTTCCTGAATTTCGGCATCATCGAACTCGGCTTTATACAGATTGCCGCTATCAAGCCTGCCCAGCGGAACATCAGGGCCACACACCACTGTTCTTGCTGTTTTGATAGCGAAATCTCTGAAAAGCGCAAAGGTCTCGTCAAGCGCGAAGTGGTCACGGGAGATATTGCTGACAGTGGAATATTCCGGGCTGAATCCAAGTAGCGATTTATCGCTCTCATCAGCCTCAATTATCGCAATATCCGATTCACCCACACGCACATTGCCGATCTGCCCGCAATCCGCCCAGTTGAGTAGCGGTGCGCCGTTGACAACGGTCGGGTCTGCTCCCACCTGTTCAAATATCCAACCCAGCATACCCGTAATTGTGGTCTTCCCTGATGTGCCACCCACCGCGATACAGCGGTGTTCTTTGACGCATTCAGCGAGCATCCGTGCGCGGTGGACAATCGGAACTTCGAGCCGCTGCGCGGCGGCGATGTCAGGATTGTCATCCTCAATGGCGGTACTGACAACCAGCGCGGTAGTATCCCGCGTCACGGCAGAACCGTCCTGTGGACAAAGCTGAATGCCACCCTTAACCAGTTTATTCAAAATCTCCGTATCATCGCCATTATCGTGCAGACGATCAGAACCGGAGACCTGAACACCCCGAGCGTGCAGGAGTTGCGCGAGAGCGTTCATACCCGAACCACCAATTCCCGACAGATGAATGCGTACACACGAGACAATGCGTGTGGCGGAGAATTTCGTGTTTTCATGATTCACAGGTTCACCGTTCTACGCTTCCCTCTGCTTTTGAGATATTCATGCTCGCCTTCAACCCGCCACCAGCTTCCAGTTGAAAATGTTCAGCAGTAACCGGACCACCGCTCAGCAACCCACCTGCCTTCACAGAGATCATGGTGTCAACGCAAAGTTTTTTGGCATGCAAAGAGCCGCCAACATTAACGCTTTCAAATCTGGATTCTTTTTTTAAAACTATTTTAGCGTGCGGTTCAATTATCAGGTTCGGGGTCTCAATCCTGCTCTCGTTATACTCTCCATTTGGCTTAAGAATAAAGTCCTGGTAGGCGTTAAGCACTCCGTTTTCAATCCTGCCGTCCATAATAATCACCTTGGCGACAAGCTCTCCGCGCTTGATCACTCCACCGCGCTTGATCTCAATTGTACCACCAGTTTTGATGTCCTGATCCCACTGTTCGTCTATGGTTACATCACGCAACAATATATCAACCCTGCATTTCGGGCATCCTATTGAGTCGGTCTTCCCTGCCATTTCGAACTTGTAACCACACTCGAAACATGTCAATTTATGTCGTGGTGGCTGAGTGGTACGTCCTATTCGGGTCGCCCCGGTCGGGTTCCTCTTTTCGCCAGCTCCAACTGGAGAGGCGGAGCGACTCTCTTTCTCGGTGGTTTTCACCCCCTTTGAGACCCGCCCCTGTCCGTGGCTCAGAGCCTTGAATACATCATAGCCCCCAACCAGTTCAGTTTGACGTCTTCTGGACACCCGTCACCCGACTTGTCACTGCTGTTTCTTGCCGAAGTACTGATCTTTTTGCTTTCCACGTTCGGGTTCTCCGGCAACTGCCGGTTTCTGCACAGGAGCCTCCGTCGCGGATTCTGATTTGGGTTTAGGCGCAATGTTCTCAGCTGAAGGATTCACCTCAGATTTACCAACAAATGTAACTCCATCCTCCACCGAAAGACGTTTCGATTTTATATCGCCGGTAACACGCGCCGAGGCCTTCATTTCGATCTTGTCTTTAGCGGTGACATTGCCATTCACAGTGCCGCCAATTATTACGGAACTGGCGTTGAGATTACCCTTAACATCGGCATCTTTACCAATTGTGACATTTCCTGAACAGTTCAATTCTCCATCCAACTTGCCATCAAACCGTAGCGAACCCGACGAGTCAATGGTTCCTGTAATCTTCATCTCTTTCGAAATCACAGATTGTGATACTGTATTCTCTTCCATCTTATTCTCCATTCTGTTTGTGTTATACTTAACCACGGAAAATTTCCTGAGTCAGGGATACTGTGCCGGGCGGTCGAGACCACAGTTCTCCTCCAGCCCGAAGAGTAGATTCATGTTCTGCATTGCGTTACCGGCCTGCCCCTTGACCAGATTATCGATATGCGAAATAACCCTCAAACGATTCGTACGCTCATCGACATCCACAATAAGGTTGCAAAAATTGGTTCCGCGTACATGCACTGTGCCGATCCCGGAGTCTGATTCATATATACGGACAAAGTGGTTCTCTTTATTGAAATCACGATATATCTCCAACACCTCACCAATGGAAAGTTCACTGTTGAGGGTGACATAGAGCGATGAGAGGATCCCCCGGCAAACCGGAACCACCTGTGTGGTGAAGGTTATATTGAGCGGCACTCTGGCGAGCAACCCCAGTTCGCGCTCAATTTCACAGACATGCTGATGCCCGGACAACTTGTAGACGTTCATATTCTCGTAACGCGCTGGATAATGAAATGCCGGACACGCCTTCTTGCCAGCCCCGGAAACCCCGGTTTTGCAGTCGCAAATAATGCTTTTAAGATCTGCAATCCCCTCCGCCACCGCAGGGGCCAGTCCGAGGATGCAACTGATGGCAAAACAACCAGCATTGCCGACTAGCCGGCACTCGGAATTTATCGCCGCACGGTGCAACTCAGCCGCCCCGTACACTGTCTCGCTCAAAAGTTCCGGCATTGCGTGTTCAGTGTTCAACCCAATACGCGTCGCGTATTCCGCATATGCCTCCTGTGTGTCGAAGCGAAAATCACCGCTGTAATCGACAACCTTGGCACCTTTATCCAGTTCGATGCCAGCCAACCTCATGCCGACGGCATCGGGAGTGGAGAAAAACACAATATCCACCGGTTCCAACGCACGCGGATCGTTCGGCGCAACAATTTCACTGTCGCAAAATCCTTTAAGATGCGGATAGAGATCGGATATGCGCCTGCCAACATCGGTTATATCCACAAGCACAGCTATCTCCGCTTCAGGATGCCCGCGCAACAATTCGATGATTCCCACCCCGCCATAGCCACCAGCTCCCACAATTTTCGCTCTGATCATAACAGTTCCTCAATAGCCTATAAATTCTTTTTCGGAGAAAGACATTAAACACAACCAGAAGAGAAAGCAAGCTGAAATCCTCCAGAATATGCGCGAAGAACATACAATGCTCCAAACGAAAATCACCCGTTCTACATTTCCAGCACACGCCAAAGAGTAAACCCGAATCATTGCGCGTCTTCCATCACCTCACGCCAAATCAAACGCCCGCGTAGAATTGCGTACCGCTCTTATCATGACATTCCAACACACTTTCAGCTGTAATTTTGCACCAGACCCCTGATTTGGCACAACCACCCCGCTCTTTCCTAGCTACGTGACAAACCGTTGCAAAGTTTATGAACAGTCAGGTTAATGCTTTAGACTTTCAAGGAAAGCTATTATATCGAACGAATAGATATCGTCGAACTCTTTGCTATCCCATTTGGGGTTAGTATTGTTTTTCATTAAGTCGTCGTCCAGAAGGGGTTCTATTATGCGATTTACTCCAGAGCATCTTGACACTATCGTTTTGTTATTCACGTACGTTTTTTTTACACCAATATTTACACCCAGTGCTCGCAAAGTGCGGTAAACTGCAGCGACTTCGATTATCCCGTTCATGTTATGATCCATAAGTAATTGATACTGCCTATTGCCGGGATCGGCGGTGAGATCGTAGCCCTTGCTCCATGGATCCATAAAGATTCCGACTGGTCGTCCCTCCTGACGTTCGAGAAAGACCTCCCTGCGCGGATTGAAACCCGTCTCCTGTCGCTTGTATTCGTTACTGCCCTGGAGAGTGGCTATGGTCACCTTTGCCAGTTCTCCAGAATCATTTGCAGTGTAGGCTGTTGAACGGTGATGCCACCCTCCGCCAGGAAGATCTAAGCGCTCCGGGGTGGATTTTTCTGTTAGACCACGCCAGGTATGCCGCCGTCCATCATAGACGTGAAAGATATCAGGTATCGGCATTCTTCTGTACTCCGCCTTGTACTGCTCCACAGCGGTGATAATCGACTGCATATCCAGTCTGGCTGCCGTCGTCCGGGCAGATTCCTTAACCTTGTTGAGCACGGGGAACGAAATGGCAATGAGGATCCCTATTATTGCCATCACAATCAGCAACTCAACCAATGTGAATCCTGTTTTTTTTCTCTTCATTTTCGAATCTCCTGTTTTTTACGGTTGGAAAACAACACCATTCATTCCAAGTATTACACCTAAAAAGCAAACGTCACATCAAGCCACAGTTCTTATGTATATGGTAATCTATGCGAAACTCGCGTAAACCACAAACAAAAAATTGTTTTTTTTCAAAGGCTGATCTTTTGCCGTCACAATTATTTGACCAAACTGCAAACTTGGTGTAAAGTGCGGAATATTATGTCTCAAGTGTCTAATTTACGTAACATTACAGGAGAATTTGTCGTGAAGAGAGAAATTGTTTCACTGCTGATGGTTATTGCCGTTTTGGCTCTGGCTCATATGGCGCGTCCCGGCTTGGCCGTGGACAGCAAAGTGTTCAGCAAAAAGGCAGGGGAACTGTGCGCGGGAAAGAAGAGCCGTGCGGAGAAGATCGCTGCCGTTTACGAGTTTACAAGGGATGACATAAGGCAGATCAAAACCAGCTATGCATGAAGCGGACGCTGTGTAATAACACCCAACCGTGCGTTGGGGAAAAAAGAGGGCGATCATCAGTCGCGAGCAGAACTGCTTGGAAAACTTCTACTGGAGATTAAGGAAGAGCCGTATATGCTTGCTCACGGCAAAGGCAGAAAGACCTGTCACATTATCCTGCTCCCGGCGAATAAACTCGGTGAGGCCAAAACCATCCTTCTCAAGGATAAACAAGCTGGAATTGTTAAAGTGGGCAAACTGGAGTTTGTCGCCCTGCCCATGGAAAAAAAGGACAAGATCGGCGTGCTGAGCAAAAAGTATTACAACGTCTCAAAAAAACGCTGGACTTCCACCACCAAGCTGACCAGGTTTAAGTAGAAATTTAAAAATGCAGAAAAAGAATTTTCATAACCTTATCATAATGTTCAGTTTGATAATATTGTCGCCGTAAAACGCAGATGTCAACGAACCCGCAAACCAGATCGGGAAGAGATGCGAGATTGATGATGACTGAATGTGGCTTCAAAAAAGTGTGGCAACTTAAAGGCTGATGTATTACTGTCCGCAATCACGGTTTGGGGAAGTTAAAGACTGATGCGATTTACAACTGGTGGTTCAACAATAGTTGAATAGGCTTAAATTAACATAAGTGATAAGGAGAAGTATTATGAAGAGATATATACAGGTTGCGATGATGGCGATTGCGCTACTGGCGTTCTGCGCCCCACTGGCGAATGCCACTGAAAATGTTCCCATCGAGGATATCCCGGATGCCGTGTTGCAGGCGGCCAAAGAAGCGTTTCAGGGCGCGGAAGTGGTCAAATGCGAAAAAGACGGAGACGGAGACGATGCCTTTTACGTCGTGAAATTCGAAGACAATGAACGTGAAGGTTCCGTTATGCTTACCAGCGATGCTTCCGTTAACGGTATCATGATGAGTTCAGTCGTCGAAGACGGGGAAACCCCATTCGACCCTCCTCCCTTTTTGCTCAACTCTTCCGCCCACGCATGTCATGGTGGTGGGTGCGTTCAAGCGTCTGACGAAGACTACTTCAATGAAGATTTCGATGAAGACTGTTGCGACGAAGACTACTTCAATGAAGATTTCGATGAAGACTGTTGCGATGAAGACTACGACGACGAAGATTTCGACGAAGACTGTTGCGATGAAGACTACGACGACGAAGATTTCGACGAAGACTGTTGCGATGAGGCGGATTTCGACGAAGACTGCAACGAGGAGGACTGCGATGCCGACTTCGGCGAAGATTTTGTCGAGAGTTCTGACATCAAAGTTTGATATTCCCTGAAGCGTCAAATAAAAACCCTGACTCCATATTATTACGGGGTCGGGGTTTCAGTTTAACGGACGTAAAACTATGAAAATTCTTTTAGTGGAAGATTCGGTGAGACTTCAAAAATCTCTGGGAACGGCATTGAGAAAAAATGGGTATGTTCTGGATATTACCGGTGACGGCAAAGAAGGATTATGGATGGCCGAATCAAATGGATATGATGTTGTCATTCTGGACATCATGCTTCCTGGGCTGGATGGACTGAGTGTACTCAAACACATTCGTGAAAACGGGCAGGATACGCACATCCTTATCCTCACAGCCAAAGATACAGTCGAAGACAGAGTCCGGGGCTTAATGACGGGTGCCGATGATTATTTAACCAAACCTTTTGCGCTCAACGAGCTACTGGCACGCGTGGCTGCACTGATACGCCGCTGTTACGGAGAAAAAAAATCCCGACTGGAGGTGGGGAATCTGCGAATCAACACTGATGCGCGTGAAGTGACTGTGTCGGGAGAGATGCTTCCACTCACTCCCAGAGAGTATAAAATGCTGGAGTATCTCACCTATCGCAAAGGGCAAACTGTGTCAAGAACCGAAATCGAAGAACATATATATGACAGCAATGCGAACCTGTTCAGCAATGTTGTGGATTCCACCATCAGCACACTACGTAAGAAGTTGGCACATATCAATGGCGCTCCTTCAATAATCACCCGCAGAGGAATGGGATATATCTTGAAATCGGAGAAAATTTGAAGTCAATCCGTGCGCATCTCACAGGATTCCTGCTGATGGTCTTGACCTGCCTGATTATAATCGGAGGAGTCTCAATCCTTTTTTTCGTCAGATTCAAGTTTCTGTCTGAATTTGATTATTCACTCAAAAGCCAAATTGACAGATTCGTCACCATGTCGGAGATGGGGGAATACGAGGTCTGTCTGGACCAGGAAGAAGACGGAGAGTGTTCAGAGTTCGTCGCAGATATCACGCTGGAGTTAGAGGACGCGGAAAAGATTAACTATTTCCAGATTTGGTCCGAAGATGGCACAACTGTGCGCCGATCATATTCTCTTGGGACTGCCTCACTGCCACGACCGGATGTTTCACTGCGTGATTTGTCCGATGTTTATATGTATAATTTAATCCTCCCCAATGGACGTAGAGGAAGGGCGGCCGCCATTAAACTGGTTTTTGAGGACATGGCTTTGGACTGGGAAACATGGACTTCGGAACAGGTCGATATGCCCATAACCTCCATGACCCTGGTTGTGGCACGAGACAGAGAGCGGCTGGATAAAATATTTTTCGGGCTGTGGTCAGGTTTTATTTTTGGCGGCGGCGGATTTATTGCGCTAATGATACTGGCCGTCACTCGTGTAGTCAGAAACGGTTTAACACCACTGGATTTATTAACCAGGCAGATCACTACAATAAACGTTAATTCCCTCCATCGCCGATTCCCGTCCTCCAAAATGCCCCTGGAGCTACGCCCTATAGCAGAGCAACTAAATCAACTCATGAATCGCCTTCACAAGGCATTCCAGAGAGAACACCGTCTCACAAGCGGCATCGCGCATGAACTTTACACCCCGCTGGCTGAATTGCGCACCATGGCAGAAGTGGCCATCAAATGGCCCGACGATCCTGAATCCACAGATAATGTGGTCGAAAACGTTCTGGATATCGCCGTTCAGATGCAAAACATTGTTAATGCTCTTCTTTCTATCTCTCGATTCGACGCAGGACTTCAGGAGATCACCTGCGAACCTGTTCAGCTCTCGCCAGTTCTGGATGCCGTCAGGAACAGAATCAAAAACAAGATTACCTCGAAACATATCACTGCAAACTGGAATATTGCGCCAGGCATTTGCGTAAATACAGATCCTGCGATATTCACATCCATAATCTCCAATCTCTTAGAAAACGCCGTTGAATACACGCCCGACAACGGAACCATTGTCACCCGTCTGGAAAAAACGGGAAAGGGATGCCAATTGACCATATCAAACACCAACGAAAATCTGGTTTCTGCGGATTTGCCATATCTTCAAGAGCCACTGTGGCGAAAAGAGAAGGCCCGTTCGGGGTCTTCCCATAGCGGATTCGGCCTTTCGCTGGTTGCTGTTTTCGCCGCTCATTTGCGGATTACCATCTCCATGGATCTGCCCGTTCCAGACATATTCCAAGTCTCACTGATGATTCCATCTTCTTAAAAATGGCGGATTGTAAAATTAAATGCGACTATAGTGCTCTGCTTTCATTTTATGAGATAGTTTTGAGTCCGTTTGTGGGGAGATCTCATTGCCATTGCCAATAAATCCGTGAATTATTCGATTGGCGTTTTCATTTGAAACCGCCAAGGATAACGAATCAAGGTATGGAATGTCGTCCTAACGCCACGGAATTTTACATTATATCCATCACAAACAATATGCCTGCGAATTAAGACTTGACCTTGGCTCCTGTGCGGAATATAAGTGTTCGCAGTTAGGCTGTGAACTTTTAGATGAAATAGTTTAAACTGAATGAGGATGATATATGAGACACGCTATAATAATCACATTATTTTTGTTGGCAACGGTTTTTCCAAAAGAATCTTTTTCAAAAGAGAATTCCACTTATATCGGCAAGAATGTCGCTTTGAACCAACATGAGTTAATACAAATTAAGACAAAAAGCTCATTTTACTCTTCCAGTTGTGAAGCCAAATTAATTGAGTCACAAAGGGGGAAGTGGAGTTTTTGTTTCGATATCCCTGTTGAACTTTATGTTATTGTAAGACAAAACTCTCAAGAAACAAGTTGTAGTGACACGACAAACAAACTTTTACAAGCAACTTTCATGCACGACTTCATGCTGGAACGAGCGACCTTTAAAGCGGAAGATGATACAGGGAATGGATTAATCACAAAACGATATTTTGAACAATACAGCTTCTATGATAATCAAAATAACCTGACAAAGAAAACAAGTACTGATACAGCGGGTATATTCTATGCTCGAACAGAAATAACAACATCAAGAGGTCTGGGATTTAGCGGTTGTCACTCCAGATACTTCAGTAAACTTCTAGAGGATGAAACAGACGTTTCTATTGATCATGTTTTTGGTAAGGATATAGAAGTGATACTCGGCAAGGAATATCAGATATATAAAATCTACAAAAAAGAAGATGAGTTTATTTCAATATCTATTCTCTTCAAAAAACCAAAAGAAAATCCTCTTTCATCCTGAATTCAGAAGTGGATGTAGATCGTTTTGTGTTGGTTATAAATTTTGTTTCAAGATTTCTATCACATCAACAGACAACCCCGTCGGTCAGGCAAAAGGTATCCCTTTCGCCAAGTACTCCTGTGGATTCAGGTTTTGATTTCATCTATGATTATCTCCAGCACTTTCAAGAATGGTGTAAAACCATCAAATCCGAGCGACTGAATACGGGCGGATGAAAGCCGGGAGTTCAGCGGGCGGGCGGCATTGCGTGCCACGGCGTTTCGGGTGGGGCTAATATGCAAAGAATCAACACCAAGAAGTTTTGCCGTTTTGAGGGCGAACTCATACTGCGTGCCTCCTTCCAACCCGCTGAAATGCAATATTCCCTCAACCCTGTGCTCCAGCGCGAAACGCAGGGCGGCGGCAACATCGCGGGTCCAGGTTGGGAATCGAATATGAGCATCATCCAGAAAAACCTCTTCCTCTGCACGAACCGAACTGACCAGTCGATAGATAAATCCCGATTTTTCAAACGAATCATCCGCACCAATTAAAACCGGAATGCGAAAAGCCAAGGTCCCCTCTCGATCCTTCAGTATGTCCTCCGCCATGCACTTGGTCTCTCCATAAAAATTGACGGGGCACCGAACGCTCTCTTCTGTGTATGGAGGATTCTCTCCGTCAAACACATAGTCAGAACTTATCAGCACTATCCGCACAGCGGAGGGAAGCTCTTCGCACAACACACGAATTGGTTCAACGTTAAGACGCAACGCAGCATCCCTGTCCTCTTCACATAAATCGGGATCACGATAAGCGGCACTGTGAACAACCATATCCGGGCGCACATCCTCCAGCACCCGCCGAAAGACCGCAATATCACGCAAATCAACCTTCATCAGCCTGTCCCGTCGCCGGCTGAAACTCAAGCCGACAACATCGGCATCCGCTTCGAATGTCTTCATTATCTCTCTTCCAAGCAGTCCGCTCGCGCCCGTAACCAGTATTTTCATTTTCACATAATCCTCCGTATCAGCGCAAATCCGCCCAGTTCAGCCAAAACCACAGGTATCCAAATAATCAGCTCAGGATGCCACCGGGGTCTGTCCAGCATGGATTCCGCCAGAATAATGAAAAAATAGAATATGAACACCAGCAGTATGCTGATGCCAATACCAATCGAAGATTCTTTGCGCCGGGATGTGATCCCCAGTGGAACCCCCAGCAACGTAAAGGCAAAACACGCAATAGAGAGTGCCATTCTCTTGTTGGTCTCCACAATAAAACGGATCCTTTTTTTTGTCAGCCATTCCACTGTTTCCAACGGAAAAAAAGCCCGCATGTCGCCAATAGCTGATATCAGCTCAACAACAGTTCTCTCTTTGGTCTTCATTTCGGATTTGGCACGCTTCATGAGCTTGTCCATTGGAATATCAATAGGAATATGTTTTGAAAAACCAGACCTGAAACCACCAAGCTCATCACCAGCACCGGATTTGTTCTGATTGCCGTGAACATCGTAAAGATCAATACGCAACGTCTTTTTACCGTTTTCCGTCACGATCTTAACTGTTCCACTCCCAGCCCTGACGCTTTGCTCCACACCGCTGTCCGAGACCTTGAAGATGGAGATGTCGTTGAAGGTGTCACCATTGCGCTCACCAAGATATATTCTATGACCGGGAAAATCACGTATCCATCGACCCGTCTCCAATAACGCGACAGGGTTCACCCCGCCAATGTCAATGATCGCCTCACGCATCTTGTAGTGCAGTTTCGGCGCAAGCGAACTATTGAGATACACACAAACACAGGAAAACAACACGGACATCATCACTATCGGGGACATGATCTCCCATAGACTTATCCCGCACGCACGCATTGCTGTTATCTCACCGTCTATTGAAAGACGGCTGAAAAGAAGGAGTACACTCGTCAAAACGCTTATGGGTATCGAGAATGTCAGTGTGAACGGTATATTGAAAAGAAAGATTTTCACTATCGCCCACACGGACGCACCGCGTGCTATGAAATCCACCGCCTTAATAACCGCGCCGACAGACATCACAAAGGTGATAATCAGCAGGGTCAGACAAAAAATCACCATAAAGTCCTGAATTAGATATTTATTCAATATCCTCATATTCGCATTGCCATCCTAACGCCTGAGTTCACCCGCACTTTGAACGCATAGCGGAAAAATGTCAGGTTTAAAGGTTTCTTATATGTCTTCATGCCACTTTTTCCCATTAATTTAAAAAAGATAAATCGTATTCGGTTCCCGTGGCAACAACGGTGTTGCCGATTGCATCACGTTCGTAAGCGACAGTGGTAGAAGCCCCGGATTTAACACCCGTCACCACAGATACTGGCAAGCTAGAAGCTTGCTCCACTCTTTTTGCAATATAAACTGTTTTGCTTGATCTCATAATCACCTCAATAAACTGGTGGCATTGTAACGCAATCTCTGCCACCCCACAAGGGGACATTCCACGTTTATCTGATGCTTGGACAATTTTCCCAGACGTTTGTCCAAAACTTGGACAACCGTTGAAAATGCCCCGTTTTATTCGTGTCCATTCGCAGTTCAACAGATATTCAGTCATCCATCCGTTATATTTCACCCGTCCTCATCTTCTCCCATTTTCATGTGAATAATACGGATCTTAAAATTACACTCTCAGTGTAAAAATAATACAAAACAGAATTTGACAGAAAGATGTTAATACGGCATTCTTCGTGGAAATCGGCATAATGTCGATAACTAATTCAATAATAGATAGGAGAGTTGATTATGAAGAGATTGGTATTGTTTTTAGCGGTCACCTGCTTTACATCCAGCGCAGTGCTTGCTGGCGGGTTGGGCGCATTCGGATCGTATTGGGACACAAAAGACGCAGATGCTGGTTACGGCTACGGCGTGCGGCTGGCATCCACGTCCGATCCTGTCGGTTACCTCGAAGTACGTGCCAGCTATTTCAACACTCACAGCATTGAGCAAACGACTGCCGATGTTGACCTTGAAATAATCCCTATTGATGTTGGAATCACCATGAATCTGGGTAGCGAAGAGAGCATCCAACTCTACCTTGGTGCTGGTGGTAGCTACTTCCTCATGGACTCCGAGGTCAAACAGGCGGGACTCACAAGAGACATTGATATCGACGACGAGTGGGGCTGGTATGCGCTCGTCGGCTTCGAACTGGATTTCAGCAAGAGCTTTTCACTGTTCGGTGAGGGTACATATCGCCAGGTGAAAGGGGACGTATCAGACAGCACTCTTGACATAGAATTCAAATTAGACGGCTTCGGTGGCAACGTCGGTCTCATGTTTATGTTCTGATTTAATTCAGCCAATCTGAACAGAGAGCGCGGATGGTGTTAAACGCCTGTTCGCGCTCTTTTCATTTCCATCCACCCACCTCACCAACGCTTTCTCTTTACTCAGCTCGTCGCTATCGTCCTCCCCCTGCAGAAGCTACGCAACGGTGTGAAAAAAAGATCACAAAAACGTGCAGGAAATACGGTGTAAACGGTTTATCGGCACGCTGGTAAGGTTCAATTCTCCAGATGAGCTTTGGGCTTTTATCTGTTGGCGTTACTCCTGACATCTTTTACGCTTCTTTATCGCAGTGCGTCTGGCATATGGAGGTCTTTATGCTATAACCCATCCTCCATGCACACTCGCAGGAGTTCCATTTCCTTGTGCCACGATAATTTACAGGTTAGCCCGAATATTTCATAAAAAGAGAAGCATTTTCTCCATTAACTGCTATGATA
>CAYTQP010000055.1:0-16051 GCA_964440175.1 uncultured Verrucomicrobiota bacterium
ATAAATGTTGCCTTTAAAATTGAGCGTCGGTCACCGTAAAGTCAACCTTCTGGTTCGCGGTATGGATGTCTTAATAATCCCGTCTTTTCTAATCGTAAGAATCACCCTGATAGCATGCCCTCCCTGAATGGTTCCAGATGCACTATTAACAACAGTGCCATCACTAAATACCACTTTATACTTCCAGCTTTTCTCAAATGAGTAATCTCGATGAGAAGAAACCGTTGCTCCTTTTTTGATTCCTGAAATCTGATAGTTTTCTCCATTCGAAATCTGAAACTCTGTAACATCACGCCCGCTTTCATTTCGAACGGTAAAATTACGGTGTCGACTGCAACCAGAAAAACACAAGACGATTATTAAGATACTGATTATAAAATAGTATGATTTCATATTTTCTCCATACAAAACTCTTCACTGAGCGACTGGTTGTAAAAACTGTAATTATCGAACCCTCGCCCACTTTTAATTGCCACGGAATAGCGCATTACAACTATCCTGAAACACAGCAATCACTAATATGGCGACAGTTGACACTATTACGGTGTTTGGATCAAGCATGAATGTTGCATTTTTCATCGGAGTCAGCCCCCGGCAAGTTGCTGTAGCGCATGATGGGCGCAGTGTCCGTTTCAAATATCAGAAAGTTGGTTCAGATGAATGGCGGTTTATGACTGTAGGGGTTATGGCGTTTATGCTCCTCAAAGTGAAATCACCTGACCTAGCCCCTGAAATGTCCGCGCTGTCAGTCCCGAATAGCTTGAAAAAGATTCTCCATCTTGTCTGCATACGTTTTGAGATTTGTCAGAACGCATGGCGAGGGAGGTTTGCCTTTGAGCGACAAATTCAAGCTGATGACAACCGGAACTGGCTGATATTATCGTCAAAACCTAATCGCCGTTCCAATCGATCTCAAGCAACATTGCATCAATTTCGTGTCACACACAAACCACACGGAACAGAACCATTTTCCGCAGGCATTCAGAGCCGACCTTGACAGCTCATCGCCACTTCTTGAACCATGGATTAGACCCGACCACTCCGCTCTTTACTCGCTACGAGTCGAGCCTAATCCTTATTTTGTTCGACTGGTTTATGTCCACTCTGTAATGATATTTCCTTCTTTGTCCTTGAATGCTCCACAAAGAATCATGATGCAGTCAATCAGAGCCCAGATTCCTAATCCGCCAAGCGTAAGGAGTTGAGCAATACCACTTCCTGTTTTCCCGACATAAAATCTGTGTACACCTAGACCTCCGAGGAATAAGCAAATGAGTAGTGCTATGAGTCTTTTCTTTTCTGATGTTTCTGGCATTGTTTCTCCTTTTATTGTTTATGTGCCAAACTCTTCACTGAGCGACTGGTTGTAAAAACTGTAATTATCGAACCCTCGCCCACTTTTAATTGCCACGGAATAGCGCATTACAACTATCCTGAAACACAGCAATCACTAATATGGCGACAGTTGACACTATTACGGTGTTTGGATCAAGCATGAATGTTGCATTTTTCATCGGAGTCAGCCCCCGGCAAGTTGCTGTAGCGCATGATGGGCGCAGTGTCCGTTTCAAATATCAGAAAGTTGGTTCAGATGAATGGCGGTTTATGACTGTAGGGGGTTATGGCGTTTATGGCGTTTATGCGCCTCAAAGTGAAACCACCCGCCCTGCCCCCTGAAATGCTCGCGATGTCAGTCCCGAATAGTTTGAAAAAAGTTTATTCTCCATCTTGTCTGCACACATTTTGAGATTTGTCATAAATAATGTTAGCCCGAAATCAGACTCGAAAGGGCTGCAATTCAATTATTTAAAAAACAGCCGGTCGATATTGCACATATTTACAGCACCGTATAAAGCCATTTTCTGTGACGTAGAGGTAGCGATTGAACGATTCAATCTCAACCGGAGCATAGCCGAAATTATTACTCTGTTGTAAAGACAGAGGTTGGTAAACCTTCTTTATTGTAAAGGTTGGCATTGGTGGGATTGGAGGCCCATGCGTAACGAACAGCAGTCGGATGCTCAATATCTGCGCACGACACTTCGACCTTGTTTTTATCGACAATTTTAGCGTCACCCCATCTCCATTTCCGGTCTATGCCGCGAATCTGAAATCCACCCGGCAGCTCGTCGGTTTCCACGACAGAGTCGAGCAGTTTTTTCTTACCGGTCATCAAGCCGTCGCCCACGGACGAGAAGCTGATAATGATTTTGGAGCCCTCGATGGTGTGGCTTTGATAGAGCGGACCGCTTCCGACAATATCCGAGCGACCATAATCTCGCGATAATGCTAATCGCGCCAATCGCTTGCCAACATCTATCTTATTTTTCGGATGAATATCTTTTGCCTCCCCAATGTCGTTAATTACTGCCATACCTGTGTTTTTAAGTGCCAGCGCGAGCCGTTGCTGGTTACAGATAAAGGCCAGGGAACTTTCGTCGGGATTGTTGTGTGGCGCATGGTAGTTGGCCAGTTGCACATAATAGAACGGAAAATCTCCCCGCCCCCACGCATTTCTCCAGCCCTGAATAGCCGCCATGAAACGTTTGGAGTATTCCTTCGGGAAATAGTGTTCATTCGATTCGCCCTGATACCAGATGACCCCTTTGAATGCGAAAGGAATCAGCGGATGAATCATTCCGTTATAAAGCCCGGCGGGAAGTTGTTTGTTGGTCTTCGGATTATCGCGCTTACGTGGCTTGCGTGGTTTTTTCTTCATTCCCTCTGTTTTTCCCTTCCACTTCGCTAACTCTGCATCATATTTTGCCTGTGCCTTTTGAGGGTTGCCCCACTGCTCCAAACGTCGGTTCAAGCTGGTCATCTCGGCTTCGTAATAATCTTTGAGCGATTCGGTTTTTCGATATGCCTCCATGGGGATCCACGCTTCCACGCGAGTTCCTCCCCAAGCGCATTTGATCAGCCCCACTGGAACCTGCAGTTCGCGTCGCAGTTCGAGTCCGAAGAAATAGGCAGTTGCCGAAAAATCTGTGTTGTTTTCGGGTGAACTCGTAATCCAGTGACCGACAAAATCCTCTTTTTCGTTCCAGACTGATACTAGATGGGGAACCGCAATTTGCCGGAACAGCGGGTCGTCAGCTGTGGTCAGCATTTTTTTCATATAGTCTACAATGGGTTTACTTGCTTTGGTGCGCAGTTTTCTGTTGCAAAGTTTGCCCAATTCAAAATCCATGTTCGACTGTCCCGAGCAAATCCAAACCTCGCCGACCAGAACGTTGGTGATCTCATTTACCTCCGCACCCACTTGAATTTTCAGGATACGTGATTCTGCCGATGCCTGTTCAGGGTGAAGATGAAGCATCCACTTGCCAGCGGCATCCACTTTGGTTTTTTGAACCTGTGTACCGAAACACACTTCGACCGATTCACCCGCTACGCCCCAACCCCAAACGGGAATGCGTACCCCCTGCTGTAAAACCATCCCACATGAAAAAAGGGCTGGCAGACGAACCTTTGCTGAAACCCATCCTGCACTCATTATAAGCATTGCAACCAAAACAATTTTTTTCAACGGTCTCTCCATATCCTGAATTATTCATAAAAAAGGGTTTCTCCACTTAACCCGTTCTATCAGGTTTTTAATAAATCAAAGAAGCCCGCAACGGGGGGGCATTTAATCACAAACAGCTTACGTTTGCACCATTGAAATCAAAAATAACTGTAATTTTCGATAAGCCGGATGTTAGTTTCGACGGAAATCTTATTATTTTGAGAACAACCATACACTATAAGGTGATCTTCCAAGCCATGAAAACACAATGACAAAGTGGCACTGTGTCAAAATTCGCCCGTAGCACTACAAAGCTCTCGTTTTTACCACTTTCCGACTTGTTTTGAGTCGTCGAGAGGATGGTATTGCGGAATATGCGATATTTATGAATAGATAAGGTTAATAACAATCGACATTAACTGTTCATGAAATATCCGTCGCAAGCGTATATCTCACACCATGAGTTTATAAGCAGTTCAGTTTACATACTGTGCATTACATCTTTTATGCTGGCGTTCCTTTTCTCATCTCGATCCAGCTGTGCCTGCGCACCGATGTTGAGCAGAATGCCTATCATTGCAAATGTTATCAGCAGCGAAGACCCGCCGAAACTGATCAGTGGCAACGGAATACCTTTGGTCGGCAAGCAACCGGTGACAACTCCCATATTTAAGATGGCCTGGAACGTGAAGATCAACGTTATCCCGAAGCCAAGCAGTTTTCCAAAGAGGTCGCTGGCCCTGAAACTTATGTATAATCCACAGCAGAAAATCACGAAATAGAGCAACAACAGTAACAGTGTTCCTCCAATACCCAGCTCCTCACCGACAATCGCAAAGATAAAATCGGTATGCGCTTCCGGCAGATAAAACCGTTTCTGCACACTCTCCCCCAATCCGAGTCCTCTCGCACCGCCGGTGATAAACGCATACGTTGACTGCAACACCTGATACCCCTCCTTGTCGGCGTACTGCTCTGGGTTTAAAAACGCCATTATTCGGCGGCGACGTACATTGTCCTGCATCACTAGAAGAATAAACCCCAGGCTTCCGATCACAGACAAGATGCTGAGATAACTCCATCTGGCTCCGCCGAGAAACACGATGAAAAACGAAACAATCGCTATCAGAAAGGTCGATCCGTAATCGGGTTCCAGCATAAGCATGATAATCACTATAATTGGATATAATAACGGAATTAAAACCCCGCGACAAAAGGTTCCCGCCCAGCGCTGATAACGACTCATCCACCAGGAAAGCCAGACAATCACCCCCAGTTTCGCAAGTTCGGACGGTTGGAAATTCGCAACCCCAAAATTCAGCCAGCGAGTGCTGCCCTTCACCGTCAACCCCAATCCGGGAACAAATACCAGTCCCAGCAAAACCAGCGTAATCACAGCCAGCGGGATGGGAAAAGTGCGTAGATAGTGATAATCCAGAAAACGAAAAGTCAAAAACCCCACAACAACCGCAATCACCAGCCAAACCAACTGCTTTTTCAGGAAGAAATTGGGATCGTTAAATCTCTCCGCAGCCTGAACCCCACTGGTGCTGGCCAGCATCACTATCCCCAACACCGCCAGAATCAAAACGCTCGCTATTAACAGACTCGATGCCTTCCACATACCACTCCGGTTACCTCAGCCTGTACTATAAGTTAGAGAGGGGAATCAGTATCTGCTGTCCAGGCTTAACTTCCTCGTCGTCTGCCAAATTGTTCAATTTCCGCAATTCACGCGGATCGACAATGTAATCTTTCGCTATCTTCATCACCGTCTCACCCTCGGCAACGGTGTACTCATAAGCACCCGAACCAGCGAAGATCGATGCCACACCTTTATCTTCATTCACTATGGGTGATGAGTCATTTGTTGTCTTAGTCCTTCCTGTTTCAAGCGGGGCAGGAGTCGGGGCAGAAACATCAGAATTGACAGGTGCCGGTGAAACTGGCAAGTGTTCCGGTTGCACCGCGACACCGCCGTCGGGAATACGCAACTTCTGACCCACAATAATTTTGGTACTCTTCAGCTTGTTGAGCTTCATCAGCTCTTTCACTGTGGTTCCGTGCCGAACTGCTATACGTGAGAGGACATCACCAGAGACAACCTTGTAAATCTCACCCGGCTTAACCTCCACCGGTGGCGCGGCAGTCGGAACCGCAACCCCAGATGCTGGTGCGGAGACTGGCGGCTTCACCTCGGTTGCCTTAATTTCTCTGGAGTATGCCGGAAGAACCAGAACCTGACCGATCTTAATTTTGTCTGGGCTGGAGATGCTGTTTAAATCGCAAATTTCACGCACACTAACCCCGCAACGGTTCGCAATCCGTGAAAGAACATCTCCGCTTTTGACCGTGTAGGTCTTAATTTCAGGCGTAACGACCGATGTTCCACCAACCGGGGTAGGCGGCATGATCTCGGGAGGCACGACCCGCGTCTCTCCGCCAACCATTGGCGGCATCACCGGTGCCGGCGGGGGTTGAGGCGCAGTCACCCGCGCAGTTCCACATCCCTGAACAAATAATACCGTGCTTATAACAACCACGTGTAACAACGCTATAACTACCGCCAAAAATGATGCTTTCATCTAAATGCTCCTTTCTCTGGTCTCTCTTTTTTAATCTTCAGTTTATCTCACAGTTATTTTTTTTCTGCAAGTTTTTTATCAGTTGAATAAAAAAATCTCCACGCTCCTCAAAACTGACGAACTGGTCAAAACTGGCACAGCCCGGCGCAAGCAGAATAGTTTCGCCCCGAACGGCATCATTCCACGCTCGTTCCACCGCCACACTCAGTGTTGTGCAATCGATACAGTTGATCACCTCACTCCAGGCTCGCGACATCGCATCCATCGCCTCACCAATCAAATAGACTGCGCGAACACCGCTCAAGGCTTCGCAAACAGCCACGAAATCACTCTCTTTCGCCCGTCCCCCGGCAATCAAGCGCAGCGACGAACCCGTCATACGCAGCGCCGCCTCCAGTGCCGCCAGATTGGTGGCTTTGGAGTCGTTCACAAAAACTACCCCGTCTATCTCCGCAACACGTTGCATCCTATGAGGCAGTGGTTCAAAAAGGCGGGCGGCATTCTCAATATGCCGCGAATCAACCCCGCAGGCCTTCACTGCGGCGGTGATAGCTGCCGCGCTCACCCCGAAAATTTCATTGTCAAAATACGAACCTCGCAAATTCACCGCCAGATGTGCGACGCCACCCTCGTTCTTCCAAACGGCACCGTCTTTAAACTGCCAGTCGGCATCCGCCGAAACACCGAATGTGCTTAATAATTTCTGTCGCACACCCGTCTTTGACACCATCTCAAACGGAAGAATACAGAGATCATCGGGAAATATGTTCTCAAACAGACGCATCTTTGCATCCCGATAGGCGGACATATCGCCGTGCCAATCCAAATGATTCGGCAACATGTTCAGCAGAATTCCAATATCAGGACGAAACTCTCTCACTGTCGCCAGTTGAAACGAACTAACCTCCAGCAATATCCAGTCAAAATCGGTCTTCTCCATCGCAATATCCGAAACCGGTCGCCCATAGTTCCCCCCAATCACCACCGTCTTCCCCGCATCCAAAAGTATCTCGCTCAACCACTTGACCGCCGTACTCTTACCGTTCGAGCCAGTGACTGCCAGAACTGGCGCACGAAGCCGCGACCAGCCTAGCTCCAGCTCGGAGATGAGCGGAATCCCGCATGCCTCAACAGTGCGGAATAACTCCGATTTCGGTGGTACACCGGGACTGACCACAGCAATGTCAAAAACACCGTTCAGCGGACACGACCACCCTAAAGCAACCCGTGCGCCTTCAGCGCGGAGCATCTCGGCACACGCACGTAAAGCGGCGGAATCGCCACTCTCAAGCACCGTTACACACCGTCCCTCCGCCAGCAACAGACGTGCAGCGGCCAGACCGCTTGCGCCAAGACCCAGAACGAGCCATTCCCCGGACTCTGTGATTTTTTTCCCGCAACCTTTCATCTCTCGCTCTTTGTGTTTCATCCCTATCGAATCTTAAGTGTCGCAACACCGAGTAACGCGAATATTATTGAGATAATCCAAAAACGAATTGTTATCATCGTCTCCACCACCTCAACATCACGATTCTCTTTCTTTGCATTCTCTTTCTCCAGCATTTCAAAATGATGATGCAGAGGGGCGCGTCTGAACACGCGACGACCTTCGCCGAATTTTAGACGTGTGTATTTGAAGTAAAAAACCTGAATTATGACGCTCACCGCCTCTATCACAAAAACTCCGCCGACAATGAGTAACAGCAACTCCTGCATAATCAGTATGGAGACAACCGCAATGCTTCCACCTATCGCCAGACTGCCAGTGTCACCCATGAATATCTTGGCGGGATGACAGTTAAACCACAGAAAACCCAGTCCGGCACCCAGCAACGCACCACAGAAAACCGTCAGCTCACCGACTCCAATCACATACGGAACCTGCAGATATTCGGCAAAAACCGCGTGTCCCGCGATGTACGCAAGAATTAGATACGCAAGCACCACCGAATTGGCGCAACCTATCGCCAAACCATCCAAACCATCTGTCAAATTCACAGCGTTAGACGCACCGACTATGACGATGCTCATAAAAATCAAAGAACCTGCCAGAGTCATGGACGAAATAAGCGGATTTTTCATAAATGGCAACATCAGTCGATCCGCAAGCGGACGCATCTCAGGATCAAACCAGAGGAACAACACCAGCCCAACAGCCCATATAATCTGCAACGCAAACTTTGCACGCGCGCTCAACCCCCCGTCACGCTCTTCATTTTTGGCCTTGAGCTTCAGGAAATCGTCCCAAAACCCGATCCCCCCCATGAAAAGCATTGTAAAAATTGTCATCCAGACGTATATGTTCGACAGATCGGCCCAGAGCAACGTTGAGACAAGGACGGCGAGAACTATCATCACCCCCCCCATCGTCGGAGTCCCTCCCTTTCTCGAATGAAGATCCTTGATATCCTCGCGAATCTGCTGCCCAATTTTCATTTCCCGTAATCGACGAATTAGCCACGGCCCGATGAGCAGACTTATGATGAAAGCAGTGCCAGCGGCCAAGAATGAACGAAAAGTTATATAGCGAAACAGTCGCAATGGGGAAAATATATATGTAAGCGAATGTAAATAGTAGAGCATTTTCTAATCGTTCCTTATCTTCTGAAATTCGTTAATCACGCCCTCCAAACCTTCCGCACGCGAAGCCTTCAGCAACACAGCATCACCGCGTTCAGTGCTTTGTGCCAGCAATTCCGCCGCATCTTCCGCAGCTTCGCACTCGAACATCCGTGCCTTCTCGAAACCGGCAGCGCAGGCCCCCTCGACTATGACGGAAGCATCCACGCCGACAGCCACCAGAAAATCGGCGTGATTCAACACGACACCGCCAAGTGCAAAGTGAGCCTTATGCGATACCGCTCCGAGTTCACGCATACCACCCAGCACCAACCAGCGTCTCCCTGAAACATCTGTCTCCGCAAACGTCTCTATCGCCGCGTTCATGCTGAGCGGATTGGCGTTGTAGGCATCATTGATGAAATCAACTCCGCCAACCGATATTCGCTCCCAACGCATCGGTGGCAACGTCATGTTCTCCAACGCATCGACAACCACCTTCGCGCCCACCCCTGATTCAATTGCAGCCGCCGCCGCGAGTAGCGCGTCGCGCTGTATATGCCGACCGGGCAGAGGAAGCGTGCACCGGAAAGATTCCTCCGAATACCGGATCACTAGTCGACCGGCATCATCAGTCTCAGCGGTGTAATCGGCTGCGCCGGACATTGCAACCGTGACCGTTCGCGCCACAGTCGATCCGCAAAAAAGTTCGCTCCACTCCTCATCACCCGCCAGCACCGCAAATCCGTCTGCGGGAAGTGCCCGCAACATTGCCGCCTTTTCGCGGGCTATGCCGGACGCGCCATCAAAGCGTGCGCAATGAGCCAACCCGACGGAGGTCATCACCCCCCGACCGGGCTGAAGAATTTCACACAGCGCGGCGATCTCACCGGGCGCATTCATCGCCACTTCAAAAACGCCAAACATGTCATCGCGACCCATTGCCAGCAGGCTGAGCGGCAGTCCAATATCGTTGTTCCAGTTTCCCTTCGTGGCAGAGGTCGGTCCCAGCCTCGCCAGCATCCCTGCCAGCATCTCCTTCACTGTTGTCTTGCCAACGCTACCCGTAACCGCAAAGATAGTTCCTGTGAGACAGTTCCTGTAGGCACACGCCAGATCACGCAATGCCCGACGAGTATCGGCAACCCGCAACAACGGCCATTCGCTCTCTCCGCTAAATGAAGATGCCACCATGGCCGCCGCAGCACCATGTTCAAATGCCTGTCGTACAAAATCATGACCATCGCAACGTTCGCCCACAATTGAGATGTAGAGTTCACCCTCGTTCGTCGTGCGGGTATCGTGTGAAACCCCGGTCATGTCGCATATCGGCTTCCGGGACCAAACCCCGTCCGTCCACCGTGCGCATTCATCTGGTTTAATAAAAGCCATACTTCATCAACTCAATAACTAACAACCGTAACTCGATCCATCTTCAAGTGCCTCACGCACCGCCTCACGATCATCGAAAGGAATAATCGTATCAGCAAATTCCTGATAATTCTCATGTCCTTTCCCTGCAATTAACACAAAGTCGCCGGGTCGCGCCCTGCGCAACGCGCCCGCTATCGCCTCTTCACGATTTTCAATCACTTCGTAGCAGTCGTCAGACTTATACCCGGATTGAATCTGCCGGATTATCTCCACGGGATCCTCTTTGCGGGGGTTATCACTGGTTATCACAGAAAAAGTAGAGTATCGCTCCGCAACCTCACCCATGCGTGCCCGCTTGCTGTGGTCACGGTCTCCCCCACATCCAAACACCGTAATTATACGTTCGTTCGTCACCTCGCGCAATGTCGTCAAAACAGAGCGTAGTGCTGCGTGTGTATGCGCATAATCGACAAAAATCCGAAGTCCCCTGTCATTGGCGATCTCTTCCAGTCGCCCGGGTGCCGGCTTAAAATTGGCGAGAGCCGCCCCTATATCGCACATCCCAACTCCCATCGCCCCGCAAGTTGCTATCGCCGCCAGCGCGTTGCTCACATTGAAACGCCCCAGAATCTTCATCTCTATATCGATCTCACCCCACGGCGTACGCGCCCTGAATCGGCTTCCATTCCCGCCACACTTAACATCATCGGCGCGAACCATGGCAGACGGATGCTCTCCAAAGGTAATCTCGCGCGCCCAGCTCCCCCCCATGCTCGCCAAATGCAATCCCCATCGATCATCCAGATTTATTACAGCCGTCGCATTCTTCCTCATCTGCCCCAATCCGCGGAAAAGCAGAGCCTTGATTGAAAAATACTCTTCCATTGAGTCGTGATAGTCCAGATGCTCCTGCGTCAAATTGGTGAACACCCCGACATCAAAATCAACCCCCCAGACCCGCTTCTGCGCCAAAGCGTGAGAGGAGACCTCCATAACCGCGCTCTGACAGTTCAGACGCACCATCTTTGCAAGCATTGACTGCAAATCCAATGACTCGGGAGTGGTACGGTCTGCGGGAATAGAGCGGTTGCCGACATCGTACGAAACCGTGCTTATCAATCCCGATTTGCGGTTCGTAAACTCTAAAATAGCACGCACCATATACGCCGTTGTGGTCTTTCCGTTCGTACCTGTTATGCCAACCATCTCAAGCTTACTGGAGGGATTTCCATAGAAAGAACAGGCAATCTCCGCAAGAGCCTGACGTGAGGAATTGACGTTAATATGAACTACGTCTTTCCTCCCGATCTCGCGTCGCTCCGAGACAATGGCCACCGCCCCGCGCTCAATCGCCTCATCGATAAAATCATTTCCATCACACTTCTCCCCCTCTATCGCGACAAAAAGCATTCCCGAATGCACTTGCTTAGAGTTATATGCTATTCCCTTTATATCAATGTTGTCATCACCGTGCACCGTTATCGCTTGAATAACCTCGGTGAGTGCTTCCAGTCTCATGGTCTGTTCACAAAGAATTCCCAACATCATAATTCCCTGCCCCCTCCATTTCTGAAATTGCTATTGCGGTAACGTGCGTATTCTGCCTGCGCGGACGGCAGAATATGGAGATAACGCACCACCTGCTCAACCACCTCGCGGAAAACAGGTGCCGCAACCATACCTCCAAAATGCACCGGTTGCGGCTCGTCAACCACAACAATCATTGCTATCTCCGGGTTTTCTGCTGGCAAAAATCCAACGAACGAGGCCATGTGTGCGCTCTTCGAATAACCGCCGGGTATCGCCTTCTGCGCCGTTCCCGTCTTGCCACCCACTGCGTATCCCGGCACACGTGCATTGAGTCCGGTTCCTCCTTCTTCTGTGACCGTCATCATTATCCTGCGCATCTGCGCCGAAGTCTTCGCATTTACAACCCGGGTAAGAACATGTGGGCGCGATTTATACGTCTCTTCTCCAGCCGCATTGGTAACGCGATGAATCAGCGTGGGCTGCATCAAATACCCGCCATTCACAATCGCACAAACGGCATTCAGCAACTGCACCGCAGTAACCGTCAGCTCATGCCCCATCGCAAGACGGGTCGCACTTATGGAACTCCATGCCGAAGTGCCGTGCAGAATGCCACCCTCCTCACCCGGCAACTCAATTCCCGTCTTCATTCCTAACCTGTACGCCTTGAGATATTTCTCCAACCTGGCATCTCCCAGCTTCAGCGCAATCTTTGCGGCACCAATGTTGCTGGATTTCTTGACAATGTCGCTCACCGACAAAATCCCAAAATTATGACAATCGCGCAGAAGGATCCTCTTGTATGACCAGCACCCGTTTTCACAGTCTATCCTGTCATTCGGCTTCACGATTCCCTCGTTGAGTGCCGCCGCCACAATGAGTGGCTTGAAGGTCGAACCGGGTTCATATGTGTAGGCGATCGCCCGGTTGCGACGCTCTTCACTGTCGCTGAACCGGAACTCATTCAGATTAAACGCTGGACGGCTGGCCATCGCCAGTATCTCACCCGTGCGCACACGCTGTACCACAGCCCACGCCCCCTTGCATTCACGCTCCACCAGCAATTTGTCGAGCGCATCCTCCACCATCTGCTGAATATTTTGATCTATTGTGAGATAGATGTTCGATCCGGTCAACGGCTCCACTTCCACCGCACGCCTGTCATACAGCTCCCGCCGCCGCCCGTCACGCACAGTGCGCAAAAGCCCGTCGCGCCCTTTTAAATCAGAGTTAAACCGTTGCTCTATACCTCCAGATGCCTTTCCTCCCCAGTTCAAAAACCCAAGCGCGTGGCAAAGCATTTTGCCGTGCGGATAGTTGCGAGTCGAAAGTGTACGCGTCCAAACTCCCTCCAGCTTTAAATCCTCAACCGCACGACCAACATCCTCCTCGACAAAACGCTTAATTCGTAAACCTCTGCGCATTGAACCCTTTATCTTCACAAAAAGCCGATCCGCCTCCATTCCAAGAGTGCGGGAAAGAGCAGCGGCAACCTCACCCTCAACACCGTTTGTCTTTATGCAGACAGGATTAATCCATATATCCCGCGCTGGCAGATCTATTGCGAAAACATAGCCATTGCGATCAAGTATACGCCCGCGCCCCACGCTTATGGGCTTCTCAACACTGTGCATCTTATCGATTTTTTCGTCAATTGAATCATGCGGAGACAAATGTAAAAACACAAGCCTTCCAGCCAATCCCAGGAAGAGACCTGTTATCATAACACCCGTAAATATAATACGTCCAATATATCGATAAATATTCATGTCAACGTTGCATCACAAACGCATATTGGCTCCCCTGATCCAAAGGAACCCCTTCTTTCAGTAAATCGTTATATCTCACCAACAAAACCCGTTCAGGCGGGGGTAGATTCATCTCTATTCCCCAACGGGCAAGTCCATTTTTGATGCCGTCTATCGTCTCATTTCTAGACCACTTAGCCTTCTCAATATTCACACGTTGACTCATCTCTCTACACTGGACCTCCAGCCGACTTATATCCCGCCCCAACTCATCACAGCGACTGCCGCTCCAGAGATAGCCAAAAGCCAGGAATCCGATAACAACCAAGACCACAATAGCCGACGACGGCTGAATAACCTTACGTCTTTTGCCACTTTTAATAGCTCGTCTCCGTTTTTGTTTTGCCATGCTATCCAATCCTTTCTGCTATTCTCAATTTTGCCGACCGCGCACGGGGGTTCTCACCAATCTCCACTCCGCCCGGTAATATAGGTTTTTTCCTCACCAACCTCACCGGCGGAGTCTCCCCCACCCAGCACGACCCGCCAGCCTGCAGAGACTCGTTGCAACCCACGTGAGCCCTGAAAAAATGCTTCACTATCCTGTCTTCAAGACTGTGGAATGAAATAACCGAAAACCGACCGCCAACCGCCAGCAACTTCAACCCTGCCTCCAACCCTAACCGTAAGCTCTCTAGCTCGGTGTTCACAGCCATCCTCAACGCCATAAACGTCTTCGTTGCCGGATGTCGCCGACCGCGCCGACCGCCTTTCACTGCGGAAACCAGCTCTGCCAGCCTTTCAGTATCTTCAATCGGCGCCAAATCACGCTCTCTCACAATACGCCGGGCAATCGCGCGTGCCGATCGCTCTTCACCCAGTCTCCACAATATCTTCACAATCTCTTCTTCCCCATAGCCATTCACAATGTCCGCTGCTGTAAGCGCAGCATCCGTATCCATCCGCATATCCAGCGGTCCGGCATATCTGAAACTGAACCCGCGCTCCGCGCAATCCAGCTGAAACGACGATACACCCAGATCCATCAGCACCCCATCAACCCGCGTCAAACCGCATTCCCGTGCCACCACGCCAATCTCCGCAAAATCGGTTCGCCTCAACAGAAGTTTCGCCGGATAACCGCGCAGACGCTCTTCAACCCTCACAATCGCCGCCGGATCACGATCCAGCCCAAGCAACACCCCGTCCACACCTAGAACCCGTAAAATCGCCTCAGCGTGACCACCACCGCCCAGCGTCGCGTCAACAACACAGCTGTCCGGCTTCAGTGCCAACCCCTCCAATGCCTCTTTAAGCATGACCGGATTATGCATTTGACACCCTGGTCCCAACTTCAACTAAAAAAGATAATTCGGACAAACCCGTCGCGGCGCACGCTCACGCTCCTCACAACAAGAACGCTGCTCACCCACGTACTCAATGGAAAAAATAGAACCAATCTGCCTTCTATAGATCGGCACCATCTCACTGCGAGGAAGAACAAAGCCCTCTCCAACAGGATCAAAACCCCTAATCGATTTATTCAAGTGTAAACATTTAGCAAAATCCATATCTTCATATCTCCAAGTAAAATTACAATTTAACGTAGCGGACAGCCTCCTCCAGACTCGAATCATCCTCCAGTGCGCCGACCTCCTCCCATCTTTCAGGATTCCACAGCTCAATGCGGTCAAGTGCCCCAACAAGCTTAACCCTGCCCGAAAGCCCGGCACTCTCCAGCAAACCCTCTTTAATTCTAACTCGCCCCACAGAGTCCCATCCTATAAAAGCCGACCGCGCCCCAATAATACGCGCCATCTGCCGCGCCTTCGAATCCACGATTGAATGCTCCTGGAGACGTTTCAGCTTAACAAGGAAATCAGGAACCCGATAAAGAGACAGGCACGGACTCTCAACCGCTGGTAGAACATAAAATCGTTGCGGCTCCCCCACAATCACGCGCCAGTCTGACGGTATCGTCAAACGCCGCTTCGGGTCAAGAGAATGCAGGTATTCACCTGTAAAGAAACCGTTTCCAGCCCCAAACTCCCCCAGCGCATCTGTACCACAATCCAACATTTTTATCACCTTTCGCGACACATGTAAACACTTTCCCCCACACCCGTCAACACCTTTTTTTTAAAAAAACGACTTTTTTCAGGGTCAATATTTATTGGCTCCGCATTTGAATAATCCCGAATTCATGTGATTGAACAATCAGCGGAAAATCCCGAAACCCGAAAAATCGACGAAAAACAATGTGTCTTTGTCAAAAAATACATGGACATCGACATTTTTGCGGCATCCATAAAACGACCTGTCCAAAAGCTAACATCTCCCCTCAATGAAAAACCCCGATTCTCATCGGCTCTGCCCGGTTATGAACAAGATCAAGACGAAAACCCAAAACGCCAATCTCAGAGGATAATCTCACAGAGTGTACCCCTTTTTTTGTGAGCTTACTCAATGTCTGGACAGGCTTCCTTCTCATTTATCCGCAAATTGGACATTTTTTAAAACCGATTGTCCAAACATTGGAACACCGTTAATCATCATTTTTCACCATATTTTTGCATTATTCATGTTATTATGAACAGTTTTCAGCAAAAAACTCCAAATTAACCAATATTTCGCAGTTTGCAAACTGCGAAACGTCTCCCCTCAAAATGTCAAGTTTATTAAAAATCTCAGATAGCCCGAATATTTCATAAAAAGAGAAGCATTTTCTCCATTAACTGCTATGATAC
>CAYTQP010000056.1:0-3926 GCA_964440175.1 uncultured Verrucomicrobiota bacterium
CAACAATCAGATTCATCTAATTCAGATTCAGCTATCGCGAAACCTGAATAGATGATCTAGGTGTATTGGTGGCGGGGTCGATCCGCCTGAATCATTATTTTTTTTGGTCTCTTCAGCAGAATTTGTGGGTAGATTCTGGGCGAGGAAGCTTTCCCATGCTATGTAGAGCCTGTCCCATGTGAGACGTTTTTAGAGAATGTGCTAGAATTCAGACATTTCCAGATGAACATATATTTTACTATAAAAATTTAACAGCTGGCTATAAAATGGCAGGGAATGCTGTTCCATGCAATTTAGCGTATGTACTTGCTGAAAATATAGAGAGGCAACTAAATGCTCTAAATGTTGACCTGGAAACTATTGAAAAATACAATTCAAATAAAAAGAATGGAAGCCGTAGTATAAAAAGCACTTAAAACAAGCTGCGGGGGTGTCCCATTTTTTGTTAAAACTCAATGTGATCTCTCTCTTTATTCATAGCTTTTACTGGATTATGGTCAATTCTTACTTTTTGTGCACACCCTTCTTTGAGGGAGGGGTCACCTGGTTGATCCAATGATGTTGCGAGGATTTTTAAATGCTCGCAGTTTTTTATCCGTTTTCCGTTGGCTTATATTTTTTTCCGCATTTGCTTTGCTTAAAACTGCTATTTGACCTACCTCCTTCATCCGTGGTCTCCATTGTTTCTTTGTGGGGAATGCCTGTTCTACGCGAATAGGCTGTGGAGACCATTTTTGAGTTTTAACAATTTTTGAGACACTTCCCTCTATTCATCAGTCCCTGTGCTGTGTATTTTTACCTATCCTTATTTTTCCGATACGGCGATATTGACGAGACGACCGGGGATGACGATGACCTTGCATATTTTTTTGTCTTTGATCCAGTGTTTGATGCTTTCGTTCTCCAAGGCAGCTGTTTCGACCATCGTACGGTTGGCATCGGTGGCGACGGTTATGTGGCTGCGGACTTTGCCGTTGACTTGAATGACGAGTTCGATTGTGTCGCGTTCAAGCGCGGACTTGTCGACTTTCGGCCACTCTTCAGCCAGTGTGCTGCGTGTGTGTCCGAGTTCGCGCCAGAGTTCCTCCGCTATGTGCGGGGCGAATGGGGAGATTAGGAGTACGATCGATTCCATGGCCGATCGGTAGACGGCCTTGCGTGTCTGGGTACTCTCATCGGTTATATGGAGGTCGTCCATGGCGTTCATCAACTCCATAATCTTGGCGATGGCGGTGTTGAAATGAAATTCGCCGTCGAGGTCACTTGTTATATGTTCGATGGTGGAGTGGATTTTGCGGAACAGTTCACGTTCTGGTGACTCCATCTCACTGATGACCAGTTTGATGTCTTTGACGGAGGCGAGGAGTTCAAGGTTGTCGAACACCCGTCGCCAGAGGCGGTTGAGGAAGCGGTAGGATCCCTCAACAGCACTGTCTTTCCATTCTGCATCCTTCGCGGGCGGACCGATGAAGAGTGTGTAGAGACGGACGGTGTCCGCGCCATATTCACGCAGAAGCTCGTTGGGGCTGACTACATTTCCCTTCGATTTTGACATTTTATAGAGGTTTCCGTCTTTTTCACTGCGTTTGCAGATCATGCCTTGAGTGAAGAGCTGTGCGAATGGTTCTTCGAAGTGGATTTCGCCCATATCGAACAGTGCCTTGGTGAAGAAGCGGGCGTACATCAGATGCAGAATGGCGTGTTCGATTCCGCCGATGTACTGATCGACAGGCAGCCATTTATCGGCCAGCTCGGTGTTGATCGCCTGTGTGTCGTCGCGAGCGTTTAGATAACGCAGGAAGTACCAGCTCGAATCGACAAAGGTGTCCATTGTGTCGCTCTCGCGTAGTGCTGGTTGTCCGCATTTCGGGCAGACAGTGTTCATGAAGCTTTCAGAGGTCTTGAGCGGTGACTCGCCAGTGGGTTTGAACTCGACGTCTTCAGGGAGTAACACTGGCAGGGCATCTTCCGGCACGGGAACCATGCCGCAGGTGTCACAGTGGATCATTGGAATGGGGGCTCCCCAGTAGCGCTGGCGACTTATCAACCAGTCACGCAGACGATAGTGAATAGCACTTTCGCCGAAACCTTCAGCCTCGGCGTATTTCGTCATTGCCGCGATTGCCGCACGATTTTTCATGCCGCTGAACTGCGCCGAATCGACACACACGCCGTCTCCGGTGAAGGCATCTTCCATCTCTTCGAGAATAAGCGTTTGTTCAGGATTCTGGATGGATATCCTGATGTTGAGTCCGTATTTTTTTGCGAACGCCCAGTCGCGGGTGTCGTGTGCGGGTACGGCCATGACCGCTCCTGTTCCGTACTCCATCAGCACATAATCGCCAACCCAGAGAGGGATGTGTTCGCCGTTGTAGGGGTTGACGACGTGGCGTCCGGTGAAGACTCCGGTTTTTTCCAGTTCGTCAGAGGCCCGGTCAATATTGGTTATTCCCTCTGTTTTTTTGATGAAATCCCGAACGCTTTGTTCTTCGGGAAGTCCGCTTATGAGTTTGTTCAGTTGCGGGTATTCGGGGGCCAGCACCATATAGGTGCAGCCGTAGATTGTGTCAATGCGTGTGGTGAAGCAGGGGATATTGCTTTCTGTGTCGATGATGCCGTCGTCACGCGGTGTCAGTGTGAAATTAACGGTTGTTCCGCAACTGCGTCCGATCCAGTTGCGTTGCATTGTTTTTACGCGTTCCGGCCAGCCGTCCAGTTTGTCCAGATCGTCGAGTAGACGTTGCGCGTAGGCGGTGGTTTTGAAGAACCACTGCTTGAGCGCCTTTTGCTCCACAGTCGAGTCGCAACGTTCACACTTTTCGTTGACAACCTGTTCGTTAGCGAGAACTGTTGCGCAGGATGGACACCAGTTAACGTTTGATTCCGCTTTGTAGGCAAGTCCGCGCTCGTAGAGTTTCAGGAAGAGCCACTGTGTCCAGCGGTAGTAGCTGGGCATGCATGATGTCACCTCTTTATCCCAGTCGTAGTTGCAGCCCCAGGCGGAGAGCTGTTTTTTCATGATGCTGATATTTTCGAGTGTGCTTGTTTTTGGATGAATCCCGTTTTTGATGGCGGCGTTTTCAGCTGGCAATCCAAACGAGTCCCAGCCCATTGGTGCAAGCACATTGCAACCGCGCATCTTTTTGTAGCGTGCCACCGCGTCACCGATGATATAGTTGCGTCCGTGTCCAACATGGAGTTTGCCGGAAGGGTAGGGGAACATCATCAGGCAATAGTAGCTGTTCTCCGTATCTGCCAGATCAGTCTTAAACGCGCCCTCTTTTTCCCAGAACTCCTGCCACCTGGCCTCAATCTCCCGAAAAGCGTATCTCTCTTTCATAAAAGCATCCTGTCTCTAATCAAACAATAAATTCAGCCTCCGAGCGGGGGCTGACTGGAGACTGCTTACAGGAAATACGGTGAGATTGTAAAGCTAAATACCGCAAAAACAGATTAAGGAGGACTCAATTAAGGTTTAAAGTAAATATCTGGCGTGAGATATGCGTCCGCAGTGGATTTCTTATGAAAGTTTAGGTTGACAATGCTCAGGGTGTTATGCGGCACGTGGTTTTGTCAAAAATGAATAATTATAAGAGAAAGAGTTTGACGTTGGCGCAGAATCCTGTAATTGTGTCGCGGTTGTTTAAAAATAGATAGGACACAAACGAGGGAGAGTTGAATAATGGAGAAGGAGTTGCACAGTGAGCGCATTTTTGTTGAACGCAAAGTTTTTTTCTTTGACCTGAAAGAGAACAAGCGCGGTCGATTTTTGAAGATCACCGAGGATGTCCTTGGTCGGCGGGACACAATAATTATTCCGTCCTGCGGATTTGAAGCGTTTGCCAGCGCGGTTAACACCGCAATTGAGGTCTATGACGATCTGCCGCCGGAGGAGTCGGATGATGAAGATGTTGTGGGTGACGAGG
>CAYTQP010000056.1:4026-15984 GCA_964440175.1 uncultured Verrucomicrobiota bacterium
GGATGATGAAGATGTTGTGGGTGACGAGGGTGATGAAGATGTTGTGGGTGACGAGGGTGATGAAGATGACATGGATGATTAAATTGTGATGATACCGGATTTACAGTCAGCTTTGCTGTGCGATGATGTTCGCCAGGAGCGGAACGGCAAGTTTATGTTGATCGGTCTATTCGACGCGCTTGCGTCGCCAGAATTGCCGATCAACTACCCACGATTATTTGTTGTGACCCGCTGGTGTAGCGGGGAGGGTGAATTTGAGCAGGAGACCAAAATTCTCAAGCCTGATCAAAGCACAGTGTTGGTTGCGGGCAAAAAGATTGTCACACGGCTCCCTTCTCAGGAATCGACAGCAACCAATGTTGAGGTTTTCCTTGGTGTCTCATTCACCGAGTTTGGCACTCACTGGGTGGAGATAACGCTTGGCGGCGACTTAAAATTGCGTTTCCCGTTGCGCGTCAGCAAAGTAGAGTTGAAGCCTAACGGGTGACGTTGAATATGTTGCGTGCGTTTGCTCCAGTCCACATCGTGTGTCTGTTGCTGATATTGGCATCGGGGTGCATTAAAAATGAAGGTATTGCATTAGTTGAGTGGGTTGATGTTCCGGCAGGCGTTTATCGTCTTGGAAGTCGTGAGGAGGGTGCGTCGCGCAGTCCGCTGGATGTAAGGCTGTCCGCGTTTTGTATAAGCTCCATGGAGGTCAGCGTAGTTCTTTACTGCCGCTATCTGAATGAATCGAATGTATCCCCCCAATCTGAACATCCCCAGATGATTTGGCAGGGCGGCCGCTTCACTCCGTGTTCGCAGAGAGAGCGGGAACCGGTGGCGTTTGTGTCGTATGGTGACGCGCTTGGGTTTTGCGAGTGGTATGGGCGTATCTCCGGCGTGACGGTGAGGTTGCCTTCGGAGGATGAGTGGGAGGTGGCGGCACGCGGAGGAGTGCGCGGTGGTCGCTATCCATGGGGGTGGGGCAACCCGGATGGACGTGCCTGTTACGGCGCGGAGGAGGTCTGTGAGTCGGGAATGTACGAACCGAATCAGCTTGGAATTTACGATATGGCCGGCAACCTTTTTGAGTGGTGTGCGGCATCGAATGCGAGTCCAGAAGCTCCCGCCCGAGGTGGAAGCTGGGCGGAGGAGGATGCACGTCTTCTGCGCGTTTTTCACAGAGTGATGATTGATAAAAAATATAACGGAGCGGATATGGGATTCAGGATTGTGAGGGAGCCATGAAACTGCTGCTGGCCACAGGAAACACACATAAAATTGAAGAGATTCTAGCCGTTTTCAACATTGACGGCATAGACTTTGTGACATTAAAAGAGTTTGAGTATTTGCCCGGGATTATTGAAGACAGAGGCACCTTTGCTGGAAACTCCGCAAAGAAAGCGGTGACGCTGGCGCGGGCGGCGGGCCTGCTGGCGATGGCTGACGATTCAGGACTGGAAGTGAGTGCTCTCGACGGCAACCCCGGCGTCCATTCGGCTCGTTACGCCGGAACGCACGGTGATGACGCGGCCAACAACAGCAAGCTCCTTCGAGAGCTACGGGATGTTGCCGACCGTTCGGCTCGTTTCTGCTGTGCAATCACACTGGCCACCCCGGACGGAGAATTTGGATGTGTGGAAGGGGTTTGTGAAGGACGCATTGCCTTGGAGCCGACCGGCGATAACGGATTCGGCTATGACCCACTCTTTATTCCATTGGGCTACGAGCAGAGTTTTGCCGAATTGGGAGCGGATGTCAAAAACCGCATCTCCCACCGTGCTCACGCGCTCAAAAAAGCACATGCCGCCTGGTCGCAAAAGTTGACCCTCGGAGAATCCCCCGTCTGACTTGAACCATTCACAAGAAACTCGTCGCGTCCAAATTTAACATTGAAATATACGGAAGAGCCGGGACTCTGCGTAATGCGCAACACGGAAACAGCACCAATCGTTCCGTCCGCTTCCCGCAGTTTCGTCGATTCAAGTCAAAAGATCACCAGGAGATCACCTGCGCCTGAAAACAGGGGGAAATCGACTGTTTTTAGTGTTTCGCTCACAAGTTCAGGGCGGAAGAGCCTCTTCGGAAGTTGATACTCTCGAATTAGACAGCAAAATTCCATGATTTCACGTTTAGTCTGCAATGATGACGGCAAAGTTTTTAAGGGGGGCTCTTTTTTCTCTATTCTGTTTCTAAAAATCTCTCAAATGCGACTCCCGACATGAAAATGGAATGAATAAGTATTTGATATTGCGATATGAGCGGGGTAGGATGCTGGGCAGACTATGGTGATGGTTGTATTGAGCGGAAAGGTCTCTTATGAAGATTAGATTGGTGGTGTGGGCGTGCATTTGGTTTTGTTTTACGGTGGGGGCAACTTTAGGTGTTTCATATCCATTTGACGATGATTTTGAAAGCGGATCCGCTAATTGGCAGTTGAATGGTTTGTGGAATACTGTCTCCGCAGATGCCCACACGCCCGCGCATGCACTCTCTGATTCGCCGGGCAGATTCTACACGAATAACACTGACAGTGCCGCAACAATAATCTCCTCTGTCGACCTCTCCTCCGCCACTAATCCGGCGTTGCGCTTCTATCATCACTATTCACTGGAACCGAATTATGATTTCTGCACTGTTGAGGTTTCCACAAATGATGCCACCTCATGGGAGAGCACGGCACTGGCTGAATACACAGGAAATCTTGACGGCTGGAGCCGTGAGCAGTGTGACCTGACACCTTATGCGGGAATGCCGGATGTCCGTGTGCGGTTTCGTATAAATACCGACAGCTCGGTTGTGAGGGACGGCTGGTTTGTCGATGATGTGCGCATTGCGGAAGCCCCGCTGTTCGCTGGCATAACTAATCTGACCGCAGTAAGCCCTCACAGGGTTCGTATTGATTGGCCGGCTGCGAGCACGTCTGTTGCGAATTACCGCGTCTATCGTTCGCGTATGACACCGATCAATTGGAAGACAGCGCATTGTGTCGCCACTGTCAGTGCGTCAACCACTAGCGTTGAAGACCCCTCTGCTTCACCCAAAACGAAGTATTACTACGCTGTTATGGTGTTGAACGTGGATGAAATTCACACGTTGAGCGCGGCTGTATCTGTCACAACTCCCGCAGGTATGGACTATCCATTTATGGATGACGGGGAGGGTGGGGAAGGCACTTGGAATGTTGAAAATTCCTGGGCCATAGATGCAGAGATGTCGGTCTCTCCATCACATGCTTGGACGGACTCGCCCGGAACAAATTATGAGAATGGGATTAACGCGGCTTTGACACTGGTGGATTCTGTCGATCTTACGACCGCCGTCAATCCTGCTTTATGTTTCTCTCATAAATACGATTTTGCATCTGGTGATTCAGGGAATGTGGAGTTGTCGCTGAACGGTTTCGACTGGATCAGTCTTCAGCAGATAACGGGCAATTCGGGCGAGGCGTGGGTGCGGACCAGGATTGATCTGAGTGCCTACACCAACGCTACAGAGGTACTGGTACGCTTCCGCCTTACGACAGATGCGTCAACGCAGGCCGATGGCTGGCATATTGACGATATTGCGCTGGCTGATTCCCCTGCAGCGATCGCTTCTCCTATCATCAACGAGGTTTCATCGCATACCATGCGGTTGACCTGGGCCGCCAGCACACACAGTCAATTCGCACGTTATGAAGTCTACCGTTCGACCAGTGCCAGTGTCGGGATCAATGATACACTGGTGTCGTCAATCGACGATGTTGGTGTCATCACCTGTCTGGTGACAAATCTGGCGATTGACACGGAGTATTTCTTTCGCGTCTATGCCGTGTCTACCTATGGTGTTATCTCTCCAGAAGGGGCTGCGAGCAGTGCGAGAACTTTGAACCACCCCATACCGTTTACGGATGATTTTGAAGGTTCCCTCGTCGGCTGGAACTTTACAGGAGACTGGGGCGTGCAATCTAATAACAGTTACAGTGGCACCTTCAACCTGACCGACACCCCGGACAATGCGCCCTACAGCCCGAATTCCAATTCGGAGGCGTACACCGCCGTTGATCTCACTGGCAGTTCCTGGCCGGTGTTGCGGTTCCATGACCGCTTCGACCTGGGGGCAGGTGATTACGGTCTGACCGAGGTCTCCGTGAACGGAACCACATGGATACGTGTTTACGGTATGCGTGCGGGTAGCCGCACCGAATGGGCGGAGCAGTCGATCGACCTCTCGGAATGGAAGAATCAGTCCAACCTGCGCATCCGTTTCCGTCTCGTGTCGAACAGCGATGTGAGTACCGGTGACGGCTGGATGATCGACAAGTTAAGTGTTGCGGAGCATACTCCGGTGGCGATTCCGTTACCGTTCCATGAAGGGTTTGAGAACGGGATGACTAACTGGTTGCACACATCCTGGCGCATCGCCACTAACGAATCTTATGAGGGCGGCGCATCGGTTGTGGATGGCGACACGGTGACAATTCCCGGGAGTTACTACGACACCGTGTTGCACCGACTCGCGCTGGGCGGTGAACTGGCACTCACCAACATGAGCAACCCGCAGATCACCTGTTGGTTCAAAGGGCATCTGCGAGGCGCTGATTATGTCTACTTCCGCACTCAGATATCAACCGACGGCGGGTTGCATTGGACAGAGCGATCCGAGGGCAGTTTCAACAAGGGATACAATGCGGGATGGACTCGTTTTCAATGTGATTTAAGTTCCTACGCCGGGCAGACCGTTCGTTTGCGGTTTTATGTAAGCGGACGCCGACACACCCCGGATGTTGAAATTTATATGGACAAGATCACTATCGAAGAGCGGACGGCGGATGTCTTGCAGTATGCGCCGGTATCTTCGCTTAAATCGATGCAACTCTCATGGGGGACATCTGCTCTGGGCGGAGACTTCGAGCGTTATGAACTGCGTCGGGACACAAATCCAAATGTGAACTTGAGTGACGCTTTGCTGGCTCAGATTACGGATGTAAACTCCAACGCATTCACAGACGTTGATCTGAGTATTGGGCAGACCTACTACTACCGCCTGTTTGTCGTGAACAAAAACGACACCTATTCAGCCGGGTCTGAGCGTTCTGCCACCACGGTGCCGCTGACTCTACCGCTTACGGACAACATGGAAAATGCTGCCAACTGGGATGTGAACGGAGGATGGGGGGCAGACAATGCGTCATTCTTTGAGGGTAGCGCGTGTTTGAGCGATTCACCCGGAGACATGTATACCGCTTCAGTCAACAACTGGATGATGACGGCAGTTGATCTCACTGGCAGTTCCTGGCCGGTGTTGCGGTTCCATGACCGCTTCGACCTGGGGGCAGGTGATTACGGTCTGACCGAGGTCTCCGTGAACGGAACCACATGGATACGTGTTTACGGTATGCGTGCGGGTAGCCGCACCGAATGGGCGGAGCAGTCGATCGACCTCTCGGAATGGAAGAATCAGTCCAACCTGCGCATCCGTTTCCGTCTCGTGTCGAACAGCGATGTGAGTACCGGTGACGGCTGGATGATCGACAAGTTAAGTGTTGCGGAGCATACTCCGGTGGCGATTCCGTTACCGTTCCATGAAGGGTTTGAGAACGGGATGACTAACTGGTTGCACACATCCTGGCGCATCGCCACTAACGAATCTTATGAGGGCGGCGCATCGGTTGTGGATGGCGACACGGTGACAATTCCCGGGAGTTACTACGACACCGTGTTGCACCGACTCGCGCTGGGCGGTGAACTGGCACTCACCAACATGAGCAACCCGCAGATCACCTGTTGGTTCAAAGGGCATCTGCGAGGCGCTGATTATGTCTACTTCCGCACTCAGATATCAACCGACGGCGGGTTGCATTGGACAGAGCGATCCGAGGGCAGTTTCAACAAGGGATACAATGCGGGATGGACTCGTTTTCAATGTGATTTAAGTTCCTACGCCGGGCAGACCGTTCGTTTGCGGTTTTATGTAAGCGGACGCCGACACACCCCGGATGTTGAAATTTATATGGACAAAATCACTATCGAAGAACGGACGGCGGATGCCCTGTTAAACCCCATTGTTGCCCATACAAAAAGTATGGATCTCAGCTGGACAGCCAATCCGGTCGGGAGCGCATTTCAACGGTTTGAGCTTTATAGAGACACAGCTTCGGGGGTTGGTCTGAATGATACTCTTGTCGGCATTTTCACCAATGCCGCCGTTCAGAGTACAAGCGACAGCGAATTGGTAATGGGTGCTAAATATTACTACCGCCTATTTGTTGTTAATAACCGCGACACCTATTCGCTGGGTTCAGAGCGCTCCGCCATGGCGGTTCCTCTTTCGTATGGGTTCACTAACGCTATGGAGTCTTTGGAGGAGTGGACGACTACTGGATCGTGGGGTGTTGACAATAGTTTCGCACATCAGGGAACGGCATCGATCAGCGATTCGCCGGGAAGTCAGTATGCCCCGTCATCAGGCGGTTACCTGCTCACATCGGTTGATCTCACTGGCAGTTCATGGCCGGTGCTACGCTTCTGGGATCGTTACGATCTCGCTGGCGGTGACTGGTCGGTGCTTGAGGTGTCTGCGAACGGCAGTTCGTGGACACGTCTTTACGGTGTACAAAGCGGCATCAGGTCGGAGTGGCGCGAACAATCGATTGATCTTTCAGAGTGGAAGAATCAAAGCAACCTGCGCATACGTTTTCGCCTGGTCAGTGACTCTGGCGTATCCACAATAGCAGACGGCTGGATGATTGACGATGTTAGTGTGGTCGATCATGTCCCGCTAGATATTGCATATCCATTTTACGAGGGATTTGAAGGCGGTATGGGTCAGTGGATTCACTCATCCTGGATTGGAGTAACAAATGAGGCGCACAGCGGAGATTGCTCGGCTCATTGCACAGAGACACAGTACACGCCAGGTGGTTACAGTAGCCCCGATGCGGTTTATCACAGACTCGTGCTGGCAGGACCGCTTGCGCTCACCAATACGGTTAATCCTAATATCTCATTTTATGTGAAAGGTCACTTGCTGGGTTCATCGTACAACTATTTCCGCGTGCAAGTGTCCACGGATGAAGGCTTGACCTGGACTGAGCGTCCGGAGGGCAGTCTGAACAAGGGCTGGAACAGTGACTGGAGTTTGATAAAGTGTGATTTAGGCACTTACTCAGGGCAGACGGTGCGAGTGCGTTTTCAGGTACATGGCTACCGTTACACTCCTGATACGCAGGTGTATATTGATAATATAGGCATTGGCGGGCCCGCACCAGGTATGCCGACGCTCAGCTCTCCGGCTAATCATGAATCCATTAATGCGTTGCGTCCGACACTTGTTGTTACCAACGCCATCGATTATCAGGGTGATTCGCTTGACTACTCTTTTGAAGTCTATTCCGACGCGATGTTGACAAATCTAATCGCTTCGGTTCCGGTGGTTGCCGAAGGGGATATACTGACATCTTGGGAGATTGACACGGATCTTGCGGACGGACTCCAGTACTGGTGGCGTTCTCGTGTGAACGATGGAACAAATAATGGACCATGGATGGATGCGGGTACATTTTACGTAAACCACGTCAACAGTGCGCCGCATCGTGTTGAGCTACAGGGTCCTCCGGCGGGGGCTGTTCTTCGCGATGACAGCTATTCGCTGTTCTGGAAGCCGACAACCGACTCCGATGTAGGGGACACAGTGGTGTTCTATCAGATTCAGATCGACAGTTCAGGGCTATTCACAAATCCGGTGGTCAATGATGCATCGCTGGTGGTGGAAGGCGGTGTCACTGGTTCGATCTGGGCAGTTCATATGCCGTTATCGGCGTTTGCCAACAGCTCCGCGCTGGTAGAAGGCTCATCATACCTCTGGCGGGTGCGTGCCAGGGATCAGTGGGGGGCATGGTCGGATTGGTCCACGGAAGAGCTTCCATTCGTTTACGGAGTGCCTCCAATCAGAATTGTCAAGATAGGACCGGGGGGGGATATGAAGCTTCGGATATATTGGAATTCGACTGGCGGTAAGGCGGTGGTTGAGTTCACACCATCCCTGATTGAACCTAACTGGCGTACAATTTCGGAGCCAACCACCTATTCGCACGCTTTGGTGGATGTGCCTGCGGGTTCTCAGTATGGTTATTTCCGGGTGCGAGATGTAGAATAAACGGTGTTGATATAACTGGCTGGCTGGAGCTTTGCGCCGCTGGTTTGCCTGTGTAGACGGATGAAATAAAAAAGAAAGGCATGCGCACTGTACGCCGAAGATCGTTTAGTGTGTGAGTTCAGCTTAAATGAATACCGGGGTGTTGCGTGGATATTTATTCCAGGAAACGCATCACCTGTTCAAAAACGCTGATGGATGTTCTTCACTTCCGTGTTGATAGAATCGGGGCGACTGGATTTGAACCAGCGACTTCTACGTCCCGAACGTAGCGCTCTACCAGGCTGAGCTACGCCCCGAAAAAAGAGTTGTTGCATACTGTAATTTGTGTGCGGAATCAATTGGAAAAATAATAAAAATAAAGATGACCTGCCTGGAGACCGGGGAAGATTCGATGTCAGCGTTGCCTTTTACAGATAGTCGTAACCTTTGTTGTGTTCGATCAGGTCTTTGTAGTGCAGATCGGGATACTTTTCGTCGGTGAGCTTCTTTAGTATGCGCACAATGTAGACGGAGTCGATCAGGGCGCGATGGAAATTGTCACTCACTATGCCGAGGTATTCAACGAGGTGTCCGAGAGAATGGGAGGGGGCATCAGGAATGAGCGCACGGAAGAGTTTGAGCGAATCGAGAAGTGGCAGTTGTGTGCTTTCAATCTTGGCTCTTTTCATTTCGGCGTGCATGAAGTCGCGGTCAAATCGGCTGTTGTGGGCTATCAAAACGCAACCTTGAGAAAATTTGAGAAATTCGGGATAAATCTCTTTGAAAGCGGGTTTTCCCTCTACCATCTTGTCGGTTATACCGTGAACCTTTGTCGCATGAAAGGGGATTGGTCGTCCCGGATTGATCAGCCACTCTTTCTGGTCTATAATCTTGCCGTTCAGATATTTTACCGCACCGATCTCGACTATGCGCTCTTTTGCTGCTGAAAGCCCGGTGGTCTCGGTGTCGAACGCTACGAATGTTATTTCGTTCAAGGGTGTTGAGGGGGGTATAACGGTTTTCTTTCTCAGCTTTCCCGCCCCCAACGCGCCAGCGACTGTTAGAAGAACTAAAAGTGGCACAAGAAAACTCTTTTTTATATCTACTAATTGTTTCATAATGTTATGTTCCTTATATTGAGCAAGGCAAGGTAGTCGCTAACGGTTGTGATTGCAACCGGGTTTATGATTTAATTTAAAACGGAAATATGTTTATGAGTTTGAAATTTTACAATACGATGAGCAGGGGGCTGGAGGAATTCAAGCCGATTGAGACCGGGAATGTTAGGATGTACACCTGCGGGCCGACGGTTTATAACTATGCGCACATAGGGAATTACAGGGCGTATATATTTGAAGATCTGTTGCGGCGTTATCTCAAGTATTGCGGTTATAAAGTGACGCAGGTTATGAATCTGACCGATGTAGATGACAAGACTATTAACGGTGCGAATGAGAAAGGTGTTTCGCTCGATGAGTATACCAAAGAGTATAAGCAGGCATTTTTTGACGATCTCGCGACATTGAATATCGAACCGGCAGAACACTATCCTCCCGCAACCGGGCATATAGAAGAGATGATCGTGCTGATCGAAAAGCTGATGAAGAAGGGGGCGGCATATCAGTCTAGTGATGGCTCGGTCTATTACAACATATCCACATGCAAGGATTACGGGCGACTTGCGCGGTTGGATATGGACGGGTTACGGACTGGTGCCAGGGTGGCGCAGGATGAATATGAGAAGGATAGCGCCGCCGACTTTGCGTTATGGAAGGCGTGGAGTGAGACGGATGGTCCGGTCGGTTGGGACTCGCCGTGGGGTCGGGGGCGTCCCGGATGGCATATCGAGTGCTCGGCAATGAGCATGAAGTATCTTGGCGAGAGTTTTGATATACACACAGGTGGAATAGACAACATATTCCCGCATCACGTCGACGAAATCGCCCAGAGCGAGGCGGTCACAGGCAAGATGTATGCTCATACCTGGTTGCATTGTGCGCATCTGGTTGTTGATGGACGGAAGATGTCAAAATCTCTTGGCAACTTCCACACCCTGCGCGAAGTGCTGGAGAAAGGCTACAGCGGGCGTGAAATTCGCTATGAGCTGATTGCTACGCATTATCGCCAGACATTGAATTTCAGTTTCTCTGGTCTGGACGCTGTTAAAGTGGCACTCGGTCGCGTTGATGCGTTTACGCGCCGACTCGCGCAGATGGAGAAGGGGGAGGTCGGGGATATGCCACACTGGGCACGGGAGGCGGAGGAGAAGTTCGCGCTGGCTCTGGACGACGACCTGAATATTTCAGGAGGACTGGCGGCGTTGTTTGATCTGATTCATGTTGGCAATCGTGAACTCGACAGCGGTCTGGTTGGATCGGATGCCGTGGCGGCGGTACTCGCGTTGCTGGAGCGAATGGACGCAGTCTTCGGTTTTGTTCAGGCTCCGAAAGAGGAGATATCCGATGACCTGCGGGAGCTGATGATGCGTCGTCAGGAGGCGCGGGCGGAGAAAAACTGGGGAGAGGCCGACCGTCTGCGTGACGAGCTTCATGCACATGGATACAGGGTTGAGGATACTCCAGAGGGTCCATTACTGAAGAGGATTTGACAATTTCAGAATACTCGTGACTGTGCGAGACAATTTAATGAAGATATACGTCGTTTTGCATTAATGAATATGAATATATCAATATACAAAATTCAGATATCAGGTGCAATACAACTTGCGGTCGCGGAGAGATGTAGGTAGTCATTGCAAATGATGCGAAGTGGCAGAAAGTGAAAGAATTGAAAGTGGTTTTATTGAAAAATTCAGGGGGGGGATAGTCGTTGAAAACGGGTAGATTTATCACATTCGAGGGACCGGAGGGTGGGGGAAAGACCACGCAGGCTCGTATGCTGGAGATGCATTTGACGGATGCGGGAACTCCAGCTCTCTACACGCGTGAGCCGGGGGGTACTGCCATTGGTGAGGCGATTCGCGATATTCTGCAGCACGATGTTGCGGGTGAGGCGATTCATGCCGAGACCGAGATGCTTCTGTTCGAAGCCAGTCGTGCCCAGCTTGTGCGCGATGTTATTGTTCCTGCGCTGGAATGCGGGACATGGGTGATTTGCGATCGCTACATAGATTCTACAACAGCCTATCAGGGTTATGGGCGAGGGTTTTCTCTGGATCAGGTGTGTGCTATAAATGCGTTCGCGATTGGAGGGCTGGAACCTGATATGACAATTTTGATGGACATCGATATTGAGGAGGGGTTTGCACGCATCGAGGCGAATGGAGTCGGGTTGGATCGCATTGAGAGTGAGGCGCGTGAGTTCCATCAGCGTGTTCGCGACGGCTATCTTAAGCTGGCAACGAAATCACCGGAGCGCTTTCGCGTTGTGAACGCCGCGCTTGATTCCGATGTGCTGGCTGAAGAGATATGGGGATTGATCAATGACGGATGAAAGTGCGAGGATAGAGCGGGCGCAGGGGTGGTTGCGTAACGCCATTGATGTCGGGCGGTTGGGGCATGCCTATCTTTTGAACGGTCCGATCTCGGCAACCATGCCGGTTGCGAAGTTTCTGTTGCGGAATTTGATGTGTAATGGTTCGCCGAAGGGTGAAGACAACTGTTCCGCCTGTCGCAAGGTGGATTGCCGTGAGCATCTCGATGTGTTCTGGATTGAACCACAGAGCAAGAGTCGCCGCATAGTGACGGAACAGATTCGCGCTCTTAACAGGCGTATTTGGCGAACCTCTTTTGCCGGTGGCTGGAAGGCAGGCGTACTGGTCGATGCCGACAGGCTGGGAGATACGGGAAACAGATTTTTGAAGACCATGGAAGAGCCGCCTGAGAAGACAATTTTTTT
>CAYTQP010000057.1:0-15530 GCA_964440175.1 uncultured Verrucomicrobiota bacterium
TCAAATGTGTACACACCTTCACCATCTGTGGATATTGCGACCTCTGTGGCGGCTATCTGCGTCCCGACGCGAAGGCCCGCAACACTGGCGCGGAGAACCAGCTCTGCCCCACCAGCGCACTGAAACGCAAATTTATCGAGAAACCTTTCTACCAATACACTGTCGACGAAAGCCTGTGTATAGGATGCGCAAAATGCGTTGAGGGCTGCGCCCTCTTTGGCAACGGTTCGCTTCATTTGCAGATAAAACACGACATTTGCGTCAACTGCAACGAATGCGCTATCGCACGAGTCTGTCCTTCCGGCGCATTCAAACGAGTGCCCGCCTCAAAACCGTATCTTGTTAAATCTACAGGAGAAGAGGAAGCACCAGGATGAGATACACCTTTTTGACGATTCCTCTGTGCCTGTTCGCCGTCACTGCGGCAGTCGGCGAATTCCGTTTCCCCATGCCGGACTTCTCCTCCGGCTACACACATCCATCTCTTCATCTCCCCTCGCCCGAAACACTTTCTCCTTTTCTTGACATCACTATTCTAACGTTGGCTCTGCTGACCGCCAGCCTTCTAGTGCTGAAACGACGTTCGCGGCGCGAGATATTCCTGCTGACCCTTTGCTCCCTCCTCTATTTCGGGTTCATTCGTCAGGGTTGCGTCTGTCCAGTGGGATCACTTCAAAACGTGGTTGCCGGAATATTCCACTCCGATTTCAGCGTACCTTTCGTCGTTCTGGCGTTTTTTTCGATGCCTTTGATATTTGCTCTTTTTTGCGGACGGATCTTCTGCGCCGCAGTATGCCCGCTCGGCGCAATCCAGGAGGTTGTGGCAGTCAAACCCGTAAAGGTTCCGTCCGGCATCGATAAACTGCTGGGGCTGATTCCTTATCTCTATCTCGGATTAACCATTCTCTCCGTAGTCATGGGCGCGGGTTTTATCATCTGCCAATACGACCCGTTTGTGGGGTTTTTCAGGCTGGGAGCCAGTTTTAATATGCTTGTTTTCGGAGGGACGTTGCTAATCATTGGCATATTTGTCGCCCGTCCCTACTGCCGCTTTCTATGTCCTTACGGGGTGTTACTGAATTGGATGTCGCGACTGGCAAAATGGCATGCATCCATAACACCCGCCGACTGCACACAGTGTACACTCTGCGCCGACTCCTGTCCTTACAACGCGATTAATACACCAGCCAGCCATTCCGAACCAAAAGATACCGGCATCAAACGCCTGCGGACACTGCTACTTCTGCTGCCAGTTATAATCGCCATCGGCGCGGCTACGGGAACGGCTCTGCGCGAACCTCTCTCGCGTATGCACCCAACCGTTCGACTCGCCGAACGCATCGCCGGTGAATATGCAGGAATCCACACCGAGCAGACCATAGACAGCGAAACATTCAGAGCCTCAGAAAAAACCCGTGCTGAACTTTACAGCGAAGCACGCACGTTGAAAAGCGGTTTCGCGTACGGTGGCGCGTGGTTCGGCGCGTTCATCGGCCTCGTAATTGGTTGCAAACTGATCGCGCTTACCCTCGCCAGAAAACGCACCAACTATGAACCCGATCGCGGCGCGTGCCTCAGTTGCGGGCGGTGCTTCCGTTACTGTCCAATTTCAGCCAGAAAGGGCGTTCAGGATGTCTGAACAACGTAAAAGAGAGTTCGATCAGCGTCCACTTCTGTGGCAAACAGCGAACGCTGTGGCAGCGGTCGCCGCGATATTCAGCCTGATCGTGTGCATTCTGCTGATTGCCGATTACGTGCGCATCAGAAAAATCGATCCTGTCAATCAGCCTCAACTGGAAGCGTTACGCCAAAGACTGGCTTTATCAACGGACAATAACGATGAGCTGATCTCACAAATCCGCGCCTTCGATCTTATGGCGCGGCGGGCGCTCTTCGAGAGCTATGATCAACGGCGAACTGGCGGATTTCTGTTGCTTGGCGGCGTTCTGGTTCTATCCCTCTCACTCAAACTGGCGACTCGCTGGAGACCAGCACTTCCGCGCCCACATCCCGAAACACAGGATGAATCGGAACTGAACGCACATCTGCGCCAACTGCTTATCGGGGCAGGGATATTCCTTGTTGTAATATCGCTATTCCTCGCATTCACCGTTCAGAGCAATCTGATTAGGCCGAAGCTGAAACCACTTGGCAAGCACGCCGAAATAGATATAGCGTGGAGAGACATGCAAACCAACTGGCCGTCCTTCCGTGGTCCGGGCGGCTACGGTGTCGCCAACTTCACCAACGCCCCGACACACTGGAATATTAAAACCGGCAAAGGTGTTTTATGGAAAACCGATCTACCGGCACAGGGATATAACTCCCCCATTGTCTGGGGTAAACACATTTTCTTGAGCGGAAGCGGCGAAGACGGCGAAGCCATCTACTGCTTCAACTCCAATACGGGGAAACTGCTCTGGCATCACGCGACAGAGCAAAACCCTTCCCTTAAACGCCCAAAAGTCACAGAGGACACCGGCTATGCTGCGCCCACCATGACCACTGACGGGCGGCGCGTATTCGCAATCTTCGGCACCGGCGATCTGGTCTGTTGCGATTTTGACGGCAATCCGGTCTGGCAGAAAAATATCGGTATACCCAAAAATCCCTATGGACACGCCTCTTCACTCATCATCCTCGGTAAACTCCTGTATGTGCAGTTCGATCAGGAAGAAGGCGGCGGGTTGCATGCCTTCAACACCGCCACCGGCAAGCAGGTGTGGCGGGTCGCTCGTAAAAATATCTCATGGTCATCGCCCGCCCTGATCCCCTCCAAATTCGGTATGCAACTCATCCTCAACAGCACGGAGGACGTAGATGCCTATGACCCCGCCACCGGCAAACTCCTGTGGACTGCAAAATGCCTCGGAGGTGAAGTCGCCCCCTCTCCGGCATACGCAAACGGCGTAATCTACGTAGCCAACGAATACGCAGAAGCAACCGCCCTGAAACTGCTGCCTGGAAAAGCGAAGACCTTGTGGCAATACAATGAATATCTCCCCGACATCGCCAGTCCGCTAGCAAGCAAAGATCACCTCTTCATAATCACCTCCGCCGGTGATGCCGTATGCCTGGAAAACGCGAACGCCAAAGAACTCTGGGTTCATGAATTCTACAAAGAGTTCAAATCTTCGCCAATCCTCGTCGGCAAACGCATCTATTCTGCCGATCTCGACGGGACAATCTGGATATTCAAGGCTGGTCCGAAATTTGAACTGATCAACTCCATAAAGATGGGTGAAGCTATTTTCGCGACACCCGCATTTATGGATGGACGAATATACATCAAAACCGAGAAAAGCCTGTATTGTGTCGGTCATACCAAATAGTTCATCCAGCCCGTTCATAGTCCATTTCAAAAGTTTTGCATGTTGACATTTTTCAGCAAATAAATCATATTGAATCCAGAATGACAAACGAAACTGACATTTCCGCAGTCGATCAGATTGTGAAGGAGCATGGCTCAGACACAAGCGTTCTTCTTCCTGTGCTACACGCGATACAGGAACATTATAATTATCTGCCCCGCTTCGCATTGCGTCGCGTGTGTGAAATCAGCGACATAACGCCCGCCGCAATCACCGGTGTTTCCAGCTTCTTCCCGCGCTTCAGGCGTGCTCCGGCGGGTAAACACACAATCAGCGTGTGCGACGGCACGGCCTGCCACGTCAAGGGTGCAACGGCAATCCACAACGCGCTCCGACGCGAACTGGGACTCTCACACGACGACGACACCGATGAAGACGGGCTTTTCACCCTCCAGAAAGTGGCCTGCCTCGGTTGTTGCACTCTCGCTCCAGCCGTTCAAATTGACGGTGTCACCTATGGACATCTGCGCACGGATACTGTCGCGGAGATGATCGTCGACTTCATTGAGAACGAAACAACACGGAATCATCATACTCCGGCGGAAACGTTCAGTGGCTCTGTAGCAGGAGAGATTCGAATCGGACTAGGATCCTGTTGCGTGGCTGGTGGTAGCGCGAAAATACGCGACAAGCTCGAAGAGTCCCTCCGCCACCTCGACCGCACCGTGGAGATCAAGCCTGTCGGTTGCGTCGGCATGTGCCACCGCACACCGATGGTCGAAATCGTCATCCCCGGCAAAGAGTCCGCGCTTTACGCAAAGGTCACTCCTGACGTAATCCCCGAAATCATCACACGGCATTTCAGTTCGAAAAATCCATTCATCAAAATGCGGGCGTACATTGAAACGCGGCTGGAACGCCTCTACAGCGGAGAGGAGTGGAACGCGCCGGAACGCTATGCTCTCGATGTGCGTGACAAGCCCGTCAATTCCTTCCTCGGAAGACAGCGACACCTGGTAACCGAGTCCTGCGGAGTTTTGAACCCATCGGATATTGAAGAATATAAACGCCTCCAGGGATTCCAATGTCTGGACAAGATTTTTTTCGAATTGTCCGATGCCTGGACAATCGACGAGATCAAAAAAAGCGGTCTGCGCGGACGTGGCGGCGCAGGCTTCCCAACCGGAATGAAATGGGATTTGGTCAAAAACGCCGAAGGAGATAAAAAATATATAATATGCAACGGCGACGAAGGCGATCCGGGCGCATTTATGGACCGTATGATACTGGAGTCATACCCCTATCGCGTCATTGAAGGAATGATTGTGGCCTCTTTTGCGACAGGCGTGCATAACGGAATATTCTACATCCGCTCCGAGTATCCGCTGGCGGTGCGACGAGTGCGCGAAGCCATTGAAAAATGCGAGGCGTCCAGCCTGCTCGGCAATAATATTCTTGGAAGCGGACATTCATTTCAGCTCAAAATTGTGCTCGGTGGCGGGGCCTTTGTCTGCGGCGAGGAATCGGCTCTTATCGCCACACTGGAGGGTAGGCGCGGCAATCCCGCTCTCCGTCCCCCTTACCCATCGGAGAAAGGTCTGCACGGCTGTCCGACACTGGTGAACAACGCCGAAACCTTCGCCCTTGTTCCCTGGATTATCCGCAACGGCGCGGATGCTTTCGCCGCGCTGGGTACAGAGCAAAGCAAGGGAACAAAGGTCTTCTCTCTGGCCGGCAAAGTCAGGCGCGGCGGATTAATTGAGGTACCCATGGGCATAACCATAGATGCGATTGTGAATGAAATCGGCGGTGGCGTGGAGGAAGGACAAACTTTCAAGGCTGTTCAAATCGGAGGTCCGTCCGGCGGATGCATTCCGGCGGCTCTCGCGAACACCACTGTCGACTACGAAGCACTGATAACGGTCGGTGCCATGATGGGTTCCGGGGGACTGGTCGTTTTAGATGACCGCGACTGCATGGTTGAAATGGCACGCTATTTCCTCTCGTTCACACAGAATGAATCGTGCGGGAAATGCACCCCCTGCCGCGTGGGAACCAGACGCATGCTGGAAATTCTCACCCGCCTGTGCAACGGCAATGGCAAAAAGGGGGACATTGAACGCCTCGAACGGCTTGCGGAGATTGTACACAACCAGAGCCTGTGCGGACTTGGAAAATCTGCTCCCAACCCCATCCTCACAACACTCAAATATTTCCGTTCAGAATACGAAGCTCACATCGCCGGACACTGTCCCGCCGGCACATGCAAAAAACTTATAACCTACTCAATCACAGCTAAAGAGTGTATAGGATGCACTAAGTGCGTACAGGGATGTCCAGTCGATGCCATTTCTGGAAAGCCCTACGAGGCGCACAGGATTGATTCGGATGTCTGCATTCGCTGTGACAACTGCAAACAGGTCTGTCCAACCGGAGCGGTCAAGGCGGAGTGAAATTATGCCCAAAATAGACATAGACGGAAAAGAGATTGATGCCCCCGCCAGTGCCACGATACTGAACGCGGCAGGACAGGCGGGAATCAGCATTCCAACTCTCTGTCATATAGAAGGAATACCGCCCGCAACATCGTGCATGCTCTGTGTTGTGAAAGATCTCAAGTCGGGAAGGTTGGTGCCATCCTGCGGCACACCCGTCGAAGACGGGATGCGAATCGCCACAGATTGCGCAGAGGTACGGCAGGCGCGACACGAAATACTTAATCTTCTACTAAGCGAACACGTTGGCGACTGCACAGCACCTTGCACTCTCATCTGCCCGGCGCATCTAGACACCCCACTGATGCTCAGAAAGATAGCGGACGGAGACCTGGCTGCCGCAGCGTGGATCGCAAGGCGCGACCTCACGCTCCCTATAACGCTAGGTTATATTTGTGAAGCTCCCTGCGAAAAAGGCTGCCGTCGCGGACAGCTCGACAAATCCATCACCATCTGCAACCTGCACCGCCACGTGGCGGAGGCGTTTCCCCACATTAAACACACTTCCTCTAAATCCAGCAAAACCACCGCCGTTATCGGCTCCGGTCCAGCCGGTCTCGCCGCCGCGTGGAATTTGCGGCTACGCGGACATCGCTGCGCAGTATTCGATGATGGCGAAATTCCCGGAGGGATGCTACGCGAATTCGGCGAGAAGACACTGCCACGCAACGTAATTGATGCTGAGATAGGACTGATTCAGCAACTCGGAGTTGAATTTTTTCTAAACCAAATCGTCACGGCAGACGAACTTGCCGAACGCTTCGATGCTGTGATCATCACCGACACGCCGATAGCTGAAAACAGGAAAGAGTGCGAAAAGATATTCAACGCCAAGAGTCACCGTCAGCCGATCATCGCGATTGGTCACGGCAAATCCGCCGCCATGCGTGCCGATGTTTTTCTGCGAAACTTGCCACAACAGGAAGAAAAACCACGTTTCAATTCCAGAATCAGGAACCTGCGTCACACTGAACTGGAAGAGCTGACAAAGAACTGCCCGGTTCCCGATCTCTGTGAAGCCAGCATTGAGATCGAAGCCGCCAGGTGTCTGCACTGCGACTGCCGCAAATCCGAAAACTGCCATTTACGAGAATATGCGCAGGAGTATGATGCCCGGCAAAACGAGTTCCTGGCGGGGGAACGCAAACACATTGAGATCATCGGAGACAGCGGACAGGTGGTTTATGAACCGGGCAAATGTATAAAATGTGGAATATGCGTTCGCATAACCACACGTGCCGGTGAAGAATTCGGCATGACATTCACAAACCGAGGATTCGACACAAAAGTTGAGGTTCCGTTTGGAATGGAACTATCCACAGGAATGAGGAAGACCGCCGAAGAGTGCGTCAACTCATGCCCCACTGGCGCACTCGCGCTACGGGATAAAAGGGTTTAACCACTCACAACCCCTCTTATTTTTTTTATTATTTTGCCAGTTGACACCACACTAAAACAGGCGTACATTGCTCACCAATGGACAAATCAGGACATTGATAGACAACACAGGGCAATCTAGCGCATATATGCGGAGTTGTCCAATATTGGGAATACAAAAACGAAAGGGACCGCGGCGAGACATGGTCAGTGGGAACAACAGCAACATCGGTAATCCGGAAGAAATAATGACGCTTTCAGAGATAGCGCGGTATTTTAAGGTGTCCGACAAGACGATACTCCGCATGGTTGGCAAGGGCGAGATTCCTGCACATAAGATATCCGGGCAGTGGCGTTTTCAACGCGCAGCCATAGACCAGTGGCTGACGGCCAAGATGCGGGATCATTCCGATGACGATCTGGTGGGGGTCATTCAAACCGCGCCAAAAATCACTCCTATTGTCAAACTCATCCCGTCTGAACGTATAATAATGAATCTCTCGCCCGGTGACAAACCTCATATTCTCAAACAACTGATTCAGCCGCTTATTGACGGCGATTTACTGGATGACCCGGAAAGATTTCTGCGGCTTTTGACAGACCGCGAGGAGATGGGATCCACTGGCATCGGCGACGGGGTTGCGGTGCCGCACGTCAGGGAACAGGGCGGATGTGGCATTCGCGAAACGAGCATGGTTCTGGGACTCAACCGTGACGGAATTGATTTTGATTCTCTGGATGGTGAGCCCACCTTCGTTTTCATGCTCTTATGCGCTGGTTCCGCTGCAGAACATCTTCGGTTGCTGGCAAAAAGTGTGTTGATGTTGCGTCAGCCGGGAATACTTAATGAATTTCGAAGGTGTCTTGATAAGAGCGAGGTAATGGATATGCTTGTAAAAGCGCACTTTGATCTGTCCCTCAAATTTTAATTAACACAACTAAGACCGGGAGAATAAAATGGACTTGCAGAACTATACAAAAATCGAATGCGTCGAAGCGGGGGTTACTGTTTCCGACAAAACAGAATGTCTGCGCCAAGCGACCAAGCTTGCCAAAAATTCATCAATTCTGAAAAACGTGACTGAAGCAGAAATTTTCGAAGCACTTCAGGCACGCGAAAAAATTGGCAGCACAGGTTTTGAAAACGGTGTCGCCATTCCGCACTGCCGTCTGAAAAACACCACTGAGTTTGTGATGGGCATAATAAGCATTCCTGACGGCGTGGATTTCGACTCACTTGATGGCGAAAAATCAAATCTAATTATTTTTATTATCGCCCCGCAAAGCAAGACCAACAAACATGTGCGCCTGTTATCCGCAATCTCAAACATCCTGAGAATACCGGATGCACGCAAAGCTATGCTGGTCGCCAAAACGCCACAAACGTTGCTGGAAAACTTTTTACGTTTCAATCGCGACGAGCTGAACCCCGACAAAATGGGCGAGCAAAGCCTCTTCCACATCACAATTACGAGCGAGAGCATCTTTCAAGATATATTGCCAGTCATAACGGCAATGGCACCATCATCCCTGTCAATTGTGGAGGCACGGCAGGAATCTGAATATCTGTCAAAAATGCCAATCTTCGCCGGATTCTGGAACGACCGCGAATCTTTAACCAGCAAGATCATTATTGCGCAAATCGATAAATGTCTCGCTAATGAGACCATACGCCGTCTGGAAGACATCACCGGAGAACTGGACAAATGTTCAGAAGTATCCGTCTGTGTTCAGGATGTCTTCTACTCATCCGGTCGTCTGCAGTCATAACGTCTTTAAGGGAACATCAAATGAACACACTTGCATTAATCGGAATCACTGTTGTTGCCTCATATTATATGGGACATCTCGCAAAAAAAATGAAACTACCGTCACTGATCGGCTACATGGTTTTAGGTGTTATCATGGGAAGATCGGGTTTTGGATACTTCGGAATTGATCTGGTTGAGAAACTGGATTTTATCAATGAGATAGCCCTCGGTTTTGTCGCCTTCTCAATTGGCATCGAACTGAGCATCACATCCCTTAAAAAACAAGGAACCGGAATAATTTCCATTATTTTTGCGGAATCATTCGCCGCTTTCTTTATTGTGCTGGGAGCAATCTATTTATTGACAAAAGACTTACCTATGGCTCTTATTTTCGCGGCGATGGCACCGGCAAGCGCACCAGCCGGCACAGTGGCCGTCATTCATGAAACCAAATCCAAAGGCAGTTTAACCAAAGCCTTGTACGCAGTGGTGGGCTTTGACGACGGTCTGGCAATCATAATTTTCGGGTTTGCGGCAGCAATGGCGACCAGCCTTTTAAGCAACGAAGCATCTGGTCAAGCCGCCAGCATCTGGCCGGGAATGATTGCGGCTGTGAGAGAGATAGGTCTCAGCCTGCTGGCAGGCACCGTAATTGGTTTCATCTTTTGCAATCTGGTCCGTTTTGTGCATGACAAACGGGATATGATCGTTCTCACATTCGCCGCAGTTTTGATCGCCATCGGAGCTTCCCAGCAATGGCATCTATCACTGATTTTAACAAATATGGTGATTGGATTCATCCTCATAAACACCCGTAAAAAGGAGCTGGCTGACAAAGTCTCCAGCCAACTGCTAATTGTAATGCCGCTTCTTTTTATTCTCTTCTTCTCGCTCGCCGGAGCACATCTCAATCTGTCAGCTTTGCCATCACTGGGGGTCATCGGACTGGTTTATATCGCCGCCCGTTCCGTCGGTCTTATGGGGGGCGCACGTCTTGGAGGGATGTTTGGCAAAGTGGAAGATAAAATCAAAAAATATATTGGCATGGGCATTCTATCGCAAGCTGGTGTCGCCATCGGACTGGCATTGATTGTGAAACATGATTTCGCCGCGATTGGAACCGAGCACGCCGATAAAATCGGCATCTCCGTAATCACAACGGTCACCGCCACCTGTATCTTCTTTGAACTGATAGGCCCCATACTGACAAAAATCGCACTCACAAAGGCTGGTGAGACAAATGTTTAAGCTCCTCTATTCATAAACTCAGCAACAAGAGTTCACATTATGCCGTGTATGCATATAGCGTGACAGATAAAAAGTTGTTGCTTGAATCTATTTAGAACAGTTTAAGGCGTGTTGATATAAATATAGAGCAAATTACAGCCATAATAATTGATATTTTGATTAAATACGGGTCGAAACTGAGCGAAGCCGCCGCCAAGGGGATTGTCGGCACATTTAAGGGTTGCCGACAATCAGCGTGTTGCTCATGCTCACCATCAAAATGACATCGTTTATCACTGTCGTCAAACTGGTCGATAGCTCGGCGAATTTTACTGTCAGGGCGTGGCTCCAATCTTCCGGGAGAATGCGTTCTTCAGTATGATCGGAAACCTCTACATGCCCTTCGGCAAAGAAGGTCTCAATATCCCGTATCCGCAAATGAACGCGCATCTTCATAAAAGTGAATAACACTCCGAGTTGTGAGAGGGCACAAACGACGGGCACTGGTTCGCTGTTTCTCTTGAAACGTTGCCCCTACACAAGCCCTTGAAAAAACGGCGGTATGCGCCGGAGCCCATCGGCACAATAGTCCGCGCAGACAAGTCTGGCGGTTTCTTCGGGGACTGAGTGATGCTCCTGCGTCAAATAGCCAAACAGAGCGCGGGCAAGGTCGTCGAGCCCGATGCCTCCGGTACGCTCGAATTCGGAATAGAGCCAATCGCTTAAACACAAAAATTCAGAGAACGGGGATTGCGCACTGCTGATGTATCGTTGCGTCACGCGCGGGAACCTGCCACTGTTGACAACGATCTCCCAATAACGCGCGAAACGCTTGAGGCGTCGCACCATTGATTTATCGATGAGCCTGCTCTCTCTAATGGCGTATGGGGGATCTTTTTCATAGGACATCCCCCACTCTTCTGTGTGACGGTCGATAAGCGCGCCAGGCAAACGCTTAAGTATGCCAAACTGAATCTCGTTCGCCCCGATCGCAACAAGGCGGTCAAAACTGAATGCAATACTCTCAAGCGTCTCACCGGGAAGTCCAGCGATGAGATCGACATGCAAATGTGCCTCGGTCTCATTTACGATAAAATTCAGTATATCCAGAGTTTTCGAGGCTTTCTGGTGTCTGCCAACACGCAGATTAACCTCTTCGTTCAGCGTCTGAACCCCGACTTCAAGCCGTAACGCATTTGACGGAAATCGGCTGAGACTCTCTTTCAAAACATCAGGGAAAAGCATAGGCGCGAGTTCGAGATGCAACTCCAACCCTTCACAATAGTTCCGATGGAAAAAGTCCAGTATAGGGAGATAAAAAGACGGGTGGATATTAAAGGTTCGATCCACAAAGTTAAACTTCCTTACACCACGCGCCAGTAGTTTCCGCATCTCGGTAAACCAAGTTTCCACTGGGAAGTACCGCGTCTCATTACCGAGGGCTGAGATACAATATTCGCAATGGAACGGACAACTCCTGGATGCCTCGACATAGATAACGCGACAGGCGATATCCTCTTCACTGTAGAGATAGTAAGGCGGCTTGAGAGTATTCAGGTCGGGCGGTGGCGGTTTTATGACACCTCTATTCGGAGCTGTTCCTGTCAAAATTTTCGCACACAGCTCCGCGAAGGCCGTGTCCGCCTCACCACAAACGGTGTAGTCCGCCAGCCTGGCTACTGGATGGCTTGAATAACTCACCTCCGGGCCACCGACGGCAATAACAATATCAGGAGTTGCCTCTCGCACCAGCCGAATCAATTCCGTCATCTTCAGTACGTTCCATATATAAACACCCAACCCAAGTATTTCGGGCGTGCGTGCCAGAATAAGTCGCACGGCTTCCGCCACATCCACTCGCCCCTCAAACTCAAGAATACCAGTCTCGGAGCGAAGATCTCCCATATTCGCCAGCAGACATCTCAAACCAAACGCGGAGTGATAATAGCGGGCATTGATAGTGGCCAGCACAATTCGTGAACTATCGACAGTCATTTAAACACACACATTTCGCAGCATTCGCAACGCATCACTCACCCCACCGGTTCAAAGTTTGCAAACGCCCATCCGCACTCGCACGAATACCCGTTTTTTATTTCTTCCAGTCTTCGCGTCAATCCCTGCGGTTGGTCTCAGGGGTATAATCATCACACCGCCTGGCGGCGAACACCGGTTTAAAGCGGGTGAAACGCGGAAGTCCATTCTCCATCGGAACACGAGGGTTGTCCACGCCTATGAGCGGTTGCGCGTAACGAATAAAGTCGTCGGTCACGTCTATGCGGTTTTGGGAGAGCCATTTTTCGGGAAATGTACGCTCACTGTTGGCAACGGTCTCAAGCGGCACACGGTTGTAACGACAGCGATAACTCTCGCCGGGAACCCGGAGTATGGTGGACATCCAGCCGTTACCATCATCTTTCGCAATCTCCACCGCCTCGCAACCCACCTGATAAGCCTCGTCGAGATCAACCGTCGATGCGAGAAAAATTGAATGGCGTTGATCGGTGCCGGGAACCTGACCGCGTGCCTTGCCACTGGCGGACAGACCAACTTTATTGAGATAAGAGACAACTGCCTGCTGAGCGGTGAGATCGCTGGCTCCGAATTCGACGTGCCCAAACGCATCTCGCTGGGCTCCGACATCACCGACATCAAAGCCCTCACTGAGCACCACTATGCAACGACCGCTTTTTTTTAGCTCGGAATTTACGTTGTCGGCAAGCTCCTCAATTCCGAGTCCTGATTCCGGCATGTATATCTGCATTGGCATTTCACGTTCGGGATCCGCCAGCCGGGCGGCGGCGGGGATATAACCAATACGCCGCCCCATCACCTGAACAACCATAACAGGATCAGCTGGACACGATCCCGCGTTCTCCTCGTTCAAAGTGCGCAGGGTGTTCGCCCAGTAGCGGGCAACTGAGCCGTAGCCGGGGGTGTGATCAATCAAAGTGAACTCTGCGTCACCCACATCGTTGTCGATAGTTTTCGGTATTCCTGTGGCAATCAGATCAAGCCCCCCTTCCTCGGCCAACTGCGCAACTTTATTGGCGGTATCCATGGAGTCGTTGCCGCCGTTGTAGAAAAAGTAACCGATATCGTGAGCCTTCAGCACCTCAATAACACGAGCGAAATCCTCGCGCTGTTCGCTCTTGAGTTTATAGCGACACGTTCCGACAGCCCCTGCGGCCGGCGTGGTGGACAGCAGATCAATCTCATGCTGATCCTGCGAGCTCAAATCGAGCAACTCCTCTTTGAGTACACCCTCTATACCATGCCACCCCGCATAAACATTGCCAAAAACATCTGGATAAGCCCGACAGGCATCAATAACACCACGCAGTGAGTTGTTAATGACCGGAGTCGGTCCCCCAGACTGAGCAATAAGAACTTTTCTCTTCATCCCGCCGTACTCTTTCCTTGAATTTCCTTATTTCAAGCTAATTAATTAGAATCGCTGTACTTTCCAAAACTGAATCTTTTAAGCCTCGGCTTGGTACGCGCCGCAATCATTATCTTATTAATCTCGGCGGCAACTTCCGGGTTCTCAGCGACCACGTTATTCTTTTCACCAATATCCTTCTCCAGATCATACAGCTCAAGCGGCGCGTTTGGATCCTTTCGGAGGTTTCTTTTTATTCCCTTCCATTTCCCCATTCTGACCGCCAGCTGCCCACCGTATCCTGCAAAATCCCAGAAGAGATATGGATGTTTCTTCTGTTCACTTTTTCTCCCCAGCAATGTCGGAAGAATGCTGACCCCATCCGTGCCTTCATCAAATTCCGTGCCCGCAATATCAGCAATCGTCGCCGGCATATCGTAGTGAGCGGACAACAGGTAGTCATCCGTTGTCCCCGGCTTGATCTTTCCGGGCCAACGCGCAATGAAAGGCATTCTAATGCCACCCTCATAGAGTGACCCCTTCAGGCCTTTCAACGGACCAACACTCTTGAAGAACTCATAGTCAACCTGCCCTTTCAAATATGTTGTTCCATTGTCAGAGGTGAAGATAACGATGGTGTCTTCATCGAGTCCAAGCTCTTTGAGAAGGCTCATCAGCCGCCCGATCTGTTCGTCCATAAAAGTTATCATGCCTGCGTAACATGCCTTTGGTTTTGGATGCGGCAAATAGCTACCACCCTTGTATGGAGTCTCATCCCATTTCCCCTCGTACATTTCCACATACTTCTCCGGCACCTGAAGTGCCAGATGCGGAATAACTGTCGGATAGTAAACAAAGAAGGGTTTATCCTTGTTCTTCTTCACAAATTCCAGCATCTCATCTGCAACGCGTTGCGGACCGTACGTCTCCCCGGTCAGCTTACGCATATTGCCTTTAAGCGGCTCATTCGTTTTATCGCTGACGAGATATTTTGGATAGAGGTTGTGAGCGTGCCTCTGACAGTTAAAGCCGTAAAAACGGTCAAAGCCCTGACTGAGCGGATCGCCGGTGGTGTCCATACCACCCAGCCCCCACTTGCCAAAGCAACCTGTTGCGTAACCCTGCTTTTTCAAGGTCTTCGCTATGCCCGGCTCATTCAGTGGCAACGGAGTCTGCCCGCCCCAAATTCCACCAGGTTTATTTCTCATCTCGCCGTTATCGCGAATATATGCATGACCACCGTGCTTACCTGTCATCAGATTACATCGGGTCGGCGCACATACTCCGGAGCCCGCGTAATACTGCATAAGCTTCATGCCCTCTTTCGCCAGCTTATCAATGTTGGGCGTCATAATTTTTTCCTGCCCATAACACCCCAGCTCGCTCCAACCCAGATCGTCAGCCATAATCAACACAACGTTGGGCTTCTTCTTTTCTGCTCCAACCCCATACGCTGAGACTGCTCCGGCAATCGCCAGCGCACCAGTCTGCTTAATAAATAGTCTTCTATCCATAATCATCATCCCTTTTCAATCGTCATCCACCGCACATCAACAGTTTTATTTGATTCTGCTCGCCACAGACAAGAGGGCAACACACACCCACCCGCAAAAGAGAAAACTTGCCAATTTTTAGTACTTTTGTCAACTGCATAAGGTTTTAATTGCCGTCGCAAAACGCAGGCAAACCCATCGCGAACAGGATTGACATCTTTTGCCCCAAAAGCACAATACTTTTAATAACGTTTATCAGGAAGAGGCTACCCGTTTTATATCCTGCATTTGGTTCTATAATGACGCTCCTTCTTTTATGCTCGAATAATTCTTTTTCACAGAAACAACGTCACTTTGTTCCACGCCCTGCCGAAATAACATGCATTTTTGCAAATCATTTTTTCGGCAATTCCCCGCAAATATTTCAGACAAACGTTGGTAAATCAAATCACAGCCATCCCACAACTCTGCGAGACGGCTTTGAAATAAATTAG
>CAYTQP010000058.1:0-15064 GCA_964440175.1 uncultured Verrucomicrobiota bacterium
ATCATAGCAGTTAATGGAGAAAATGCTTCTCTTTTTATGAAATATTCGGGCTAAAGCAATCTGAAGGCGTTGGTAATCGATGACTCACAACTATTGGCATCTTCGGATATTGCCAAAAAGAACTACTTTTCAAGGTTAAAAATGGTTTTTGAGAAAGATGGGTTAAATAAATACTTATCCGAACATTGGACGGTCAAAAACCCGTTTTATTCGGGGCTTGGACAATCTCCAGCGTGGTTTGTCCGATGGTTGGAACCCTCAGATCACATAACGCACGTTCTGCATAGAGGCGAGCACGTTCACGCTTACCTCTTCTCCCGGTTGGCAGCGGAAGGGTGGACATGATACCAAAGTTGGCTTTCATGGGCTGAAATGTTAAGTACTCCGCAGTGGTGATGTAGCGAAGCAGGGCCCCGATCATTGTTGTCGGCGGAGGAATGAACGCGAACCGCCCCTTTTGGAGAGCGGCGATGCCGAGACCGGCAATGAGTCCTGATGCTATGTTTCCGCAATAACCTTCAATGCCTGTAAGCTGTCCGGCGAAGAAGAGGTCGTCCCTGAATTTATACTGTAGCGATGGGCGCAGGCAGAGGGGGGCATTCAAAAATGTGTTGCGATGCATCTCGCCAAGGCGTTCGAAGCGGGCGTGTTCGAGTCCGGGGATCATTCGGAACACTCGTTTTTGCTCACCGTATTTGAGGTTGGTCTGAAATCCAACCATGTTAAAGAGGTCGCCAGCGGCGTTTTCACGCCGCAACTGGAGTACGGCGTACGGACGGCGACCGCTGCGGGGATCGATTATTCCTATGGGGCGCATAGGTCCGAAGGCAAGCGTTTTATGTCCACGCGAAGCGAGTATTTCGATGGGAAGACAACTTTCAAAATAGTTATGAAGTCCCGATTTAACACCATTTTCGATATCCATCTCGAAAGATTTGAGTTGGATTCTTTCGGCAGTCAGTAGCGCATCAACGAAGAGGTCGTACTCTTCTTTACTGAAAGGGCAGTTGACGTAATCGCCTTCAACGGCGTTTCCGCGCCCGTAGCGCGAACAGTGGAAAGCGTGGTCAAAATTGATGGAATCTGCGGCAATGACGGGTGCAATGGCATCGTAGAAGTAGAGGTGGTTTTCGCCGGTGAGTTTTTGAATTACCCGTGAGAGAGCGGGCGAAGTGAGCGGACCACTGGCTATAACTGCGGGACCACGGGGAATTGCGGTAGCCTCTTCACGGACAACAGTGATAAGAGGATGGGCGGCGAGACGAGCTGTCGCGAGTTCGGCAAAGGCGATGCGATCCACAGCCAGTGCCCCACCAGCGTTGACGGCGGTCTTTTCGGCACAGTCTATCAGGAAAGATTCGAGGAAACGCAGTTCGTTTTTGAGGAGTCCTGACGCACGGTCGGGGAGATTGGAGCCGAGCGAGTTTGAGCAGACGAGTTCTGCGAGCCGGTCCGAAATATGAGCATCTGTACAGACTTTCGGACGCATTTCGCGGAGTGTCACCGGTAGTCCCGCCCTGGCGATCTGCCAAGCGGCTTCGCATCCCGCCAGTCCCCCGCCTATCACAACGGCTGTTTTTTGTATTCTTCTCAAATTTAAGTTCGTTTCCTTTTGATTCCGCGCTGTTGTTTCTTTATAAACGGCTGTACTGAAACGAAAGTTATAGTATGGCGGTGGAGTTGTAGAGTAAAAAATGAAATGGATAATGATTCTCGCAATAGTCGTATTTGTAATCGCTGTGACATTTTTTGTGATTGCGCACCGGGATACGACCCAAAAAAACATCGAAGATGGGGAGGAAGCGCCTATGTTTATCGCTGAAATGGTCACAACTGAACTAGCTGATGCCCGCCATGTCGGAACAACGCTTTCCTGGATAGTGATCGGCTTCGCGGTGTTCATGCAGCTGATCGCCTGGGTCGCGGCGGCGCAAAAGCTGGGGAAGGTCAAAAAATCGAATTGCTGCATTGAGGATCGGGGTAAGCATCTGGACGCGATAGAGGTCTATTTTGATCTACCGCTCTACTTCGGGCTCCTGGGGACGGTGCTGTCGTTCATATTGATAACGCTCTATCCCGAGGCCGGGCTGATGTTCGCTTATGTCTCCACAGGGATGGGCATTATTGTGTCGGTTATTCTGCGGGTCTTTTATCTGACACCATACCGTCAGGATTTGATTTCACGTAACGACATGATGAGGGATTAGCAGAGGAGTCACTATGAGAAAATCCGCGCTGATAGTGATGGTTGATGTTATGGTGCTGTCGGTTCTTTCCATGCAGGTTGGGGACGGTGATTCGCGCTTCCCCATTCCCATCCACCGCTGGGCAGAGCTAATTGAGCGAGGTTTGCAGAAAGAGCAGGACTATCAGAAAAAAATCAGCGAGCTGGAAGCCGCCATCGCCTCAACACGGGACGGCATGAAGAAAGCCGAACTGGCTGCTTTGCTGGCGAGAGAGAAAGAGCAAATGGCCAAAGACGCGGCGGCGCGTGCACGCGCCGAAGCGGAGAAAGCACGTGAAAGAGAGAGTCAGTCTGTAGCCGCTGCACGCAAAGCGGAGATAGAGGCGCGAAGTAGCGAGGCGGAGAAATCACTGGTTGCGCAGGACGCAGCGCGGGCGCGGGCACGTAAAGAGAAGGCACTGGCACTGGCACTGGAGGCGGAGAAGCGGGCGGCGGCGGCGATAGAACGCTCAAATCTCGCACAGGAAGAGCTTGAACGGAAACTGAAACGCATTGCAGAGATCAAGACCCGCGAGGCAGAGATACTGAAGAAAGCACGACAGGCCGAATTCCGGGCACGACAGGCCGAAAACCATGCCGACGACATGGAGGAGCGCATGGCGCAGGCACGCAAAGACATCGAAAGGGCGGCGGCGAAAGAGCGCGAATACGCCGAGCTGATGGCGCAAGCGCGGGAGAAAGAGGCAGAAATCCGCGGACGGGCAGTTGTCATTGAAGGGGCTTTGAAAGAGGCAAAAGAGACAATTGAGGAGAAGAACGCGGATGTTGTTGAGCTGAGCGGAAAGGTTGTCGGTCTCGCACACTCCGAAAAAGAGGCACGCAGGGAACTTGGACGGGTTGCGGAAGAGAAGGTTGAACTGGCAGCGGAGCTGAATGAGATTAAGAAGGACGAGCAATCGTCTATCTGGATTCGGCGCGATGAAAGCATGTTGCGGCTGCGTATATATATGATTGAAAAAGATATACGCTCTGAAGACGATGTGAAAGATAAAACTCTCTATCTACCGTTGCTGGATATGGGCGGAGAGATGGTGATTGTCTCTGAATTCAACACGCTTGAGCTGGACTGGTGGGAGATACAGGTTGACCTCAACGTTGTCAAGGTTTTGTACGCCATCTCCGATCCGGCTGGCGAAGGGCAACCCGAGTCCGGTCGAGCACGCTCCCTGCTGTACAGAAAAGATGAACCTAGAGTAATCTATCTGCCGTTCAGCGATGTGCAGGGCGAGGCGAAAGGGCTTTCCGTTATTGGTATGCAGAAATTGAAAAAGGAGCGCATTCAGGATGCCCTGCTTTTCAAGCCAACGGATCCTGACAGGCATTTGCGGGTCAAGGTGACTCCGCTACTGCGCGAGAATTATCTATCGGTGAAGAATACGGAGAACAAGCCCGATCTGAAGATTCGGGCGGGCGACTATATTCTCACGGAGCGCGGTCGGTTTGTCGGCGTTATGGTGACCCGCGACAAATGTTTTGTTCTGCCGCTGAAACTGCCGGACAGCGGGAAGAGCGGAACCATACCGCTGATCAAGAACCCCGGTCAGTCGTATTACAGAAGTTTTGTAGAGGAAGCACGCAACTTAAAAAAGAGAATCAAAGAGCTAAAGAAAGACAGTTTTTGGTTTTAAACTAACGAAAAAAAGGGAAATAAGATGGTAGCAAAGAAAAAGAAGAGCGGTAAAAAAGATTACGTTATTAAGGACATAAAACTCGCGAGTTTCGGTAGAGATGAGATGGAGCTTGCACAGAAAGAGATGCCGGGGTTAATGGCGATTCGCGAGAAGCACGGTAAAGAGAAGCCACTGAAGGGCGCACGCATTTCGGGATCGCTGCACATGACAATCCAGACAGCGATGCTCATAGAGACACTGGAGGAGCTGGGCGCCAAAGTACGCTGGGCCAGTTGCAACATATATTCAACACAGGATCACGCAGCGGCGGCGATAGCCGCACGGGGCACGCCGGTTTTCGCTGTCAAGGGAGAGAGCATGGAGGAGTACTGGGAGTACACCGACCGCATACTCGATTGGGGCAACGGAAAAGGTCCGACAATGATTCTCGACGACGGCGGTGATGCCACCCTCTTTGTGCAGCTCGGTCGTGCAGCCGAGGAGAATCCATCCGTACTCGACAAGAAACCCGGCTCCAAAGAAGAGGCCATCCTGTACACACAACTTAAAAAAGCCTTGAAGAAAGATCCAAACCGTTTCAGTCGAATCGCGAAAGATATTATCGGTGTCAGCGAAGAGACTACAACAGGGGTGAACCGCCTCTATCAGATGCTGGAGAGAGGCGAGCTTCTCTTCCCCGCGTTTGATGTGAACAACTCGGTGACAAAGTCGAAATTTGACAACCTGTATGGATGTCGTCATTCATTAGTCGACGGCATAATGCGTGCTACAGATGTTATGATCTCGGGAAAAGTTGCCGTGGTTGCCGGCTATGGCGATGTCGGCAAGGGTTGCGTTCAGTCACTCATTGGACAGGGCGCGCGCGTGATTGTGACAGAGATAGACCCCATTTGCGCGTTGCAGGCATCGATGGAGGGTCACGAGGTAATGACTATGGATGAGGCCTGTAAGATCGGCGATATATTTGTCACATCCACAGGCTGTTGCGACGTGATCACCGCCGCTCACATGCGCAAGATGAAAGACATGGCCATCGTCTGCAACATCGGTCACTTCGACAGCGAAATACAGGTTGAAAAGATTGAGAAGTTTAAATGGAAAGAGATAAAACCGCAGGTTGACAAAATCACATTCCCGAGTGGACGCAGCATTATTCTGCTGGCACGCGGAAGGCTGGTCAATCTTGGGTGCGCCACTGGTCATCCTAGTTTTGTGATGTCGAATAGTTTCACGAATCAGGTGCTGGCGCAAATTGAGCTTTTCTGCAACATCGGCGAATACGAGATCGGTGTCTACACACTGCCGAAGAGGCTTGATGAAGAGGTCGCTCGTCTGCATATCGGCAAGTTGGGAGTGAAGCTTGAAGAACTCACTCGTAAACAGGCTCGTTATCTTGGAGTGCCGGTGGAGGGACCGTTCAAACCAGATCACTACCGTTATTGATGCAATCTTTTGATAGGAATCACAAAATCGAACTGTGAGGAAATGGATATGAATAAGGATTCAAAAGGGATATTCGAGACTGCTGTCAATAATTTCGAGCGAGCGGCGGCGCGACTGAAGTTGTCGCCAAGGCTTATTGACCGAATCACGGGTCCGAAAGAGATAATTGAGATCAGGATCAATCCTGAGATACCCGATGGTGATTACGCCCATGTAAAGGCGTTTGTTGTCAGACACAACGATACATTGGGACCATCGAAAGGAGGCATTCGGATGACCGGCGATGTGACGGTCGAAGATATTTGTGGTTTGGCCATGGAGATGACGTGGAAGACCGCTCTTATCGGCGTGCCTTTTGGTGGCGGCAAGAGTGGAATTCAGGTCGACCCCGGAGATCTCTCTGAGACTGGCAAGGAGGTTGTTATCCGTGCGTTCACGAGAGCACTATTGCGACATATCGGTCCGGAGGTTTATGTTCCTGCGCCGGATATGGGCACAAACGAGACCGACATGGGACATATCCGCGACTGCATCTCGTATTCAGGTGGCGTATCGATCACGCAGGGTTGTTTTGTGACTGGAAAACCGGTTATTTTGGGCGGGATTGAGGGTCGGCGTGAGGCTACTGGCAAAGGTTGTGTCTACACCATTCAGGCGACATGTCAAAAGATGGGAATAGATCTCGCTGAGACCAGGACATCAGTGCAGGGTTTTGGTAATGTCGGTTCGGTTGCTGCGCTTGAGATGGCAAAACTTGGTTCGAAAGTAATTGCTGTCTCCGACATAACCGGCGGTGTTGTTGACGAGCGCGGACTGGATATTGAGGCACTGTGTGCTCATGCCTCCGCCACTGGCGGGGTCAAAGGCTTTGCCGATGCCACCGCAACAGGGCATAACGAAGTCCTTTACACTGACTGCGATATTTTGATCCCGGCGGCAGCACAGTCGCAGATCACTGAAAAGAACGCAGACAAGGTTAAAGCAAAAATTATTGCGGAAGGCGCAAACTCCCCGATGACACCAGGCGGCGATAAGATACTTTATGATAAAGGCGTGTTTATCATTCCTGACATACTGGCCAATGCCGGAGGTGTATTCGTTTCGTATCTGGAGTATACTCAGGAGACCCAGCACGAACAGATGAGCATCGACGAGGTCGAACAGCGGTTGATGAAGCGGATGGGCAAACGGTTCAGCGAGGTTTACGAATACTCACAGGCGAAGGGTCTTTCAATGCGTGATGCGGCGATGGATATCGGCGTACAGAAAGTCGCTGACGGCATCATTGCCCGCGGACTTTTGCCCTGATTTGTTATTTAGCTTGCATCTCCTGGTTTTCGATATTTGAAAACCAGCATAAGGTCGATGGTCACCATGGTGGCGTTCAGAAGATAGAGCAACACAACGGCAGTGATCTCTCCAAAGAGATGCGAGAGCAATCCGGCGACATATCCGATGATCAGGATGATGAGAAATGCAGGGCTTTTACCGTCGGCAGACTTGCTTTTCAATGATTTCGCAATGGCGAACGGCCAGGCGCATCCAAAACATATCAGCATAATGGACTCAAATATCTTTTCCAGCATCCTCTATCCTCTTTCTCTTGTTTTATCTTCCAGCGCAGCATCTGAATTTTTCGAGAAACCGCGCCAGAGCAGTTCGATCACACAATAACTTCCAATAAGGATCGCCCCGAATGAGATCTCCTCAACCGCTGTAGTGATATGACTGCGGGAAAAGAGACCTTCCGACCAGTGAAATCCGCCGAAAAACGGAGGATTGAATTTATAGCGCGTGGCAGTAAAAGGCCAGAAGAGGCGCACTCCGCGTCCATAGGTGAAGTAATCCATCAGGATATGAATTCCGTAGCAACTGAAAATCAGTGTGAACCAGTCACCAAAGCCTCCTTTCCTCCGACAACGCGCAATAAACGCTATCACCGCCGACAAAACAAATGCCCAAAGGATGCTGTGAGTCCACTGATTATGAAAACGTCCCATCTCCCCGCTCAAAACTCCAGGCACCGCATCGACATCTGGCAGTAGCGAAAAGAAGACGCAGACTAAAAACAGAAGCATACGCCGATCTGAAAAAGCGCGTGTCACTTTCGCCACGTGATTGCGGAAAAAGGAAGAGATGACCCAGGCCGCTGAAATATGAGCAATGGGAGACGGCATCCCTCTATCCCTCCGTATTGTTTGCTGACGCGGAAATGGATTTGATTATCTTCGCTGGCACACCCACGGCAATGGAGTCCGCCGCCACCGGTTTATTGACCACGGCACCGGCGGCGATTACGCAATGATCTCCAACGCAGGCTGCGTCCAAAACTGTCACCCGTGCACCGAACCAGCAGTTTACTCCAATTACCAGCGGTCCCCGGGTACACATGCCGCTCTGTTCCGCAAACGGTGTGGAGTCCTCGTAATCGTATTCCCCCCCACTGAGAAAGTATGAGTAAGCACCAATCATTGTTCCCTGTTTTATAAGCAGATTGTTCGACGAGAAAATCTGGCAGTTCGAAGAGATGTTGACCCCGTCCTCAAGGACAATATCCCCACCCTTGCAGTACACAATGGTGTTGCGACCTATGTAGACATTGCCACCGATGGTTATCCCGTCGTTGCCATCACCTTTGGCATCAATTACGCAGTTATCATCAATCACCGCGTTGTTTCCTATTTTAATTTTATGAGGATGGCGAATAGTGACATCGCGACCGAAAACAACCTTTTTCCCTATTCCGGGAAACATGAGAGGATAGAGCTTGGACCGCAGAACAAGTCCTAACGCACCGGGTATCCATCCGAAAAGAGTTATCAGTAGTTCACACAAAACAACTCGACCGATAGACGCATCGCCATAGTACAGTGCTCGGTACTTTGCAAAGCCGCCCCCTCCCTTTGCTGCCTCTTTAACTTTATATTGTGTCTGTTCTTCAGTCATATTAGTGCCAATCTTTTAGTTTTCAATAAATTTTTTATGCCAGATAGCCGTATGCATCAGACCCCAGAGAAGATGGTTATGGTTATGCTGATAGCTCATGTGCTCATCTAGAAGCCTCTGGACACAATCGGCGTTGGTATTGTCGCGGATTACTGGCGAAGATTTGAGTGTGTCGGTCAGGTACTCCTTCAGATGTGTGCGCAGGAAGTTTTTGACCGGCAGACTGTATCCCTGCTTCCCACGATAGACGATATTCTGAGGGAGCATCCCCTCCAGTGCCTTTCTGAAGACGGCCTTTGTCTGAAAGCCACGCAACTTCTGATTACCCGGAACTTTTGCCATGAACTCCAGCAGGCGATGATCCAGCAGAGGAACCCTGATCTCCAGCGAGTTCGCCATACTCATCTTGTCCACTTTCATCAGCACACTGTCCGGCATTTCGAAGCGCGTATCTAGATAGCATTCGCGATTGACGCGATCGCGTGTCTGACAACGCGATCCGCAGGCACGCAAGCGGGAGAAAGGATCGAAATCGACCCGTTCCTTAAAAGCATCGTTAAAAAGGGCGGTATCGCGTTTGGTGTTCGAAAAATACTGCCAGCGCAGGTGTTCCGCCTCCGCTGGCAGAAGTGAACCCTCGACAAAGCGTTTCAGCATGTTGACCGCCCCTTTCTTCTGGGTCTGGTCGGGAAGAGCAGCGATCAGCGGGGCGATTATACGTTCACGAAGCGGTCGGGGAATCCAGCGATAATACGAGTTGAGTTTGCTGGCCTTAAACCGGTCGTAGCCAGCGAAAACCTCGTCGCCACCCTCCCCGCTCAGCACAACTGTCACATCCTTACGCGCTTTCTCACAAATCAGCATCAGTGGAATTGACGACAGATCGGTCATCGGCTCATCAAAGTGCCAAAGCGATTTTTCGATTAGCTCCGGGTTCATCTCGTCAATCATCAACACATGGTGCTCGGTGTCAAAATATTTGGCGACCTGCTCGGCATACTCAAGCTCACTGAATGTTTTATCCTCGTATCCAATCGTGAACGTCCTCAGTTTGCCTGAAACATGCCTCCGCATCATGGCGACGATTGTGCTGGAATCGAGTCCACCCGAAAGAAATGCGCCAAGCGGCACATCACTAATCAAGCGCGACTGAACCGCCTCATCCAACAGACGCCTTAACTCTTCAACCGTTTCATCCAGATTGAAATTGGTATTTTCACCGTCATTGAACTCCAAATCCCAGTACTGCTTAACATCAATTTTATTATCCTTATATCGCAGATAATGAGCGGCTGGAAGTTTGTAGATATTCTTAAACATTGTCTCCGGCGCAGGGACAAACTCAAATCCTATATAGCTGTAAAAGGCGGAGTGATTCAGCTCGCGCTCAATCTCTTTATCCTCGACAATGGCCTTAATCTCGGACGCGAATGCGAAGCGGTTTTTATTTTTGTAGTAATACAGTGGTTTTATTCCAACGCGATCCCGCACCAGAAAGAGTTCCTGTGTGCGTGCATCCCAGACCGCAATCGCGAACATCCCCTGAAACTTCTTAATACAATCGATCCCGTATTCCTCATACGCATAGGGAATCACCTCCGAATCCGAATGACCATGAAAGACATAACCCTTGGTCTCCAGTTCTGCACGCAACTCAGCAAAATTGTAAATCTCACCGTTAAAAACCACCTGAATAGAGCCATCTCTGTTAGCCATCGGTTGCCGCCCGTGATCGGTTAAATCGATAATGCTGAGACGCCGATGTCCGAGCGACCAGTCATCACAACACCAGGAACCCTTCTGATCCGGACCTCTATGCCGCAACTGGCGCATCATACGTTCAATCAGTTCAGGGTCGTTCCTGTTAAATCCGCAAATCCCGCACATAGTTGATAGTTCTTCCGTCTAACTATAGTTAATGATTATCCAGCACGCAAAATGCCCGTCACATGAGACGAATAAAGACCGTTCCGTTGGAGTCGTTACCCGTGTCACCATAGACCCGCGCCTTGATCTTGAAGGAAGCCCCGGTCTCATAGCTTTCGATCTTGACGATGTAGCTGTTCTTCCTGTTCTGTCGCCCTGTAATCCCATGATGGTCATCTCCAGCCACTGTCTTCTGATCATTTATCACCACCTCAATTCCGTCTATATCCAGACGCTGCCGCCCCTTGGAATAGAGGAAAGTGATTTGATATTTGCCGTTTTTATTGATATATCCGGTGGCATCGAACACCATCTCCACAGGCTTGCCGATGCCCGGCTGACCAGACTTCCATTCACCAATCTTCTTGCCGTATTTCGCGGTCGTTTTGCGAGCCCCGCCCATATAGGTGTAAACCAGACTGCGGGTTCTGTCATCGGCGGCAAAGGTGGCGGTTTTGAATGTCTGATCGCTCCCAACCACAATCTGTTTTTCCAGCAGAGGCGAGTCCGGCAACGGATCGGTTCCGTCCAGCGTGTAACGCACTGTGCCGCCTTCGATCGGAGAAGCGGCATAAATTTCTGCGCTACCATCTTGGTTTTTAACCGTCTCCAGCAGCGGTGTCGGCATTCGGAAATTGTATCCTGCATTCTTATAGCGAAGATACATCCGACGCATGCGACGCGTAAAACCTTCATAATCACGCATATTCTCAGGTGTCCAAGTCACCTCCGCCAGTGCCGCCATGCGCGGAAGCGAAAGATAATCAACATACGCCTCCGACTTCACCGTTCCTTCGCCCGGCTTGTCGGCCAGCACATTTGCGTTATGCAGGAAACGGTCACTCCAGATACAACCGTTGGCACCAAGAATATTTTTAACAGCATCACCCGTCACTCCTTTGGGAAGCGGATCCCATTCATACGCCTTCCGCAGTGAGATCGGCGGAATCCAGCGAGCGGTGGGCGGCTCACCCGGCAACCGACTTTCCGCTGTGTCAAAATAGGCATGATGCGTGAGCGACATAACCACAGGATTTCCACGTTTCGCACCTCGCACTGCAGTCTGCGGACGATGCCACGTCATCAAACCCGCCCTCGGACTCACACCGCACTCGAGAATATCCGCCCAGCCAATGATGCGTTTCTTTTTCTTTGCGAGAAATTTCTCCAGCTCGGTCGTCATCCATCCCTGAAGCTCATACTCGTTCTTCAATCCCAGCTCTTTAATCTTGCGCTGACAGTCGGGACATTTTTTCCAGCGGTTGTATTTCGCCTCATCCCCACCAATATGAATGAACTCGCCGGGAAACAAATCGCAAATCTCCGTCATCACATCCTCTAAAAAATACTGCGTGGTTTTTTTTCCCGCGCAATAGATTTCCGGTGAAATCGAGTGGCGACTCGGAACCGAAAACTGTTTGCCAGCGCAGCCTAGCCAGGGATAAGCTGCGAGTGCGGAAAGGGTGTGGGCAGGAACCTCAATTTCCGGAACAATCGTGATATTCCTGTCGGCGGCGTACTGGACAATCTCGCGAACATCGTCCTGTGTATAAAACCCGCCGTATCGCTTCTCACCCTTTCCCCGAAAGCCGCCGATCTCTGTCAGTTTTGGATATTTTTTAATCTCAATCCGCCAGCCGCAGTCATCGACCAGATGCCAGTGTAGCACATTCATCTTATGCATCGCCATCATATCCAGATAACGCAACACGTACTCTTTCGTGAAAAAATACCGCGCCACATCCAGCATCATCCCCCTCCAGACAAATGACGGCTCATCAGAAATCTCCACAGGCGGAATCCGCCAGCGAACCGATTCGGATGGGGCGGTGTTAAAAACCTCCGGCGGCAAAAGCTGCAGAAGTGTCTGCGTCCCGTAAAAGAGACCCGATGCCGCAGATGCCGTAACATCCACCTTTTTCGCCGAAGAGTGTAGTTTATATCCCTCCCTGTTCAGGGAGTCCAACCGCCTTGTCGTCAAAGAGATCACATTCATCTCCCCGCCCGTCAGCGGAAGCACCTTCAGGGGAAATCCCGACGCTTGACGCAACGTTGCCGCCAGCAATTCCGCCGGTTTCCGCGCCGCCTCACCCTGATAGATAATTCGCGTCCCTGAATTAATCTCAAAATCACGTCCCTCCAACCGCTCCATCCGCACGGGCAACGGAACCACCGACAACATCGCCGCCGCACTCGCGGATATCGAAGATACTGCCAGCACAAAAACAACCAAACCCGGCGCAACCCAATTCGCTCTCATTATCATCCTTTTATTTTTTATTCCTGTCAGTTGGCAACTATCGCAACACCCGCCGCATGAAAAGCGCAGGGTTCCCGCAAACACCGTTAATTGAGGAGACAGTACCGTCACGACACTTAAAATTCAAGTGAAATCTATGTCCGCATCTCTCTGTAAAAACTCTAAGCAGGTTTATAGAGTCAGCTTTTTCAAATAGTCACGGTCTTGTTTACAAAGTTTGGATATATGCACCCTCACAATATTACCATTCTCCCGCTCCAGAGTGATCCATCCGAGATAGTTCTTCTTGAATCGGGCATCGATCGCATCGCCATTCAGAGAGTGCCATGTCCGCAACGCTCCAGCATTATCCCCATCCGGAATCTCAGTTCTCGCCGGCGGCGCAACTGACCGCAAGTTGGTATTCCGCGGTGGTGCACGGAGATTAGAATATCCGGCGGCAACACGCGGGACACCGCCGGGAGTGCTGAAACGAACCTCGCCAAGACCATAACGAGGTCCAAGTTGACCATCGATACCGTGGTTGCTGTCGATTTTCATAGCGGCATAACGTGCGCGTTTGACGGTGAACGTGAACTGTTGCGCAACGTTAAGATCAGTTGTTTTCCCCGCCTTTTTCATTGCGGCGGTCAAATCAACAGGTTCAGTGCTAAAATCAAACACCGTTCCCTGCGCTTCAGTGTGGAATATCATTCTGAAATCCTTCGTGTCATTTTCGGAAAGTCTTTTCCCTCCATGATTCCCGTATTGCCAAAGGATAACAGAATTAATGTCAACATTTCCTCCGCCAGTGAGGTCAAAAACAAGAATAGCCCCCTCCTCAGGAAGACGGTCAATTAATTGGGTCCAGGATTCAGCTTCCCCTCTCCCACTGCGCAAATGAAAGGTGGCGAGAGCAAGAGCAACATCCGCGCCACTGGGCAGAGTTACAGCGGTTCCAACAGGTCTTTGAAGCGACATCTCTTTTGTATACGTGGGATTATCGGCAATCAGATAGTTGATATGAGAATTGACATCATTGCCAGCACTCGATGTAACTCTCACTGGAGTGACAACAGTGTCGCCGCAAACAAGAAAAACTGCAAACACGAAAAAAAAGAAACTTCCCACTGCTACAATCTTCATAATTCACACTCACTTTCTATCTGGTAACCTAACACACATTTACCCCTCTTTCAACCTAATTTCAACTGATTTGGCGTGAGACACACGCCCATGGCATATCTCTTCAAACGCCCGGCAATTCATAATCCGAGAACATCTTTCATTGAGTAGAGACCGGGCGGGCTGTCAACGATCCAACTGGCAGCACGCAACGCGCCAAGAGCAAAGGTGTCACGTGTGATGGCACGGTGAGATAACTCAACGCACTCGCCCTCGGCTGCAAAAAGCACCGTGTGATCGCCCACAACACCACCGCCGCGCACGGCGTGAATACCAATCTCCTCTTCGGGGCGTTCACCCTCATCCCCGCAACGCCCATCCTTCCGGGTCTTTTGTAAATCCCACTTATATCCAGCGGCAGCGGCCTTTCCGAGTCCGAGCGCAGTTCCGCTGGGGGCATCTTTTTTGAGGCGGTGATGACGCTCAATAATCTCAATATCGTAACCCTTGCCTTTGAGTGCCGCCGCCGCTGACTCGACAAGCGAGAAGAGCAAATTAACACCCAGACTCATATTCGGAGCCCAGACAATGGGAATGCTTTTTGCCGCCTCTTCCAGGGCAACGACCTCCTCTTCACTCAGACCAGTTGTGCCGACAACCATCGCGGTTCCCCACTCCGCGCAACGCGGCGCGTTGCCGGCGGTGCAGAAGTGAGAGGTGAAGTCGATGATGACATCAGCATCCGGTCCGACAACGCTCAGATCGGAAATAATCTTCACCTCCGACTCATTCCCGCCAACAGCCAAACCGACATCCGTGTTCAAACTGGGGCAATCCCACAGATCGACAGCACCGATCAGCTCCAAATCATCGACAGAACCATTCAGTAAACAACGTGAAATCGCCTGTCCCATACGCCCGCCCGCTCCCAAAACAACAGTCTTTTTCATACGCTATTCCTTTCCTCCCGCAAGCCCCAGCTCCTTCAGGGTCTCCGCCAGAACCGCCTTTTTATCCTCAGCCAGAGGACAAAGCGGAAGACGATATATCTCGTTGATTTTGCCTGCCATCGCCAACGCCGCCTTTACGGGGATGGGGTTTGTGTCAATGAATATATCACAAAAGAGTTTATGCAGCCTCCTGTGCGCGGACTCCGCTTCGCTCCACTCCCCCCGCAGTGCCCTGCTCACCATATCCACGACCAGCTTCGGCGCGATATTGCTGGCAACGCTGACAACACCAACCGCGCCAACCGCCAGCATCGGCAGTGTGAGCGAGTCATCACCGGAGAGGACATCGAGATCACAGCGGCGGACAATATGACTGACACGATCCACGCTACCGCCAGCCTCTTTCACCGCCACAATATTTCGATGCGCAGCCAGCTCGACGATGGTGTCGATTGATATTTCACGTCCACTGCGACCTGGCACATTGTAGAGTACAACTGGCAAACCTATATCCGCAACTGCTGAGAAATGGCGGCGTAGCCCCTCCTGATTGGGCTTG
>CAYTQP010000059.1:0-15064 GCA_964440175.1 uncultured Verrucomicrobiota bacterium
ACGTGGATATCGCCGAAGTACTGCTCTACAACCGCGCCCTGAACAATGCGGAACTCACGAGTGTGTATGAGTATTTGGCGGAAAAATATATCGGTCCCGGACCGGGTCCGATTCACGCCACGTCAATCTCTCTCAGCGGTGGGGTGCTGACTATCGGATTTGACTCGCTGAACGGGATCGAATACCGCCTCTTCGACACATCCAGCCTGACCAGCCCGATCGTCTGGACTGACACTGGCGTATCCCCTATCATCGGCAACGGGAATACCATGCGCATCATCTACACCCCCGCTTTTTCGTCAAAAACCCGATTCTTCCATGTCCGGCGAAACTAGTGCTTCTCCTCAAGTGCCAGCATAAGCTTCAATCGGGTTGCCCGATATAACTCCACAGATTTGCTGTAAGAATCATACGACTGAAAAACTTCAGATATTAAAATTTTTGTCAACGCCGGATCTCTTTTCATCAGCATTTTCAGCATGGACAAATCCTCCATTCCGATACGGTGCGCCTCAAAACGAGTGGATGAGAGAGGGGCATATTTTCCAGGATAAAAGACGTGGGAGTCACCCGCCGGAAGCCGGTTGTCAGGATTTCCCTTTTTGTGGATTGTCACACTTTGCTTGTATGGATCAACGCGATAGTAGTTCAATCCCCAATGCAAAAACCCGTCGAGCTGGAACTTCACAGCGGCCCAGCCAAAATAGACGGGGCGAAGCCGTTCCTGATCAAGCAGGCGGTTGAGCCACGGACCACCCGGTGCAAGACAGGAATACGTCCAGATTCGATCTCCAGCAACGCGACGCTCTTCAAAAAAATCATTGTTGTTTTGATAACGCTGGATTTGCGGACACCAGATATCGATGGCGCCAATAATATTCCGGGTTACAGTGGCATCCAAAACAGGAATGCCCGGCATCTCTCTATGTAGCAAAGTTGCAACCTCTCTGTAATCGCCCACCAGCTGATCCGACGGCTCATCTGCAAGATGCTGAACCCACTGTTTTCTCCAGCCATGTCGTTCTATCTCCTTATACAGTTGCCGACAAATCGCCGTCATCTCCGCCAGCCCCTCTTTACTCGTAACATTGTGTTTTCCAATGTGAGTGACCAAATTCGTCGCACTCCATTTTCCGTCTTTACGTCCAGCCAAATGCCCACCCTCAAAGTAACAAAAACCATGCTTGATAAAGATTTTTATATAACGCTCAAAACGCTCCCTGTTAAACTGCAGTTCCCCCGAATTATCCAGCGAGCACATGGATGTAACAGGAACATAAACCGTATTTTGCCGACCGCGTGCCATCAACTCCGCCGATTTATCCAGCATTCGCCACCAATCCTCCGTCCATACCTTCAATCCGCGAGTTCCCCCGATATTCCTCAGAGAAAACCAGTTGGTATAGTGAAACCCCACTTCCCCGGCAGGTGTCAAATGAATCAAATGCGGACGATAATCGACTGACAGCTCAACGGTCTCTTCCCCAGCAGTAAGATGACATTTAATCAATCGCTTCTTTCCCCCCGTCAGCTCAAGTCTTAACGCCACCCGCCCCTCATCGTCCACTTTAACGGTGTCGCTCTTGAGCGGTTCAATTGCGTCGTAAACCCAAAACGGTGCCCGGCGAATCACGAAGGGGTTTTTCTTACCGGAAAACCTCTCTGTGCGCGAATCAAGCCCCGTATTCTCTTCCACAGGCACCGCTATCAGGCGGCTCCAGACTCCGCCGGAAACCTTTGGAAGCGTCAGCGAACTCTCCGCAGGAAGACCCGAAATCAGCAGATGAACCCCCGCCACCGCCACCGCAGGAACATCCAGCCTGCACTCAATCCGCCCTTCAATCACCTTTGAATCGGGATAAATTGGAGTGAGTTCGTCAACCCACGCTGCCTCAAATCCGAAACAGAATACAGGCATCGCCAAAAGAGAAAAAAGATATTTAGATAAATTCATTCCATCTCATATATTGCGTTTCCCGTCAGCAGTCAAACGTTAAACACGCAATTCTCATGACACTCAAAGCTTCCGGTTAACCCAGGTTTCTCAAAAAACTTTTTAAAAGGCAAAAATCTGGTTTTTCATAAAAATCCAACCCTGCAAATATCGCAAGTCGTTGATTGCCAATGTTTAGTTTTAACAATTCGCGGAATGCTTCCGCGTCTTCGCTCATGCGCAACCTGTTGTGAGCGAAAGCATAGCGCATCTGCATCCACATCAACTACCAAATCCGGGTTTAACTTTACAATCCACCACCGAAATCAGTAATGAGAAAGAGTGCAATATTGACAAGAGTGAGTTTCGCCCCACAAATGCTGAATCTAAGCGCATACGTGAACGCCGGATCCCGGCGCACGGGTTTTGCAGGTGCTTACCAGAAAGCATAGTTACCAGTTATCAGCACATACTCACCCAGGAGCATATTGGTGATAACGTGGGCGACAATCGGCGCCCAGATATTACGGGTCTTTATGTAGAGCAGACCATAAGTTATTCCACAGATTATGCCAGCCAGCCAGCGGGCATGCTCCAGACCAAAAAGCAGACTTATCACTATGAGCATTCCGATCTGCAACTTGCCATGATCGACATCGAGAAATAGTTTGCCCAGCATCCAGCGATACAGAAAACCGCGCCAGAAGAACTCCTCAATAATCGCTATCACAAAGGCGGAACCCATCAAACGCGCAATCGATAAAGTCCAGCCACAAACTTCGGGTGAATATGGGAACGCTGTCAGTGGCTCGGGCATTTTCAGAAACGGCAACATAAGATATTTCATATAAAAGTCGCGGGCGACTTCTGGCATCCATGGCGATTCAGGAAAGACCCACATCACAAAGACCGCTACCCCGACCACAACCGATATTGGCAAATATTTAAGCTCAAAGGCGGGATACCAGCGCCAGGGTCGCAGTGCGACCAGCATGACAGTGCAAATCAATGTGCGTGCAGCATACGTCCAACCCGACGGGTCTCCCAGCATGTGCATGATAAAAATCCACGCTATAAACGGTATAACATGAGCCACAACCGCCTTTTTATTGTCGGCTTCAGCATTAAATTTCTTTACACTCATCATCGTTTGTCCTGCATTTTTACAAATTAACAATGTCGCGGAGATTAACTTTCGACAATCATTTTTTCAACCCAAATATAAGGCTAATACACAATCCTGTTGAGCACTTCATTCAGTGCTATTATCCCGATCACATCCGAGCTGCGTTTATCGGCAACCATCATAAACGGCTGGCGGGTGAGACGCATACGGGGAATGATCTGCTCAACAGGTGTGTCGCTAAGGACAAACTGCGGCGGTTGCAGATAGTCGGTGGCGGTCTTGCCTGTGCAATCATCGTCCTTCAACACGTCAAATATATAAATTATCCCCGTAAAAGAGTCGGTCTCCGGCTGATAGACAGGAAAGCGGTTCACCGACCGTGAACGCGCCAGCGTCAAAATCTTATCGACTGGCGTATCTATATAACAATAAGCCATCTTCTTGCGCGGAACCATTATATCGACGGCAGTTTTGCCTTTAAGCGCAAGAACCGCGTTTATCATGCGGTTCTCGACGGTGCTAAGCTGTCCCGCCTTATGGGTTGTGTGCGTCAAATGCACAAAATCATCGAGTGTTATACGCTGAAAGATACCTTCACCTTTACCGGGAACGCGAAAAACCAGACCGGCCAACTTGGTTGCAGCCTTCCCTATCGGACCTAGAACGAGGCTACTCGCACGCAGAAGGGTGGCTGGCGGTAGAACCCGTCTGGCGGGACGTGCCGCCATCCAGCTTTTCGGGAGAAACTCAGCGAACACAAGCAAAATGAGGGTGGTTAACGGACCTGCAATCCATGAACCCGATTCTCCAAACCAAAAGATAAAGATACTGGCCATTGTAACCGAAAATGTCATGTGGCAGAGATTTGTTCCGACCAGCGTAGTGCCAAACAGGAGGTCCGGGTTTTCCAGAAAACGGCGCAATATCAATGCGTTTCTGTTCTTCTTGCGCAACAGGTGTTGCAAACGAAGAGTGTCCAGCGAGACGACACCCATCTCCATCCCCGCGAAAAAGGCGGCCCCGAACAGGCAACAAAACAGTAGTATTATTTGGGGAAGCACAATCATTCTTCTTCCTCATCCTTCATCTTGGTTATCCGTGCGCCGGTTACCCTGTGCTTCCTAGTGTGCAGAACGACAACACAACAACCCTGCGCCTTAATGACATCATCGGGCAAAGGTAGATGCCCCGTCTGTTCCGCCATCCACCCCGAAAGCCGATCTGAATCTTCGGCGTGGAGATTCAGGTTCAGCTTGCGGTTCAAATCTTCCAGACTGAAATGCGGATCCACGATCCAGGTGTTCGGTTCAATCTCTTCCAGTACCGGTGCCGATTTGTTCATATCGCTGTATATCTCACCAGTGATCTCCTCAAGAATATCGCCACGGGTAATCAAGCCCGCCACTCCTCCATACTCATCCACCGCCACGGCGTTGCGACAGCGGTTTCGCTGGAGTTGAGCCCAAACCATATCCAGAGAGCTACTCTCAGGGACATAGAGAGGTTCAATGAATGCCGCCGCAAGATTATGCGTGGGATCCAACAGAAACTTACGGACATCCAGAAATCCTTCAAGGTTGTCTATCTGCCCCCGGTAAAGCGGCATGGTTTTGCGGGTCGCCTTTTTCGCCAGATATACAACCCGCCCTTCATCTTCGTCCAAGTCTATCCCTTTCAAGTCAACACGCGGTGTCATAACATTCGCCGCCCGCAAATTCTCCAGGCGGGTTACCGCCTTCATCATTCCCCACTCCTCTTTATCCAGCAGCCCCTCTTCGCCGCTTATATCGATAACCGTCTCATACTCATCTTCGTTAAAGGTGCGCTCATGTGGCTCCATCAGGTCTTTGAGCAAAACCGTGATGCGCTCCAGAAAATAACGTAGCGGGGTCGTCAGCATCTTGATGAATTTCAAAACAAAAGCGTAGGTGGTCGCCAATTCTTCGGCGTGTGCCAACCCCATACGCTTGGGTCCTATCTCCCCGAAAACCAACAGCACCGAGGTCAGCACAAGAACAGATATCTGTGCGCCGTGATTGGGCGAAAAATGCGATGCCAGAGAATACCCAACCGATGCCAGGGCGACGTTCACGATAATATTCCCAATCAGAATTGTGGAGAGCAGGCTGGAGGGATCGGACAGAAGTTCCTCCACGAACTGTCCTTTCCGCCCTTTCACGGCAACCATTCGGCGCACCTGCAACGGACTCAGCGAGAACAGAATTGTCTCGCTACTCGAGAAAAACCCCGAACACACCAGCAATAGTAACAACACCGCAATCTGCACAAATATAAAAATAACCATATAAATCCTGTCGACCAGTCACTTTTTCTGTAAAAAAAGTCCTTTCTTGTTGGAGCAATCTATATCATACGCTACAATGTAACGCCATGAAAGAAATTGATATAACAACTGGCAAAAGAACCGAGTTCATAGACTGCTTCGGAATCATCAGTGAGGTCGTGCGGGAGTGGGATATGACCGCTGGCGTGATAACTGTATTTGTGCCACACACAACTGCTGGAATCACAATCAACGAAAACGCCGATCCAGACGTTATGGCAGACATGACGGACATCCTTGACAACCTGATCGCGTGGAGGAACGGGTATCGCCATGCTGAGGGCAACACAGCCGCGCATGTCAAGGCATCTATGATGGGGTCATCCGTACAACTCATTGTGGAAAACGGAGAGATATGCCGAGGCATCTGGCAGGGAGTCTACTTCTGCGAATTCGACGGTCCGCGCCAGCGCAAATTATGGGTTTCAAAATCTTAATAATATAAAAATAAACAGGACACTTTAATGGAATTAACATTAAAATTCGCGATATTGACGGTAATATCTTTTTTGATCGCAGGATGTGGCTCCAATCACGGCGAACGCGAGCTTCTCAAGGGCAGAAAAGCACTGGAATCCGGCGACTTCGTTCTCGCCAAAACATGGTTACAGAACAGCATCAACAAGACAGCAGACACAGAGACCAAGGCACGCGTCTACAACTACCTCGGGGTTGCCTGCTGGAATCTGCAAGAGCTTCAGCAGGCTTTCGACGCATTCAGAACCGCACGCGAACTCAATCCTGAATTTCAGAATGCCGTATACAATCTCGGAATATTGGCCATGAAGAAAGGTGACACGCAAACCGCCATCGCGCTAATGCAAGAGGCCGCCATCCTCAACACTCGCAAAACACGCCCCCTCGAACACCTTGGCGCAATCTATCTGGACAAAAAACTCTGGGCCGATGCCCGCCGAATATACATCGATGCCATGAAAAACTCGCCCGACTCACCTCGCATTATCACTGCGGCAGGACTAGCTGAGTTCCACCTGCAACGGGCAACCATCGCTCGCGAACACTGGCTGAAAGCCATTGAACTCGATAAATCGTACGCCCCCGCCCTCTACAATCTCGCCGTCGTCGATCTCACGCTCCTGCGGAAACACGATGAGGGCATCAAGCTGGCCAATCAGTTTCTACTCGTCAAAGAAAAAGGTGAACAGACCCGATATATCAAAGATCTGATTGCAAAATCATCCACCCTGATTAAAAGCACCAATCCTGCCCCCAACCCGCCGAACGGCGGCAAGCGCGTCAATTTCGACGACGAGTCAAACGAAAACCAGCATCAGGACGTACTGGATCTGGCTCGCAGCAGACGTAGAAGCGGTGAGTCCGCCTACGCTCTGAATCTCTGCCTGCAGGAAGCTGGTCGTGCGCGACGCAAAGGTGATCGGGAACGACAACTCGAAACATTGCTGACCGCAGTCAAGATCTGCTTTGAACAGCCAAGAGCGCACTATGCGCTAGGCAGGTTTTACATGGAAAACAACAAACCCGAAAAGGCGCGAGACGCATTGCGTCAAGCCGTCGCGCTCGAACCCGAATGGACCGATGCGCGGGTTGCCGTTGCGAAATGCAGCATCATTCTGGAGGAGTATGATACCGCAATCATCTCCCTCAAAAAAGCACTTAAGCAGGACGGGAGAAATCGGGAAGCACTCTGGGCACTCGCCCGGCTCTACGACAAACACACCGGAGATGCCGGAGCCTCTGTTAAAATCTATCAAAAGTTCTCCAACCTATTTCCAGGTGACACGCGCGTTCTCACAGCTCAGGAACGTATCAATATCATCCAGCCATCGGAGAATCAACCGCTTACGACAGATCCATCTCCAACCAGAGCACACACAGTGATAATCCGCAACCACAATGCGGCGGTGATCGAATTCAATCAGGGTGTAAACGAACAAAGCCGTCAGAACTGGAGTGCTGCGATCAAGCACTATCAGCAAGCCGTGAAACTTGATGAACGCTTCGTTCGTGCGCACTTCAATCTCGGTGTGGCATATGGGGCAACAGACCACGATGTCGCCGCTGAAAAGGCATATCTAGCCACCATTGATCTGGACCCGGACTACGTGAACGCCCGCTTCAATCTCGCGTTAATCCACTTTAGCCATAAGGACTACATAAACGCAACCAAACAGCTCAACCTGCTCATAAAAACTGATCCTTCCTACGCCAAGGCCCACTTTCTTATGGGAATGATCGCCTCAAAACTCAATAAAAACAATCAGGCTAAAAGCCATTACCGTAAATTCCTCCAACTAGCTCCGCGCGACCCCAATGCCACGCAAATTAGAACTTGGCTTCAGCAGCATTAACTGAAGATCACGATTTTCGCCGTGAACATGCCGTTGAATGCTGATTGGCGCAAACCGCCCGCTCTATATTGCGAAAAATAATCCACGCAAAAAAAATTAACTGTCTCGTAATCACCTGTTGACAATAGAGGACTATTAGTGTAGGTTCACGCGAATTGTTTACTAGGTCGTCAGGCAGTCATTAGCGGTTCATATCAGCTATACCATATAAAGGGATAAAACATGAAGAATTACAGAGTATTAACGATGGCTATTTTCATCGCTATTTTCACTTTCGCCGCAACGGGCGTATGGGCACAGTTGCAGGAGATAACCCAAATCGGCGCGGAGGAGACCTGCGGTAGTTTTTCCGGAGTTCGTCCCTCCATCGACACCGACAGCAAGGGGCAACCGCATATAATAATTGACCGCGGTCATGTTGCTTTAGGTAATACACTCTACTACTACGGTAAAATTGGCGGTACCTGGGCAGGCACCACGTTTGCCACACGCAACAGCGAATATGCGCACACAAGCGCAATATCGCAACCATGGATTGAGATCGATTCCAAAGATCGAGCATGGATTTACGCGCACTACTTCAAGGCCGGCGATTTCGGCAACAGTGGCCAGGGACTCTGGCTCTACAAAAATATGGCTGTCAATCCTACCAAGGAGTGGTTCAGTCTGCGCCACTACGGAGTCCAAAATGGATGGGGTCCGGGAAATGTCCAGATCGACCCAAAATATCCCGATCAATGCATGATTATGGCTTTCTATGGCTACTGGGGCATAATCAACGACTTGGGAACGGGCAATTTTGATAACGGCGGTCGCCCCACAAGCGGCAGAATGGGACCAGACAGAAGCGGTGAAAAATTTAGATTCAGAATCGCCACCGCCGCAGGACAAAACACTGTCTGGCACGGAATTATGAACGGCTACAGTGCTTACGCATCAAAATACCATAACTCTATTGGCAAAAAAGATATTGTTTGGGCAAAATACTCTCGCTACAGCAATCAGGGCGATGACCATAACCATCCCGCTGTCTGCAATGACAATGCCAACACAGCGATGGCGTACATGGCTGCTGTATTCGAACATCAGGGTGGTCTCTGCATGAATATCTGGGATGGCTCAAAAATGATTTTCTCAACAAGCGCATTGAAATCCATAGACTCCGACGCCAAATTCGTGCATCGCTACGCGCCGTCGATGACTCCGGCACGCGGCACCGGATGCTGGATCGCATGGCCGGATGAGCACGATAAAATAAATATCGCTTACATCGCTCCTGACGGAACGGTGGGCCCAAAGAAACAGATATGTAACGGCGACTTCTGCGCCATCAACACCGACAAAGACGGTAACATCCATTTGGCTTATGTCGATCATGGAACAAAATACCGCAAGATCATGGTCAGCGGTGGCAGGAATACTATCTTCAAAGATGCCGTAGATGTCGGGGGTGGCTGGAGCTACTCCGACTGGTTTGGCTATTTCAACGAGGTTGACAACCAATGGATCTACCATCTCGAACATGGCTGGATGTACTACGCCGCCACAGACACCAGTAGCATCTGGTTCTACACTCAAGATATGGGATGGCTCTGGACCAGTAAAACCATCTATCCATATATGTACAGCAACACTGAGGCTAACTGGATATTCTACCGCAAAGATTCATCCAATCCGCGCTGGTTCTACCACTACAACAGCAACATGTGGACATCCGATCAGCAAAATCTGGCGGCTTTAGCGTATGACTCTCCAACCCTCAGCCCTTCGTGTATTGAAGGTACTGATGCGGCATCGCAGACTTTTGAGGTATGGAATTCCGCAGCAGGAATACTTACCTACAAAATATCCACGGGTTCCGCATGGGCATCGATAACACCAACGAGTGGTTCAAGTAAAGGTGAGCATGACACCATACAGGTCGATTATGACACTGATGGTCTCGCGCCGGGAACCTACAACGCCGCGCTTACAATTCTTGCGGCAGGAGCCTCAAACTCCCCGCAGTATGTCGCCATTGAACTGACTGTGGCCCCATCTCTGGAACTGGCATGCAGTCCCACAAACCTCGCATCCACCGTTACTGAAGGCTCTAACGCCGTCGCCCAGTCTTTCGAGATATGGAACGCAGGAAACGGGACGATTAACTACACTGTGGCGGAGACATCTTCATGGTTTAACGTTAGTCTGACCGCCGGATCAAGCACCGGGGAGCACGACAACGTTGAGATCAGCTACAACACAACTGGACTGGTTGCAGGAACCTACAGTGATACAATAATCGTCGATGCCGGAAACATAACGGGTTCTCCGCAAAGCATCGCCGTTCAGGTCAAAGTCAATGAGCCCCCTGCTCTTTCCAGCACACCAAAAGCGCTGACAACGACATGCGATAAAGGAAATAATCCCTCTAACAGCACATTTGAAGTGTGGAATTCGGGTGGCGGAACTATGGACTACAGCGTCTCAGAGACATCAACCTGGTTTAGCGTAAGCGTCAACTCCGGTTCCAGTACAGGGGAGCACGACAATGTCGAGGTCGTCTACGACACGACCAGTCTTGAGTCGGGAGAATACAGCAACACAATTACAGTTGCATCCACAAACGGCAGTGGATCGCCGCAAACCATCACTGTTGCGCTAACCGTGCATGGTCCCATCATGACCTGCGATAAATCAACTCTCACACCAACGTGTGTTCAGGGAGCTAACGCCGGCAATGACACCTTCAAGGTGAGCAACACCGGGGATTCTGCCCTGCACTACGCTCTGGATGAAAATTGTGACTGGTTGACAGTTCAGCCGGCAACAGGAGCATCTCTCGGAGAAGCCGACACCGTGACTGTCACCTATGACACAACCACCCTGGTCGCTGGCACATATCAAGCAACGATCAATTTGACGGGAACCAATTACGCAAACGAACCGGCAACCGGATCGCCAAAGAGCATTACTGTGACACTAACAGTTTCCGCTCCGGGCGACCCAGCATAACAGAGTGAAAATTCGCTTTGTGTTAAGGATGCCCGCCAGGGCATCCTTTTTTCAGCAAAAAAAAGACGCCGGAATACCAGCGCCTCGTTCAAATAAACGATAATGGCGGGAGTGACGGGACTCGAACCCGCAACAACCAGATCGACAGTCTGGGACTCTAACCAATTGAGCTACACCCCCTCAATCCATCATCTTTAAATCGAGCGCACATAGTATTGAAATTTCAAAACATTACAAGCCGTTTTTTTAAAAAAAACAACTTAATTTCAAAATACGCGCTAAAGAAATTACGAAACCGGAAGCGATCCCATACTCCTCAGCATATTTCCCCCTGCCCCAATAGAACTTAAAAGTTTACAGAGCCATTCATTTGTTGAGTTTGTACGGAGCGCGATATGGATATTTGTCGAACACCTCTCCATTTCCAACAACTCTCGGATCCTCTGTCTCCCTCAATTGATCATCCAGCATCTTCGCCAACTTCTCTTTAATTTTAGCGTATTCAGGAAGAGCCGCAACATTCTTTATCTGATCAGGATCGTCCGCGACAATATACAGCTCTTCAGCCGGGCGTTTTGCAAAGGCAAGTTCAAAATACGGCTTCACCTTCGGATCATCCTGATTGTCAATAAGGAAGCTCTTTGTCGGTCCATTATCGCAGTCGGCAAACGATTTCATCGGATGAGTGGCTCCGCTCGGCACACCAGCCGGCCAGCGGTCGGGCGCAAAGTTGCGTATATATAAATATTTATGCGTGCGAATAGCACGAGATGGATAGCCCTCAATGGAGGGTGCTCGCTGCGCAGGCACATGGCGCTCTCTGCCGAAGATTACATTAATACGTGAGCGGTCAACCAATCCCTGCTTCTCCGAGAGAAGTGTCGGCATCAGCGACCGACCAACCATCTGCTCCGGGATTTTCACCCCTGCGGCCTCCAGGAATGTGGGGGCAAGATCGATTAGTGACATAAAATCAATGACGCGACGATTTGGCTTGATTCTGGCGGTCCACTGAATAGCCATTGGCATCCTCACCCCCATGTCATAGAGGTTTCCTTTGCATCGCGGAAAAGGCATACCGTTATCACCGGTTATAACAACAATTGTATTGTCGAGCTGACCAGACTCTTTCAGCAGCTGTATCGCCTCACCACAATCTCTATTGAACCGTTGCACCTCCCAGTAATAATCCGCAATATCAGATCGAATCACCTCAGAATCGGGATAAAAGGCGGGGAGCGGAATTTTGGAGACATCAATACCTGAATTTCTGCCACTATCCTTTTTATACCCGCGATGAGGATCTGACGCACCCAGCCAGAAACAAAACGGTTCGCCCTCCGGTCTGGCATCGAGAAACTGCTTGAATCCTTTGGGATATCTCTTAACGACTGGATGCGTGTCCGTATAACCACCCGCCTTCAAATCACCAGGACCCCAGCTTTTGCGCCAGTAGCCCACGTGATAACCGGCCTTCTCCAGCAACAACGGATAAGTCGGAATAGTGACATCCAGAGTAGACCAGAGGTTCGCATTCTCCTTCAGACGCCAGTGGTACTGTCCCGTCAGAACCGCACCCCGGCTGGGAGTACAGGACGGACTCGACACGTAGGCGTGATCGAACAATACTCCGTTTTTCGCTACCTCGTCAAAAACAGCTGTGTTGACAATAGGATCGGAATAGACCCCGGCGTGAGGCCAGCCCCAGTCGTCGGCTATGCAGAACAGGATATTTGGACGTGGCAAATTGTCTGCGGCGCAAACAGAATTCAGGTTCACGCAACATTGCGCAGCCAATACTGCAGCACTCGATGTCTTCATGAAATCTCGTCTTTTCATAATCTCGTCTCCTCGCATTAATTTACTAGAAAATAAACAATATGACAAGCATACCCCTTGCTCCCCGGGTTTTTCCTGCCGGTCGTTCGCAACATAAGCGTATGGCTGCCGTCACTTAACTCAGACTCTAAAATCACCGCCCTCGGCAGATAAAGACCCGCGCTCCACTTCGTGAACAGATCGCGTTCTCGCCATTCTCCGCCGTCAACACTGTACTCAATTATACCTGAGTCCGGTCCCGCCGCATTGAAAATGCCGACTGCGGTTCCCGTAAATTTGAATCTCAGCTCCGCGTTCCGCTCTTCGGCTGTCAGAACAGGAACATTCACAAACCCGGCACGTGTTCCAGCCTTGAGTTTCGGCTTCCACTTCGGATAAAGCGTGAAGCCTTTAATTGTCTCGGCATCTTTAACCGCTACGTAGCGTCCACGAAAGTAGCTGAACTTATCCAGCGGTTCAGATGGCATTGGCATTGCCTTTGTCTGATCGGCGGCGGTGAGTGGCTCACACCAGGCGGCATCCATCAACCGCTTCATTGAACGGAAATATACGTTCTGACCAAAACGCGATGGATGGAGATTGCGGAAATCATGTTTCCAGTCAAACTGCCCGGCATTGATACGTTCCGTAACCTCCAGTGCCAGATTCAGGGATGGGGTCTGATAGTAAGATGCCACTTTTTCATGATTGACGATAACCACCGGAATCTTACCGGCATTGTAGTCCTCCATCTTGTCCGGGTCGGCAAAGTGCATCAGGACAATATCAATGTCGGGGTTAAGCTTACGGGCATGACGGACAATCCCCTCCATCCCACGCAACTGCTCGCTCTCAGTGCGGTAGTTGCAGTTGTCGTTCACCGCTGCCTCCTCAAACAAAAGATCAACAGGTCCGTTCTTAAAGACATCCCGCGTCAGACGAAAGGCACCGGGAACCGACCCTGTCGAGGGAATCCCGGCGGCGATAAACTCAAACTTTGTGGAAGGGAAACGCTGACGCAAATATTTACAAATATACGGTCTCCAGCCACTGTTGTATGTGATTGATCCACCCAGAAACGCAACGCGACCCTTTTTATCACGCTCAAATTTGATCTGGCTGTTCTTAAGACCTCGCCGCAAAACACCGTGAAATTTGTCGTAATCGGACGCAGTATACGTCAAAACAAAGTCCACGATAGGCGAAGGATCCTTCAAGCTGTGGGGGTGATGATTCATTCCCGGCTTACGGATAACCTCAATTTTACCACCCAGTTTTTTATAACGCTTTTCAATAATATCCGTATTCTCCGCCACCGGCACAACTGTGTCCGCCATCCCGCAGACATGCAGAACAGGAACCACCGCACGCGCCAACGGCTTAAGCACATCGATTGGATTCTTCTTGTATTCCAGTGCCTGCTCCTCTGTGAAACCATACGCCTTCAAACACGCCCGCCACGACGGGGCGTGGAACTTGCCCTTCCCCTTGCCTGCCGGCCAGCTTTTGAAGTCACAGACGGGATTGTCGCCATAAATACATGCCACCTTGTCTGGATTAGCCGATGCCCAGTTGTAAATAATCAGTCCGCCTCGACTCATCCCCTCCAGAGCAACACGCGAATTGAGCCTGTACTTCTCTGTCAACAACTCATAAAAAGCGTTCCAGTGCTTAACCGCAACGGGCGAACCAAACATATCGGCGACATCCATATACACAAGATGGAAACCTTTTTCCAGCAACACCAGATCAGCCTGGGGCTGATGCCCGAAAAATCGCGCGCGCCATATCCACGGTCGATGCTCCGCCGCAACTCCGGGGACAACAACAATACATCTACGGGTGTCGTATTTGAAATCATAACGGTCATACCCATTCCAGGTTGATCGCTTGCCGGGAAATGATATAGTTTTCTGAACAACCCCGGATTTTTCCGCATTACGCGCCACTGAAGCCGTCTCAGACGAACGGGCATAAAGATTTGAGCCCCAAATTATAACGCATATAATAAGTAAACTTTGAGATTTCATCATAACCTGTCAACTTTCCCTTGTTCGTGTTCTGTACCGACACCCCAACTCTTCACGGAAAATTTACCGTAAAGTTTATGAACCATTCTGGGTTGAACTGTAACACATCTAAAGTGTAAAAGACAAACGTAAACCCAGAAACTAACAATTAACTAAACTTGGGAAACATCCCAAAAATTGTTAAAACTCAAAAGTTATCTCCACAGTCTATTCGTGTAAAACAGGCGTTTTCCAACAAAGAAACAATGGAACCCACAAATGAAGAAGATAGAACAAATAACGGTTTCAGCTAAAATCGATATGACACCCCCATTTTCTTTGCAACCATTGTTTCCCTGAACAAGCACAACGAGCGGGTGTAAAAACATCCTACACTCAACCTTCACCCTCAATATCACAAAGGAAACAAAGACTAAGTTTATGAATAGTTTAGACTAGATCAATTCGCCCCCAAAGTTTACCAGAAAAAATCCATTGTAATTTGCATAA
>CAYTQP010000060.1:0-14886 GCA_964440175.1 uncultured Verrucomicrobiota bacterium
CTTAAAGACCGCCCCCAGCGAATCGTCGTCATAAACAATCGCCTCCATCTCGATCAAATCGATAACACCCTCGAAATCACTCTCCACACCAAGCGGTATCTGCAACGCAACGGCGGGAGCCCCCAGTTTTGCACGCATCTCTTCCACAACCGCATCAAATCTAGCACCAGTTCTGTCCATCTTGTTGATAAACGCTATGCACGGCACACTGTACTTGCGTGCCTGTCGCCAGACAGTCTCCGACTGCGGCTGAACACCGCCCACGCCGCACAACACCCCCACCGCGCCGTCCAGAACGCGCAATGAACGCTCGACTTCAACAGTGAAATCAACGTGTCCAGGTGTGTCGATAATGTTCACCTGCGTGTCATTCCACACACAAGTTGTGGCCGCACTCGTGATGGTTATTCCACGCTCCTGCTCTTGCTCCATATAGTCCATCACCGCAGTGCCGTTATGAACCTCTCCCATTCTGTGCAGACGACCGGAATAGAATAAAATGCGCTCGGTAGTGGTCGTCTTGCCAGCATCAATATGCGCCATAATCCCGATATTTCGAATAGCTCCAATGGCAAACTCCCGCTCATCCGCTTCCTTCCCGGAGCGGCTGGCGAGTGCCTTTTTGCTATTCTTCCTATCAAGTGTCACGGTCATACCAATCTTTTAAACCTACCATCTGTAATGAGCAAACGCCTTATTGGCCTGCGCCATCTTGTGAGTGTCGTCCCGTTTCTTTATCGCCGCGCCCTGGTTGTTATACGCATCCAGCAGTTCATTCGCCAACGCGATTTTCATCGGCTTACCTTTGCGTGCCCGTGAAAACTGCCGCAACCAGCGCAGAGCCAGAGTCCGCGCCCGACGCGCCGAAACTTCAATCGGAACCTGATAGGTCGCGCCGCCAACACGCCGCGACTTCACTTCCAGACGAGGCTCAATATTGGAAATCGCCTCCTGAAATACATCAAGAGGCGCCTTGCCAATCTTCTCGCCAATAATATCCAATGCGCCATAGACAATGCTTTCTGCTTTTGTCTTTTTGCCGCCCAGCATCATCATGCGAATCGCGTAGGCCACCAGTTCGCTGTTGTAGCGAACATCAATTATCTTCTCTTTTTTTACTTTTCTTTTTTTTCTGGACATAACAACAAATCTTATTTAGGTCTTTTTGCTCCATACTTTGAACGACCGCGCTTACGGCCCTCAACACCAAGTGAATCCAATGTTCCGCGAATAATATGATATCGCACTCCAGGCAAATCCTTAACCCTTCCGCCACGCACCAGAACCATACTGTGCTCCTGTAGATTGTGCCCCTCACCGGGAATATAGGCCGTGATCTCCTCACCATTGGTGAGTCGCACACGTGCAACTTTACGCAACGCCGAATTAGGTTTCTTCGGTGTCATCGTCTTCACCTGCAAACACACACCACGACGTTGCGGACAACGCGACAAGGCGCGACTCTTGCTTTTCTTGACCGCACTCTTCCGGCCGTTCTTTATCAATTGACTAATTGTCGGCATAAACTAATTTCCCTTCCCTGTTCTTTACGGGTACAAAAGGGCGCGGAGTGTATCAACCCCGTCTCATATTTGCAACCATTTACTTTCTTAAATTTATTTTTTATCCAAGAATATTCTCTCCAAGCAACTCTTCCGCCGTTATCGGCTTGGCAAGTGGCACTAAAGCGATGTTTTTGTATATGTCAAAACCTGTGCCAGCCGGTATCAAATGCCCCATAATAACATTCTCTTTGAAGCCGCGAAGCATGTCTTTCCGTCCGCGTGTTGCCGCATCGGTCAGTACGCGCGTTGTGTCCTGGAAAGATGCGGCGGATATGAAGCTGTCCGTCCCAAGCGCAGCCTTCGTGATTCCAAGCAGTATCGGCTCCGCCGATGCGGGACGCTTGCCCTCAGCCATCGCGGCCTCGTTCAACTCCCTGAATGTATGCTTCTGCACCTGCTCGTTCCAAAGCATATCTGTATCGCCGGGATCCGTTATGCGCACCTTGCGCAACATCTGGCGGACAATAATCTCAATATGCTTGTCGTTAATCTCAACACCCTGAAGACGATAAACCTCCTGAACTTCGTTCAGCAGATACTCCTGCAACTCTTTCGGTCCGCGAATATCCAGAATCTCCTGCGGAACCACCGGCCCCTCAGTCAACTGTTGCGCCTTTTGCACCATGTCACCACGGAAGACAACAACATGCTTCTTCATCGGAATCAGATGCTCCTCTTCGTCACCAGTGATAACATCTCTGACAATCAGACGACGTTTGCCCTTCGCAGTTCCCTTGAACTCCACAATCCCGTCGATACGCGCAATCTCCGCCGCATCTTTCGGACGACGAGCCTCGAACAACTCTGACACTCTGGGGAGACCACCGGTGATATCCTTTGTGCGGATACTCTTGCGGGGGGTCTTCGCCATAACAGAACCGGCGAGAATCTTGTCACCCTTGCCAACAACAACATGAGCCCCGGCGGGAATCGAGTGATAGGCAATCTCTTTCTTAGTCTTGGGATCCTTGAGCACAATCTGCGGATGCAAATCCCCTTTGTGCTCCATAACAACCATCTCCTCATGACCAGTGGCCTCGTTGACCTCCTGGCGAACCGTTACACCGGGAGTGAAGTCATGAAAAGAGATTACTCCTTCACACTCAGAGAGAATAGGCGTATTATACGGATCCCATTTCACGAAACTCACACCTTTGGAGATCTTGCCTCCATCAGAAACCGAAATAACCGCGCCGACTGGCGGCGAATAGTTCTCCAGCTCGCGTCCGTCTTCGTCGCAAATCAAAACCGACTCGTTCTTGTTCAATACCACCGAATTTCCATCTTGCGTCTTCACCGTCTTCAGCAATTCCCCATATTTGACATAACCATCGTGCTTGGCAACAAACTGAGGCTGCTTGAACACTGAACTGGCCGTGCCACCAATATGAAATGTGCGCATTGTAAGCTGAGTTCCCGGCTCTCCAATCGACTGAGCCGCAATAATACCAACCGCCTCGCCAAGCGCAATAGGCTTGCCGTTAGCCAAATTCCGACCGTAACATTTTGCGCAAACACCGCATTTAGACTCACAAGTTAAGGCACTCCGTATCTTCACCCGCTCCACCCCGGCCTTCTTTATCTGCCTGATAGCACTCTCATCAATCTCGCTACCATCCGCAACAATAACCTTTCTGGTATGCGGACTGCAGATATCTTCCGATGCTGTGCGCCCCAAAATACGGTCGCCAAGCGAAACGAGTTCGCCATCCCCCTCACCAATCGCGCCAACTTCAATGCCGTTGGGCGTGTTGCAGTCCTGCTCGACAATAATAACATCGTGAGCAACATCCACAAGCTTACGGGTCAAATAACCCGAATCAGCCGTCTTCAACGCTGTGTCCGCCAGCCCCTTACGAGCACCATGAGTGCTGATGAAATATTCCAGCACACTCAGACCCTCACGGAAATTGGCAGTGATAGGTCGCTCGATAATCTCACCGGATGGCTTGGCCATCAGTCCACGCATACCGGAAAGCTGACGAATCTGCTGACGGCTTCCACGCGCTCCTGAATCGACCATAACGTAGACAGGATTGATCTTTTCAGAATCTATATTCTCATTGAGATGCTCGTCAAACCCCTTGTTAAGCTCAATCGCCTTGAACATAGCCTGCGATATCTCCTCGGTCGCGTGCGTCCATTTGTCGATTATCGTGTTGTAACGCTCACCATCAGTGATGATACCCTTGCTGTACTGCTTCTCTACATCCTCAATTTGCGCCCTGTGCTCCGAAAGTATCTGCTCTTTCTGCTCAGGAACAATCAGATCCACCATTCCGATAGAGATTCCCGAAAGCGTCGCCTGCTCAAACCCCAAATTCTTCAGTCTGTCGAGCACCAGAATCGTCTCGTCATGTCCCGAAGTTTGATAGCAATCCATAATACGCTTACTGAGATCTTTCTTCTTCATTGTACGATTGGCAAAACCAAGAGTTTCGGGCCATATCTCGTTGAAGAAAACACGCCCGACAGTTGTCTCTATAACCCGTTTTTTCGAATCACCTACAATTGTCTCACAACCGTAATCCGGATTCTTATAACGGATTCGATCATGAATCTTAACAACACCCTCATCAAACGCTGTGTGAACCTCGTACACCTCACCCATAATCGGCAGATGCTCAATCTCCTTCGCCACTTTCCTGTGTTTTTCGATGCCCCCCGCACGACGCACACTCTCTTCCTCAACTGTAAGATAATAACAACCCAATGCTATATCCTGCGTCGGGGTCATAATCGGTTTTCCACTCGACGGCGAAAAAATATTGTTCGGCGAGAGCATCAACAACTTCGACTCCAACTGAGCCTCAACAGAAAGTGGCACATGCACAGCCATCTGATCACCATCAAAATCGGCGTTGTAGGCCGTACAAACCAGCGGATGTAACTGAATAGCCTCACCCTCAACAAGACGCGGCTCAAACGACTGCACGCTGAGACGATGCAAAGTCGGCGCACGGTTGAGCATCACTGTGTGCCCCTTCGTAACCTCTTCGAGTATATCCCACACCTCCTCCGACTCGCGCTCAATCAGTTTCTTGGCGCTCCTCACAGTATGCACAACATTCCGCTCTTTCAAACGCTTAATGATGAACGGCTCGAAAAGCTCAAGCGCCATCTTCTTCGGTAGCCCGCACTCGTTCAGAGCCAAATCCGGCCCCACAACAATGACTGAACGTCCAGAATAATCCACACGTTTCCCCAGAAGATTCTGACGGAAACGACCCTGCTTCCCTTTCAGCATGTCACTCATCGACTTCAGTGGACGATTGGCCGACCCCGTCACAGCACGACCGTGACGACCGTTGTCCAGTAGTGCGTCCACAGACTCCTGCAACATACGCTTCTCATTGCGGATTATAACATCCGGAGTCTTCAGTTGCAACAGATTACGTAAACGCGTATTGCGGTTAATCACGCGGCGGTAAAGATCGTTCAAATCAGATGTGGCAAAACGCCCGCCCTCAAGCGGCACCAGCGGACGCAAGTCCGGCGGTATCACCGGCAACACTTCCAGAACCATCCATTCCGGACGGCTTCCGCTGTCGCGCATACCTTCCAGCACCTTTCTGCGCTTAGTAATTTTTTCGCGCTTCTGCTGGCTACGTGTCTCCATCATCGCCTCTTCCATAGCGGAAAGCTCATCGTCGAGATCAATGTTGGCCAGAAGATCACGAATAGCCTCTGCACCCATCTTGGCGATAAATGTGTCGCCATAAATCTCCAGGGTCTCCCAATACTCATCATCCGTCAGCAATTGCTTCTCTTTCAACGGCGTTTCACCAGGATCAACCACGATATAATCTTCATAGTATAAAACACGCTCAAGCTCACGCATCTTCATACTCAGAATCAACCCCATACGGCTCGGCAGACACTTGTAGAACCAGATATGCGAAACCGGCACAGACAGCTCAATATGCCCCATACGCTCACGTCGAACACGGGAGACCGTAACCTCAACCCCGCAACGGTCACAGATCACACCCTTATGTTTGATGCGCTTGTATTTTCCACAAGAGCATTCCCAATCCCTCGTCGGACCAAAAATGCGCTCGCAGAACAATCCGCCCTTTTCCGGCTTGAACGTTCTGTAGTTTATCGTTTCTGGATTTTTCAGCTCTCCGCGAGACCATGAACGAATCGTCTCCGGAGCCGAAAGCGTAATGGTCACCGAATCATACTTCGATTCGTTACCCATTCCCAATATCTTTGCGACATTACTATTATCCACTTACACCTCCCGCCATTTCAGGTCGGTTCATAAAGTTTAATCATTATTCTTCTTCAGCTTTATATTCAGCCCCAGACTCATCAACTCTTTCATAAGCACATTGAATGATTCCGGCGTACCGGATTCAAGCGTGTTCGTGCCCTTCACAATCGACTCGTAAATGCGCGTCCGCCCATTGATGTCGTCACTCTTAACCGTTAACAGCTCCTGAAGCGCATAGGCGGCCCCATACGCCTCCAGCGCCCAAACCTCCATCTCTCCGAAACGCTGCCCTCCGTACTGAGCCTTTCCACCCAGCGGTTGCTGTGTCACCAGCGAATACGGACCCACCGCACGGGCGTGAATCTTGTCTGTCACCAGATGGTGCAGTTTCAACATGTAGATCATTCCAACAACCACCCGCTGATCAAAACGCTCACCGGTACGACCATCGTAAAGAATCGCCTTGCCATGCTCCCAGACCGGCTCATTGGTCACTCCGTCTTCACTTAACACCCCGGTTTTACCGTCTTCACCGACAGCCTCAGCCAACAGCTCCCATATCTTCCGCTCGCTAATACCGTCAAACACCGGTGTCGCAATATGCATACCAAGCCGCTTGCAAGCCATACCGAGATGCGTCTCAAGCACCTGCCCGACATTCATTCGCGAGGGAACACCCAGCGGATTCAAAACAATATCAACCGTAGTCCCGTCCGGCATAAATGGCATGTCCTCCTCTGGAACAATACGGGCAATAACACCCTTGTTCCCGTGACGACCGGCCATCTTGTCCCCCACAGAAAGTCTCTTCTTGCTGGCGATGTAAACCTTCACCTGCTTAATCACGACCCCGCCGCTCTCATCGTCACTCTCCATACGGTCAAGTGCGGACTGGTGATCCAGCTCAATCTCTGTGAACTTGCTGTTGTAGCTGTTTATTATCTTCTGAATTTTAATCTGAATCGGGCTGGGATCAATCGCCAGATGTTCACGAGCCGATGCCAACTTGCGCAAAAGCGTTTTCGTTATCTTCCGGTTCGCCGGAATGATAATCTCATCACCATCCATACTCTTGACATCAAGCGGTATCTTCTCGCCAAGCAAAATATTGCTGAGTGACTCGGTCAGCTCACCAGTCATCTCCTGACGCTTAACCTTATACTCCTCTTTCATCAGCTTGATCTGCTTGCGCTTCTCCTTCGGGGTCAGCTTCGCCTGCCGAGCTTCCGAACGCACCGCAACCTTGACATCCATCACAATCCCCGCCGTACCCGACTTCACACGCAACGAAGTGTCGCGCACATCCGCCGCCTTCTCGCCAAATATAGCCCGCAAAAGACGCTCCTCCGGAGCCAGCTCCTTCTCGCTTTTCGGTGTTATCTTGCCAACGAGTATGTCTCCCGGCTTCACCTCCGCGCCAACGCGGATGTATCCATCGTGAGTCAAATTCTTTAACGCCTCTTCACCAACATTCGGAATGTCACGCGTTATCTCTTCCGGACCCAGCTTCGTATCGCGAGCACCACATTCAAACTCTTCGATATGAATAGAGGTGTATACATCCTCTTTCACAATCTTCTGGTTTATTATGATAGCATCCTCAAAATTGTAACCACACCATGGCATAAACGCTACCATCACGTTGCGTCCAAGCGAAAGCTCCCCTCCATCCGTTGACGGTCCGTCCGCCAACACATCCCCAACCTCAACCTTTTGCCCAACTTTGACGATAGGCTTCTGATTGATGCAGGTGCCAGCGTTTGAACGCATAAATTTGCGCAACTCATACTCCACATAATCGCTACTCCGCGTCTTGTCGGTCGGCGGACTGCCGCTCTTCGACACAATAATCCGCTCACCGGAAACCGCCGCAACTATCCCAGCCTTTTCGGCAATCACCATAATACGCGAGTCACGCGCCACGCGCTCCTCATTCCCGGTACCCACAAAGGGACGCTCCGGCGAAAGCAGAGGAACCGATTGCCGTTGCATATTAGAACCCATAAGCGCACGATTGGCATCATCGTGCTCAAGGAACGGAATCAATCCCGCAGCAACACTGATCACCTGCTTGGGAGAGACATCCATATACTCGACCTTGTCGTTCGTCACCACCAGGAAATCGCCTCGATAACGAACCGAAACCTCCTTGTTGAGAAACGTCCCGTCATTGTCCAGCGGCGCATTCGCCTGTGCAATAATGTACTTCTCCTCGGTATCCGCCGAGAGATACTCAACATCGTTGGTCACTCGCCCATCCCTGCAAACACGGTAAGGACTCTCAATAAAACCAAACTCGTTTATCTTGGCGTACATGCTCAATGACGATATCAAACCGATGTTCGGTCCCTCCGGCGTCTCAATCGGACATATCCGTCCATAGTGACTGCTGTGAACATCACGCACCTCAAAACCCGCACGCTCACGACTCAAACCACCTGGACCCAACGCACTCAAACGCCGCTTATGAGTCATCTCCGAAAGAGGATTAGTCTGATCCATAAATTGGCTCAGCTGACTGCGCCCGAAGAAATCACGAATCACCGAAGAGAGCACCTTCGGGTTAACAAGTTTCTGCGGGGTCAAACGCTCAATCGTGGAATCAAATATCGTCATTCTCTCCCGAACCAGACGCTCGGTACGTGCCAGACCAACCCGGCACTGCCCCTCAAGAAGCTCCCCGACCGTGCGGATTCTGCGACTTCCAAGATGATCGATGTCATCAATAGTACCCTCGCCCATACGCAGATTTATCAAATAGCGAAGACCCTCAATTATATCCTCCACCTGCAACGTACGGCTGGTGTTTTCACTGTCCAGCCCCAGTTTCTGCTGAATCTTGTAACGCCCCACCTTGCTTAAATCATAACGACGCTGGTCGAAGAAAACCCTCTTAACCAGCTGCTTGGCGTTGGAAACAGTTGGAGGATCGCCCGGGCGCAACTTCTGATACAAATCCTTCAACGCCTCAGACTCGTCCTTGGTCGTGTCTTTCACCAGACTCTTAAGGAAAAGACCGTCATCCCAAGAGACATCCACCACTTCCACATCCTTATAGCCGGAAGTCTTAATCCGCATCGCCAGATCTTCCGTAAGCGGATCGTACGCATTGGCCAGCAAAGACTGGGAATCAACATCGATAATATCCTCCCGCAAAACCAGATTAGCGACATCTTTCGCGCTTATTTTGCCCTTAAAAGAGAGCTTCTTGGTCTCGTAAAACAAATTCAGCAACTGATCATCCTCGCCATAACCGATCGCACGCAAAAAGGTTGTAACCAAAAATTTGCGACGACGACGGCGACGATCCATATGAATGTAGATATGATCGTACGCATCGAACTGCACCTCCATCCATGACCCGCGGTCAGGGATAATGCGGAACGAATAGAGCATGCTCCCGTTGGTGTGAAGCTTTGTCTCAAAACAGATGCCCGGCGAACGATGCAACTGACTCACAACAACCCGCTCCGCGCCGTTGATAATGAACGTGCCCTTGTCGGTCATCATCGGGATTTCACCCATGAAAACCGTGTCCTCCTGCTCCTCTTTCCCGCTCTTCAAACGGAAAGTGGCGTAGAGCGACGCATTGAACGACTCGCCTTCGCGAAGACATTCCAGATCGCTAAGTTTCGGCTCCTTGATCTCATATTTTACAAAATCAAGCTCATTTTCGCCATCATAACTCGTAACAGGGAAAGTTTCTTTAAAAACCGCCTGCAGACCCACCTTCTTACGGCGATTGGGGGCTCTGTCCAACTGTAGAAAATCTATGTACGACTTCGTTTGGGTCGCAATTAGATCCGGCGGCTGCATCACATCACGCAACTTGCCATAATTTTTCCGATCGTTCATACCGCTCACTCCCGACTTGCGTCTCCGCTAACCGACTTCTGCTGAAAATAAAAACACAGGGTGTCCCCGATACGGGAACACCCTGAATTTGAACACTGTCTACTTAATTTCGACAATAGCGCCAGCCTCTTCGAGCTTGGCCTTAACCTCATCTGCCTCTTCCTGACTGACACCCTCTTTTACTGCTTTCGGGGCATTGTCAACCAGTTCCTTGGCCTCTTTAAGACCCAACGCTGTTATCGCGCGGACCTCTTTAATCACCTGTATCTTTGAGGAACCCACGTCTTTCAGGATGACATCAAATTCAGTCTTCTCCGCCGCTGCTTCACCACCGCCAGGTCCTGCCGCAACCGCCATCGCCACCGGCGCAGCCGCCGAAACGCCAAGACGGTCTTCCAACGCCTTCACCAGCTGAGACAGTTCCAGTACGGAGATCGTCTCAATCCAGTCAACGAAGTCAGCCATTTTACCTTCAAGCTGAACCGCGTCGGTTTTCTCTTCTTTAGTCTCTTCGACCTTTGCTTCTTCTGTTTTTGCTTCTTCTGCCATTTTACCTTCTCCTTCTATTCTAAAAGGTTTACGCTGCTTCTTTTTTATCCTGTACTGCCTTGAGAACATACACTATGCTTGCTATCTTCTGATGGAACACACCCGCAATCTGTCGCATTGGAGCCGCCAGTGTCGCCACCAGATGCCCGCGCAACTCATTCTTGCCAGGCAGTTCTGCAAGCTGTTTAACCTCGTCGCCACTGAGTCCCACACCATCAAGCATGCCTCTCTTAACTTCGAGTATACCGTTTTCTTTGTGGAATTTGCTCAACACCTTCGCCGTAGCCACCGCATCACCAGTTCCTGTCACAACCGCGCTACACTCGCTCAGACCTTCCTGCCACTGAGCCAGATATGACTCATCCTTCAATGCACGCCCTATCAGCCGATTCTTCGCAATAAACAATCGCGCGTCCAGCTCACACAGCTCACGCCGAATATCACTCGCCTGTGAAACCGTTATGCCTTTGAAATCAACCAACATCGCACACGTCGCATCCGCGAACTTGGCCTTGATCTCATTAACTATCGCCTCTTTCTCAGGTCTTACCGTCTTAGTCTCTTTCACCATGATTCAGCCTCACATTGTCCATTGGTTAATATTCACTTTAATGCCCGGCCCCATCACGGAACTGATCGTGCCACGACGAATATAAATACCTTTCGCCGCCGCCGGTCGCGCCGCCTTCAACGCCTCAATAGCCGCCACACAGTTCTCTTTCAAAGCGACAACCTCAAACGAACGACAGCCGAACGGCACAATAACGTTGCCATTCCGATCCATCCTGAACTCAATACGCCCCGCCTTGCACTGTTTGACAGCTGCGCCCGTGTCATCACTCACCGTGCCAGTCTTCGGATTAGGCATCAAACTGCGCGGACCAAGTACTCGACCAAGTTTACGCACCTCTTTCATCGCCTCCGGCGTCGCAACCGCAACGTCAAAATCAACCCAGCCATCCTTGACCTTGGCGATAAGCTCCTCAAACCCAACCTCGTCCGCTCCCGCATCCTCCGCCGCCTTGGCAGCATCACCGGTAGCAAAAACAACCACACGCACATCCTTGCCCGTGCCGTGCGGCAACGTCATCGCCCCGCGAATCGCCTGGTCCGATCTCGCCGGATCAACACCCATCCGAAATGCAATCTCAAGTGTCTCATCAAAATTAGCAGCCGGATGTTCTTTGATAAATCCAATCCCCTCTTCCAGACTCATCTCCTGAACACCGTCAAGTGCTTCAATAATTTTACGATACTTCTTTCCGTGTCTCGCCATTATTCCACCTCGATCCCCATACTGCGGGCCGTGCCTTCAATAATCCTGCAAGCCTCATCCAAACTCGTCGCATTGAGATCCTCTCTCTTGGTCTCAACTATCTCTTCAATCTGCGCCCTAGTCACCTTGCCAACTTTATCGCGGTTGGGAACCCCTGACCCTTTGGCCAAACCAGCCGCCTTCTTCAATAGCACCGCCGCTGGCGGACTCTTCGTAATGAAGGTGAAAGATTTGTCATGGTAAACCGTTATGACAACAGGCACAACCAGCCCGCCCTTGTCCTGCGTGGCGGCGTTAAACGCCTTGCAAAACTCCATAATATTCACCCCCTGTTGCCCAAGCGCAGGCCCGACCGGCGGTGCCGGATTGGCAGCCCCCGCCTGTATTTGCAACTTGATCATCCCTGTTACTTTTTTCGCCATACTCTATTTCCCTTTCCTGATAACGCCCCGACTCTCCCCAATCCCACGCCAGCAAGACCAGAAAAAACAGACAGCTCCCTGTCACTCCAGGTATTCTAAAAATCACATTTCGCGACCGCCTCCCGGCAAACGCTCAATCCACGCGCTCAACCTGCCAATACTCCAAATCGACGGGGGTCGTTCTGCCGAAAATTGAGACCGACACTCTAAGCTTCCCTCTCTCCGGATCCACCTCTTCAATTAAACCATTAAAGTTCTGGAAAGGACCGTCAACAATCTTGACCGACTCTCCCGGCTCAAATGCCACCTTGGGCTTAACCCTCTCCTTCTTATCCTCAATCTGACCGAAAATCGACTCTACCTCCCTCTTTGGCAACGCCGTCGGACGCGACCCGCCCAGAAAACCTATCACCCCGTTCGTCTCGTTGATGAAATGCCAGGCACTCTTCTCCATCTCACCATCTTCATCAGCGTAAAGCCCCACATTCACAAGCACATACCCGGGATAGAACTTCCGGTTCACCGTAGTCCTCTTGCCCTGCTTCACCTCGGAAACCTTCTCCGTGGGGATCAACACATCGCCAATAAGATCACCCATCTCTTCAATCTCAATGCGCTTCTCTATGCTCTCCTTCACCTTCTTTTCGTGACCGGAAAGTGTATGTAATACAAACCATTGTCTCTGCATTCGTTGCCCCATCGCCTGTAATTTGGTTATTTCACAAACTTAATTAACACCGCCAATGACTTCATAATCACGCCGTCACTGATACCAACGAATATGCCGAAAACCATCACCGACACAATCACAACAATCGTCGAATCAATCAACTCCGATCGCGTGGGCCAAGAACACTTCTTGAGTTCACTCCTCACTCCCGTGAAAAACCCCTTCACGCCTTTTATAAAATCTCCAACCTTATTCATAATGTTACACCTCAGCTAAACTCCAAACCCGCCACTCCGCATAAATGGCAGGTCAGGAGGGACTCGAACCCACAACCCTCGGTTTTGGAGACCGATGCTCTGCCAAATTGAGCTACTGACCTTACTTTATCTCCCTATGAACAGTATGCTTCCGCTGACGAGGACAATACTTCTTAAGCTCTAAACGCTCCGTTAAAGTGCGCTTATTCTTCGTTGTTGTATAGTTGCGCTCTTTGCATTCTGTACAAGCAAGGGTTATTATATCTCTCGGCATGACATCCGTCCTTTTAACTAGGGAAAATGGCACAGAACCTTTACAGCCCTGTGCCTATCTCTTATTTAACTCTATTCAATCACCTCGACAACCCGACCGGCACCAACCGTACGACCGCCTTCGCGAATCGCGAATCGCATGTACTGCTCCATGGCAATCGGTGTTATCAGCTCAACATCCATCGAAATGTTGTCGCCAGGCATAACCATCTCAACACCTTCCGGCAAAGTTATGTCGCCAGTTACGTCCGTTGTGCGGAAATAAAACTGAGGACGATACCCCTTGAAGAATGGTGTGTGACGCCCTCCCTCTTCCTTGCTGAGTACATAGACCTCAGCCTTGAACTTGGTGTGCGGCGTTATGCTGCCCGGATGCGCCAACACCTGACCGCGCTCAACATCCTCTTTCTTGATGCCACGCAACAGACAACCAACGTTGTCCCCAGCTTCACCCTGATCAAGCAACTTCCTGAACATCTCAACACCCGTGCAGGTCGTCTTCTCGGTCGGCTTCAAACCAACAATCTCAATCTCGTCGCCAACGTGAACCACACCGCGCTCAATACGCCCGGTAACCACTGTCCCGCGACCCTCAATCGAAAACACATCTTCAATCGGCATCAGGAACGGTTTCTCAATATCACGCTCCGGCTCCTCAACAAATGAATCCAAAGCATCCATAAGCTCCTGAATACACTTGGCATCATCATCGTCCGGCGAAGCCGCTTTGATCGCGTTCAATGCCGACCCACGAATGATAGGTGTATCGTCACCCGGAAAATCATACTTGCTCAAAAGCTCACGAACCTCAAGCTCCACCAAATCCAGAAGCTCCTCGTCGTCAACCGTGTCCACCTTGTTCATGAACACTACTATATAAGGAACACCAACCTGACGCGCCAGCAGAATGTGCTCACGTGTCTGCGGCATCGGTCCGTCAGCACCACTGACAACCAAAATCGCGCCGTCCATCTGCGCCGCTCCCGTAACCATGTTCTTCACATAGTCAGCGTGTCCGGGACAGTCAACGTGCGCGTAATGACGCTTGTCTGACTCGTACTCAACATGCGATGTGGCAATCGTCAGAATCTTTGTGGAGTCCCGGCGACCCTGCGACTCCGAAGCCTTGGCGACATCATCATAAGCGACATATGTTGCCAGCCCTTTGTCACCCTGAACCTTGGTTATAGCTGCAGTCAATGTGGTCTTTCCATGATCAACATGACCGATTGTGCCCACATTAACGTGTGGCTTTGTTCTCTCGAATTTTTCTTTTGCCATCGGATTCCTCCTCGACTCTAGTTACTATTTAATTATACGAACACTACTTTACTTCTGCGAACCTTATATCTCTCAGCCGAGCCCCAAATGGAGCCCACGAGCGGGATTGAACCGCTGACCTCATCCTTACCAAGGATGTGCTCTACCGACTGAGCTACATGGGCCGCTAAATCACTACACTTTCAAATCAATCCGCCCATTTGATCAAACAGCCCAATATGCACACAAAGACACCTCACCGCACCCCCCCGCCAATAAGACGAGAAGCAAACAGAAAGGCGTCAATTTAAATGCGTTCCACACAAAAACTGCCCTGAATTAACTTGTCGACCACCAACAGTATAGATTTTTTCAGCAAAGTCAACACCTCATTTTTAAAAAAAATAACTTTTTTAAAACCCCCTGTTAGCCAGTAGCTATTGTAACACCGTCCAACAAAAATACATGAAATCTCCGTGAACGTAAAAACACCATAATTAAACATCTTGGTGACTCAAAAGCAAGCAAAGCGAATATTTT
>CAYTQP010000061.1:0-14327 GCA_964440175.1 uncultured Verrucomicrobiota bacterium
CATTTTGTCATAGCATTTTCTCCATATTTTATGTTGTAACAGACTGTATCATAGTAGTTAATGGAGAAAATGCTTCTCTTTTTATGAAATATTCGGGCTAACCCGATCTACTCATAAACTTCGTGGCAACCTGTCAAGCAAGCTGCATGCGAGAACTCAAGAGACGTTTGCCGACAAAGCCACGGGTACGCCCTGCAGACAATCACGCAACCATAAAAATAATAATATTCCGAGTCCTGCAGAGTGCTCGCAACTGTTTCAAAAACCTTGAAAGTCCGGGGTAGAAGGATATGACCACGTAAATCGCGTACGATATCCGCATACAAACCGCTGATGACGTATTTGCTAACCCCGAACTCGCCCCGCTCTCCATTCATTCCAAACCAGATAAATGGAATGCATCGGGGGCAAACGTATAATTTTTTGCGCCCAATGTGTACAGTTTTTATCTTGAGGTTGCCCTGTGCTTGCAGGCACTTGGCGAAAATATGACGGTTCAATTGCCAACTACAGGTTAAACACCATCACCGCCAGCGCGACCGCCAGCGTCAGCGCAAGGCGGGAGGCCGTCCACGCCCTCTCCGGTGTAATCAGTGGTTGTTTACCGAGAAGCCAATCGTGAATGACGGAGACCGCCGTCACCGTTACACCTGTCATCAAAAGAGTCTTCAGAGGGAAAGAGCGCAGGAATAACCACTGTGGCACAACTACAATGAGCCAGCTGCCAACTCCAAACAACACCGCCGCCACCAGCCGCTCATTGCGTCCACATTGACGATACATCAAAAAATGGTTGCAGAATGTGAATGCGCTCACAGTAGCCCAGGCCGCGAGATAGGGTGCATAAAAGATCGATTCCCCCCCCCATGAATTACTGCAAACAAGCAGGACGAGCGGGACCAGCAGTGCCGGAAACATCACCTCAATCTTCACCGCCGCCACCAATTTCGATGCGAGCGGGTAGCGTGTCCACACAAAGGCGTACACCACAAACGCCAGCAGAATCGGCATCGCCCAGAACACAGATCCGAGTGCCCAGGCACCGTAGGCAAACAACGCAAACATAATCGTCCCGGCAGTGTTGAAAGAGCGTGAGCGACGAACAGCAAACACTGTCAACACACAGATAACAAACAAACTGAACGTTTGAAAAAGTATCTCGTGAAACGGCTGCAACGTTATCTTTCCCAGTATCACACACACACCGATCGGGACGAAAATATTGTCAGAACCATGCAAAGATATCGCCTCGAACCCCGTGACAAGTAACGCCACAAACAACGCACAAAGCAGACAGACCAAACATGGGTGATCCGTCATAAACAGACACGGGAAATATATCGAGAAAAATGCCAGCAGCATAAAGGCAAGAGAACCTTCCAAACTCTTTGAGGATGACCCAACCTCATAACGGATTCGTCCGTATTGCCCACCAACAAGAGATGCCAGCGAATCGGCCAATGCAAGCACCAGAACAGATGCCAGGTATATCCACACCCGATCAACACTCAAAAGAAACACAAAAAATATAGCCAACGGATAGTATTCACTGCCTCTGCTCGAACGCTTCACGGAGTGGATACTTTTAAGAAAACCCTTCTCAGCCCCCAGCCAGAATAACGCCGACAGGAGAAACACCATAACGAAGATCACCCACGGCGAATGAATTAAAAACGGGAAAGAGAGAGAGATGACTCCCCCGCCAAGATGCACCAGCTTCCGGGTATATTCCGGACGCGGATCTCCCACACGCGCCCATAACTCCGCGCATCCCAGCAACAGCAAAAACACAAAACCAATAACGCCCGCGCTCAACAGATCTCCGCCCGGGATCATCCCTTAACCTCCTCAACCACAAAGGCACTGTAAAAAACCGCTTTGTCCTCCATGAAAAGTCTTCGAGAAAGCTCATTCAGCCCCTCCACACGCATGGCGAAACAAGCAGGACAACTTCTTGGCACAAGCATATTCCAATAGACCAGACGTGCCCCCGGATTAGCGGATGCCAATAATTTTCCATAGATATCTCGGAATATCTCGTCGTCAACATATTCAAATATATCCGAAAGATTGAATCCGTCCCAGCCACCATCTCCATATTTCGCGGCGGCATCCTCCACTGTCCCGTGATGTAGCGTTAGCCGGTTCAAGCCTGCACGAACAGCCTCAAAGTTCTCCTCACGCAAATAACGCGGAAGAGCATGGCAGAATTCACCAGTGAAGATATACTCCAGATATGGATTTAGATGAACAGGGAGAACAGTCAGACCATATTTTGCCCTGCCGAGTATCTTCTCACTCACCGAGCCCTCGACATAGCGAAAGAATTCGGGGTCCCGCCCAAACCGTCCCATGACAGCACGACTGAAAAAGATACGAAAACATAACCGCCAGCGCCAGTTTCCCCAATGCCGTGCGTAAAACTCCTCACGTTCAGACTGGTTCCTCTCCTCCATCAGCGACCGCACCAGTTTCTGCGAATGAATCAGAGGCAGAACACGTGTTCGAAAAAGACGGAAATAGTCCTCAAACTTCCCGTTATGTATAACACCGCTCTCTATCACGCTCTTCCGATCATCCCAAAATGAACGAGCCGCTGGTGAGAGATCACCACGGATACGATTGTAAAGGACGTTACGCTCATCTGATGCCCAAACCCCCAGTATGGCGAGAGTCTCCGCGTATGTCAGATGCTGAAAGACCGCACAGCGCAACTCCACACATGCGAGCTGCGCGACACTCAAGTCCGCCGCGACCACCTCCGCACCGCCCGCAAGCAAAGCCAGCGTATTGTCCCCGGACGACGCTATAGAAAGCAAACGTCTTCCTTTCTCAGGACGAAGTGCTTCACAGAGAATATCCGCATCCTCCCAGCAGTTCGCGTAACGGATCAAATCAAAACGCGCTCGCCTCTCTATGCCCTCACTCATCTCCACCACCACTTTTCTGTTTGTGCCGGTAGTGTGCGTGAGCCTGCCCGAAATCACCGGCACTCATGGCTCCCATGATTGATATCTCCCCTGCCATAGCTGTAACCGCGCAAATCTCGGCAAACTTTCGAGCCTTGTCAACTCCCTCACAATCAAGCATCCTCAAACACTCGCGTGCTGAAGGCAAATGCGTACCACCACCTACCGTTCCAACAATTAGACTGGGAAGACTGACAGACACATAAAGATCCCCCTCGGAAGTGACATCCATCGTCGTAAGTCCAACCGATGCCTCGGAAACACAGGCGGCATCCTGTCCACAGGCAATAAAGATGGAAGCCAGCGCATTGGCGTAATGCCCCTGCGCACCTATCGAACCGCTCTGCACCCCGCCGCGCAACGACACTGCAGCCGCGTGAGAGATGTTCTCTGGATCAGTGTGAAGGATTCGCTTAACAAGACGGCGCGGCACAACAACCTCGGCGACAACCATCTTTCCCCTAGTCGCGCTGAAAGCCAGCATGGTCGCCTTTTTGTCGCCGGAAAGATTGCCTTCAAGCAACCAGCCAACGGGTTTCACCGGCGCGTTCGCAACAAGATATTCGCAAATCGCCTCGGTCGCCACAGTCACCATATTCTGACCAGCCGCATCACCGGTTGTGTATTCAAATATCAGGTAGAGCTCTTTCCCGTTTATGGAGATGTTTATATCCATATATCTGCAATGCCGCGAAGTCTGACTGACAATCTTCTGAAACTTGTCGGTCTGCGTGACCGCCCACGAAAGAAATAAGGCCGACTCCCGAACACTGCGGAAACTGAAACAGGGAGCACGCAACACCGATTCGCTCAGACACATGGCTACCGCTCCGCCCGACTGACTTATCAGATATGCACCCCGATGATACGATGCCACCATAGCTCCTTCCGTGGTGGCAAGCGGAACATAAAAATCGCCGTTCGCATAAAGCCCGTTGATGCGGAGTGGTCCGATCACACCAATCGGCATACTCGCAAAACCAACCAGATTCTCGATATTGCCGCGCAACGATTCCGGCTCAGGAAGGGCGCGGTTTCCCGCGATATGCTCAATCTTTATCCCTCTCTTCCGCAAGAAATCCCGCCTGCGCTCCAGCCCGCCGCGACTGAAGTCGTTGCCAGCTGGCACACGCGGCGGCAACGGTTCGTCAGCAGGCAAACGCGAATGAAGCCGTTCCGCTACATCCTCAATGCGCTCATCCCGCAACACACGCTCACGAATCTGCTTAACCCTGGTATTTGACATCGACATAACAAACTCCCCCTCGTATCACTCTTCCAAATCAAGAGTTGGTCGTTTAATAAAATTTTTAATGCGCAGATAACGGTTACGCCACCTGTTCCTGTAGCGAAGATGTTTCGCAATCCCAGGCAGCTCCGCCCGGTCGATTGCGAGCTTTTCACACATACAACCCAATGACTCATCAGGGATATCCGACACGTCCGGCTCCGCATCCAGCCGTGCAAGAGCCTCATCGCGTGTCATATCGCCCTCCCTGATCATAACGCTCAGCTCGAAACACAACATCGAATATTCAAACACCTGCCGGAAAAGATAACCTGCCGCATCATGCACCTCACAGTCGGCATGGGTTAATATTCCCGAATTCTCCGGACGCTTCCAGCCCAGCTCGTCCTCCAGCTCCGCCATCAACACTCTTTCATCATACGCCTGATAAAGAAAATATCCCATGAACTCTGGAAGTGTGTCCGCAACCGCAACCTCCGCTGGCGGCGGGAAAAATTCATCGTAGAACCGCCGCCGCATATCCGGGTCGCGCATGGCGATTGTGACAAAATATTCCAGCTTCTTCACAACGCTGCGGACAACCGCTCTGTTGCGCTCATTGTCATACGGCATGAGATTCATCTTCACAAACGGCACAAACGCATCAACACTGCCGGGCAACAGTTCACGGAACATCTGTGATCGGCTCCGCCCATGAACAACCAGCGGTATTTTGCGCTCAAATGCAGCCTTGAATGAGAATGCGTACGACGAGTAAGAACAACCCGGACAGGGCGTTCCAAAATGCCGCACCGCCTGCTCATAGAACCGCCGGTGAAGCTCCTGATCGATCTTCCAGAAAAAATGATCAATACCAAGCTTCTCAACCACCAGCTTAATGTTATCCTTCGCATAGTCTGTCAGAAACCCGTTGTCAAAAGTGAACCCAAGGCATTTGAGGTCGTGTTTCTGCGCGAGTTGCAACGCAATCCACGAACTGTCTTTACCCCCGCTCAAGCCGACCAGACAATCATAATCGCCAACGCCGCGAACGCGGTCAAAACGCTCATCGCGCAACACCGCCAGTCGATCATAATCGGTCAAACGATCATGCAACCGTTCATAAGTGCGACAATAGTTGCAAACCCCCTCCGAATCAAATCGGATGTTCCTGTAGGTCGCGGGCAGAACACATTTGGCGCACATTCTCATAACTGCTCTCCTCGTCTCCGTTTCAGATTCTCAACTTAAAATCACATTTTATATTCACAGCGTCGAAAAATGGTAAACCGTGCGCAACCTAACCAGCTCACCAGCTTTCACCGATTCTCCAGGCGGCAATTGAGCCTTGATACAGAAGCCACGGTTGTCGGGACGCAACTTGTCCTCCGGTCTTGCGCTCGAAAACTGCAAACATGGATTCGGGGTCATAATCTCCATGTACCGTCCACTCTGCGGATCGAAGATAGTGGCGACCACATCCCCGTCATCCCCACCATTCAAGGTCCAGCAGTGGTTATAACCATCGCCGAACTGAAGTTGCTCGTCATCGGAACTGATACGCGCACCAATCCGCTCCGGGTTCAAAAAATCAAACGGCGTATCCCGCACAGAACGATGCGAACCGAAAAGAGTCTGATCTTTATCGACAGGATAAAAATTATCGGCGGCGATTGCAAGTTGATGATCAAGAGCCCCATCCCCATCAGTGCCACAGAGCGAAAAATATATATTGTGCGTCACCCCTTCGGGTGCAATCCCTCCGGCGACATACTCGTATACAATCTCGAATTCATTGTCATCGTTTAACCAGTATGTCACTACAATATTTTTAAGATCAGATGCCTGCTTCACTCCCGGTGCGCCGTGCATACCCGGAAAGCGCAACCTGACCCCAACAGCATCGGGTTCTTTCAGTAACTCGACATCCCAGATAACCTTATCCAGCTTCTCGCCCCTCGGTCCACGACCAATCACCGCGTTCGGCGACGCAGTGCTACGCGCATAGTCGTCAAGACTTATGTGCCCACGCACAATATTCTCCATATGCCCACCCCTGTCCGGTACCTCCAGACCGAGGAGAGTCCCGCCCAAATTCGTCAACCGGACTTTGAGATCCCCTTTTTTGAGCGTGTACCGACAAATCGACACACCAGTCTCCGCCTCCCCGTAAACCTCGCAATCCACAGAACCGCCACCCGTACGCATACACGAGCAGAACATCCCCGCAAGGAAAAGAGCCACCGCCGAAATCGTCCAATAATGTTTTGCCCGCATCTGCAATTATCCCTTCACTTCACTGCTTGTCAACTCCTGCCTATCATCACACAGCACGATTGTCCAGACCTTGGACAATCAAATATCCGTTTTGTCCGATGCTTGGAAAATTTTTCATCGCAAAGTTCCAATGCCCGGGCAATTCTCCCGCTGATTGACCAATGTCCGGAATTTTAGATTTGAACCGATAAGGCGCAAAAAAGCCGCCGAACCGAGGGGAACCCCCGCCGGCTCTGCGGCATCATTCGTCGGACAATTACATTTTTGAGAGCATCGGTGCTATAACCAGCGAAACAACACTCATCAGCTTTATGAGGATGTTGAGTGAAGGTCCGGCTGTGTCCTTAAAAGGATCTCCCACTGTATCACCTGTAACTGCGGCCGTATGAGCATCGGAACCCTTGCCCCCATGCGCTCCGCCCTCAATGTACTTCTTGGCGTTGTCCCACGCCCCGCCGGCATTTGACATGAAGAGTGCCATCATAACACCGGACACAGTCACACCGGCAAGCACACCGGCAAGCATAATCTTACCCCCCAGAAAACCCACAAAAACCGGAGTCAGCACACCCAGTAGCGCGGGCAGTGTCATCTCCTTAATGGCCGATGTGGTCGAGATGTCAACGCAACGGGCGTAATCGGCCTTAGCCTCACCCTGAAGAAGTCCGGGAATCTCCCTGAATTGACGACGCACCTCCTCAATCATCGCAAACGCCGCACGTCCAACCGCACCCATCGCGAACGCAGAGAAAAGAAACGGGAGCATCGCACCAATAAACAATCCAGCCATAACCTTGGGGTTTGTCAAATCAATTGTTTTGACACCGGCGGTGACGCGGTACGCGGCAAACAACGCCAGTGCTGTCAGGGCGGCGGAGCCGATTGCGAATCCCTTACCTATGGCTGCTGTCGTGTTCCCTACAGCGTCCAGCTTGTCGGTACGCTGACGCACTTCGGGCGGAAGCTTGGCCATCTCCGCCAGACCACCAGCGTTATCAGCAATAGGACCGTAGGCATCAACCGCGAGCTGAATGCCTGTTGTCACCAGCATACCCAAAGCCGCTATGGCGATGCCGTAAAGACCCGCAAAGTGGTTGGCTACCAGTATGGCCGCCACCAGGCATATCGTGGGAAACGCTGTTGACATCATTCCCGTTCCCAGACCAGCAATAATGTTTGTGGCCGCACCCGTTTCAGATTGTGCCGCAATCTTCATGACCGGCCCCCTGCTCTCCGACGTGTAGTATTCGGTCAACATCCCAATTGCGATCCCTGCACCCAGCCCGGCAATTGTCGCCCATAAAATTCCGATCGCCTGATATTCAACGCCAAGAATCGAAAAAGTCGCTGGCGCAAAGAATTTGACCAGCGGATAGGTTGCCAACGCCATAACAATACCAGCCCCGAAAGTGCCACTGTTCAAAGCACTCTGCGGATTGCCCCCCTCTTTGGTGCGCACCAGAAACGTCCCGCCAATTGATATCAGAATGCCAGCCGCCGCCAGAATAAGAGGCAACAACACCAGCTCCCGCGACAGCGCGGCCGCACCCAGCACCATTGAGCCGACAATCGAACCGACATAGGACTCAAAAAGATCCGCGCCCATACCGGCGACATCGCCGACATTGTCACCAACATTGTCGGCTATTGTTGCAGGATTGCGAGGATCATCCTCGGGAATACCCGCCTCAATCTTGCCCACAAGATCCGCGCCCACATCGGCGGCTTTGGTGAAAATTCCTCCGCCTACCCGGGCAAACAAAGCGATAGACGACGCACCCATCGCAAAACCGTTTATAATCGGTAAAACCGTACCCTTTAAATCCGCAATCTCGCTACCAAAGAAACGCGTGTACACCAGAAACAATATCGATATGCCAAGCACACCCAAACCAACAACACACATTCCCATAACCGTGCCACCGGAAAAGGCCACATGCAGAGCCTCGTTCAGCCCCGTTCGCGCTCCGTGGGTTGTGCGCATGTTGGCCGAAGTGGCGATACGCATTCCAAAATAGCCGGCCACAGCTGAACAGAGTGCGCCCACCACAAACGACACGGACACCAGGCGGAGATCCCCTTTATTGCCCACCGCCAGCAAAACCGCCACCGCCACCACGAAAATCGCGAGCACCTTGTACTCACGCGACAAAAACGCCATCGCACCCTCGCGCACCGCCGCGCCTATCTCCTGCATCTTCTCTGTTCCAGGATCCTGCTTATTCACCCATAAACTCTTCATCCATGCAAACGCCAGTGCCAAAACACCACACCCCACCGCTATGTACAGTATGCTATAATTCATCTTATGCTCTCCATCTCATTGATAATATCTGTTGAAAATTCACGGAAAACAGCCCGCCGCCAGACAACCCTTCGGCATATCGACTGCCCGCATAAATACATTTTTAAACACCGTTTGTCAATTATGGAATAATACCGAAAGAGACCTTCAGCCATGATTTACTCCTGTTTTTTGTGGTTGCTTTTCCATAACTATCTGACATAATTACGCCTCTTTCTTCTATACGTTCAGTTGCAGTTGCGTAGCTGTTTCCCGACAGCATGAAGAAGAAGTTTCGTGATTGATATTAAAACTATTGCCCGAGTGGCGGAATGGCAGACGCAACGGACTTAAAATCCGTTTTCCGTAAGGAAGTGTGGGTTCGACTCCCTCCTCGGGCATATTATGGCGACTGGTTATGAGCGATCTTTTATGAAAAGCGGTAGCGGCAAAGAGGTTTTGCGAGTGGCATGGCCGCTAATAATCAGCACCGCATCTTTCTCTGTGATGCAGTTCTGCGACCGCGCTTTTCTCGCACATTACAGCGGAGACGCATTGCGTGCAGTTGTCCCGTCTGGCATACTGGCATTCACTCTCATCTGCGGATTCCGCGCACTGGTGGCATACTCCAACACATTTGTCGCGCAGTATTACGGTGCCGGGGAGCATAAACTCTGCAGCCTGGCGACAATGCAGGGGGTAATCCTCTCTTTCCTGCTGTGGCCGGTGATTCTAACTCTCATTCCACTTGGACGCGGATTGCTGATGCTCGCGAACCACTCCCCTCCTGTGCTTGCTGACGAGCTGAACTATTTCACACTAATCATGCTTGGCAGCATAACTAATATACTGGGAATCGCAGCGGCATCCTTTTTCATTGGACGCGGAAAAACCATCTTTCTCATGACTGTGCTGATATTCGCGAACAGCTTGAATGTCGCGCTGGATTATGCTCTCATCTTTGGGAAATGGGGCTTCCCCTCGCTCGGCATTCGTGGCGCGGCGATTGGTACTGTGGTATCGGGATCGACCATTCCTCTTCTCCTGCTGACACTCTTCTTCTCGAAAGCCTGTGACCGGAAGTTTGCCACCCGTGCCGCTGTTAAATTTAAGTTTGGAATGATGAAAAGGATGATTCGATTCGCATTACCGTCAGGCATTAGTTTCGCTATTCATATAGGATCGTTCGCTTTCTTTGTTGTTATGGTCGGACGACTCGGACCAGTGGCACTCGCCGCCAGCAATATTGCACTGAGCGTCAATCTTTTCGCCTTTATGCCAATGATTGGGCTGGGACTTGCCGCCCAGACACTGACGGGTCAATATCTTGGAGCCAAAGATCCTGACAGCGCAGCGCGGGCAGTTTTTTCATCGCTTAAGATCGGGGTTGTCTACATAATACTTATCGGCATCACTTTTGTTCTAATGCCTCACCAGTACATAGCCCTTTTCACGGGTTCCGGCGATAGCGTTATTCACTCCGATCAGGTTTTTGAGTGTGTTAGAATTCTGATGCTCTTCCTGGTGGTGCGTGGTCTGGCCGATATCGTCGACATCATCCTCTCAAGCGCTCTCAAAGGTGCCGGCGACACCAAGTTCGTTATGATCTTCTCTGTCGCCACAGCGTGGCTCATGCTGGGCGTAGGGGAGTATCTGATTATCGAGGTGTTCAAAAGCAACATCTATGTCGCCTGGGGCTGGTCCATATTGTACCTCATTGTCACCGCCACCGGATACGCACTGCGGTTCCATGCCGGAAACTGGCGAAATATAGACCTGATGGGAATAGAGCTGCCTGAACCGCTAAGTGCCGACATTGAAGCCATATCCGCAATAGAATAATCAGAGGATAACACCATGAACCTGATAATCATAAACAGAGATGAACTCAATGAGGAAAGTCTTCTTACTCTGACAGACTATCGTTCCACGCACATCAGAAAGGTCCTCAAAAGTACACCGGGAAGCATTCTTCGCATAGGCATCCTGAACGGACCAATGGGTAAAGGAATTGTCGAAGAGTGCAACGGAAAACAAACCGTCATGCGTTGCTCATTCAACACCACAACTCCAGCGCCACCAAAAATAGATTTGATTCTGGCTATGCCTCGCCCAAAAGTACTGACACGCCTGCTACCGCAACTCTCCGCAATAGGTGTTGGGCGGATCGTCATACTCAGAGCAAGAAAAGTGGAACGCTCCTATTTTGACAGTCATGTTCTCGATGCCTCATTCTACAACGCCCGCCTGATCGCAGGACTCCAGCAGGCCTGTTGCACACGCCTGCCGGAGGTTCTAATTCGCAAACGCTTCAAACCCTTTCTGGAACACGACCTTAATCAACTCTTTCCCGAAAGCCTGCGCCTGCTCGCCAACCCCGATGCCAAAACAATGATCGGAGCAAATGACAACCGTATTGATACGCTGACAGACCCACAGCGCATACTGCTGGCAGTCGGACCCGAAGGAGGCTGGAATACCTACGAATTGAAAAAGCTTCAGGGATGCAACTTCACTCCCGTAACAATGGGCGACCGCATTCTGCGAACCGACACCGCCTGCGTGGCATTACTAAGTGTACTCACTCACATGCTCTCGCTCAGCCGAATGTCGTCCCGTTCCAACCCCAGTCGGAAGGAACCACGTCAGTGAAATTGATGTAAACCCGCTCGGGGGGAATAGCGAGAAGCTCCTGAAGCAACGTACAAACTCTGGACGAAACATCGGCGTTGACCTCACCACCAAGAACACCAATACTCCTCACCTCCAGAAACGCCGCCGGTCCGTCCTCACCCGACATTCTTATACTGGCACTCTCAACACACGCCATCACGTACTGCTCCGGCTTACCAAGACTATCCGCAATAAGCACCGAAAGCGCCGACAAAACTTCATCCCGCAATGCGGCGGAAACCTCTTCTGTTGTCTGTAGTTTTATCAGTGGCATCGCATCTCCCCCATTTAGAAGATTATCTTCGACGAATCCAGCCCTTTGCCATCAAACACGATTCGCATATTTAAATTCATCATCTTCGAAAAAACCGCCGGATCCTTGTCAATATCAAAAATCCAGGAGGCCGTGGACTCTTTCGTCTCCGTAGCGTTGCTACTAATAATTCTGCCGGGAACTTTTATATGTTGAACAATACGCATTCCCGCCAGCATCGGAGCCATTTGCTGAGCCATTGCAGGCTCCATCTCAACACCACCCGGGCCCGACTTCTCATTCCTGGCTTTCTGCATAAAGACATAGTCGCCGGATTCGTTCTTCTTGATGGTGACACTGTTCTTTTCGAAAAACTCGGTTTTGGAAAGTCCCTTGAGGCTCTCAAACGCCAGTTTAATCTTCATAGTCTTCCAGCCATCCTTCGTCACAGTGCTGACGCTTTTCACCACAACACCGTCTTTCTCAAACTTCTTAAGCCCTTCCCTCATGCTTTTCTCGTCAAAATCGAAGGCGATATCCCCCTCTTCCTCTCCCTCTGGATCCATCTGCATTTTCGCCATGGACTCCATCTGCATGATCGTCTGCTCGCTCATGCTGTAACTCATATCAAACGTTCCCGACCCGTCTGCATTCAATATAAATGTTTGATCGACCTTAATACACCCGGAAACAAACGCCAATGCGAAAACGGCCAGCAACACGCAAAATATCTTCATAAACACCACTCCAAAATAACTTCTTCAACAAAGTCCTATCAAATCGAAACAAATAACTGGCACAAGTTTACCTCAATTCGGCAACAGTGTCAATAAACCGACACTGAAACTTGATTACAAAAGAGAGAGCGCGGAATGCCAGACGGCAACCGCGCTCTCATCGTAAAATTGATGAACAATTCCGGTTAGAACTCTATTTCGATTGTCTTTCCAGCTTTCTCCAGCTTCACACCCTCAATACCCAGCTTTTCAATTTTCGCAAGTGCGCTGTCATCCTGGGACTGCATCAGCTTCATCGCCTCTGGATTACCGAGCATCTTATCAACAGGCATATCCATAACCGTAATCGTATTGGCCCGATCTTTCCAGGGATAAGCAGAGTTAGTCTGCTTTATTTTGCCTTCAACACGAACAATAAAAGTCAGTCGCATCCCTTTCAGCATTGGCCCCATCATTGCACCCATTCCCGCCATCATCTGATCACCCATCTCTTCCATGCCCTCTGTGCCGGCAACGGGCTCAACTGCAACATCATCCGCATCCTCTTTCCCGGCGGAGATTATCTGTAATTTGCACGAATCACCACCGACGAACTTAAAGGTATAATCAGCCGCACTGGAATCATCTTCCTTCTCTTCCTTCGTATCTCCGGGAACACTTATTTCGCCTCCGCCAGTCGCCTCTGAATCACCCATTGCTATCGAAATATTATTTATATCTTTGAAAGAATAAGTCGCCGTGTAACCCTTCCAGCCCTGCTTGTTTGTGAGCTCCTCGCTACTTACCAGCTCAACACCTTCACCAAAATGTTTGAGCTTACCATCAATCATATCCTTAAACATGCTCTTCTTTTCCACAGGCTCAGCAGGTTTTGCGCCCGCAACCTCCATGCCGGCAAACATATTCCCCATCCCATCCATCATCTGAGTGACCTGTGGCGACATGAATTCACGCACAACAATCTTTCCGCTTCCATCTTTCTTCACATCCAGCAACGTCGTGCTCTCTATGCAACCAGACACAAAAACCAACGCCGCCACCGCCAAACCAAACATAACTCTCTTCATAACGATCTCCTCCCAATATAAATATGAACTATACACACAAAACGTGACCGATATTGCCAAACATTAAATTGAAAGTCTACATATTTTATTAATCATTAATTTTCGGTAAAGTTTTTAAAAAGACAACTTTACAGGCACTCTCAAGTGATTCACTCTTTACCTCCATCTCATATTTCACACGTTTCACCACTGTGTCTCAGCCCGCAAACGGCGGAATCACTCGCTTGAAAATGTCAACACTAAGGGTGTGCCCATGAAAATTACGTCACCATCGGTATAGGGCTAGCATTTTCTGTTCTGCTTCTAATTCCATGCGTCGTTGCGCGGCCATGGTGGCTATCTTCCAGAGGTTATGCGTTAGAATGCACCACTCAATACGTGTTTTGCGATTTTTAAACCCCTTGCTTCGTAATGGTTTGCCGAGGTAAGCATTTTTAAAAATACCAATGCGTGCTTCGATTCCACAATTAGCCCATCTGCCTGTTCGGCAATATACAGCGCATTACCGAACTCTACTTCGGCATCGGCTTTACCGCGTAGCAAAACCCTGATGTCAGAATCATAGAGGCTGAGGATTTTGTCTTTATTGGCAACTCTGCGCTCACCAATTATACGTTCGTGCACCTGTTTGTCGGCCTGCGGAAGCTGATCAAGAATGTTTCGGAGCTTATTGAGCACCACCTGAGTTTCAAGCTCACTCCAGTCTGTTTCCTGCCAGCGTGCTTCGAGTTCGCGATAATAGTTGTTTGCATGCTGTTCAATAATGGACATGAGCTTTTTCATGCGCATTTTTGCAGAGTCTTTCTTTTTACGTGTCTGTGTCATTTCCATGCAAAGCT
>CAYTQP010000062.1:0-14326 GCA_964440175.1 uncultured Verrucomicrobiota bacterium
GAAATCAAAGTCCCTGTGTTCTGGCATGTGGTCGTAGACGGAACGCTGACATTTACAGCAGGAGCAGAATACCTGCCCGTTTTTCCGCGGGAGAATATCGATGACGATCACAGTTTTGTTGGACTGTGTTTCGAAATAGACTTTCGAATAAACAAAAGACTTGAATGGATATACTTTGTTTAGTAATGTTTCTACACGCATTGGGTATCTCTTTCCTATTCCATTGGGTTTGAGAATATTCAGGAGCATATCCCAATGCGTTTTAGTTTTCCAGCTTATATTTTTTTCTTGAAATCCAACTCCCCACGACATGTAAAACGAACGAAGATCAATATTTATATCGTATAAGTGCCCGAAGAGCCGAAGCGTAGCGAAGTTATGCAGATATAAATCTTGAGCGAAGTGAGCTTCCATGTATGATTTGCCACGATTTCACCCACAGATTTTGCGGAAGACCCGTATTTTTATTATTCATAATCACACAATTTCCCCGCACGTTCACTCTTTGCAAGCTCCGGGCGAGGGCGAGCGGGGAGGCGGGGAAGTAATAATCAACACATAAAATGACGAGAAAATTTTTGTGTTCTTTGCCGTGAATTGTGTACAATGCCCCTTAGTTGTGCTTGAATCTCATTTGAATGGAGAAACTACCGAATGAAAATTAATTTTATCACTGGTATAATTATTGTCTTTTTGCTGGTGTTGTATGTAGAAGCTGAACCTGCGTTACCAGCGGGGCTTGGTGTAGAAGCTGAACCTGCGTTACCAGCGGGGCTTGGTGTAGATGATGAGAATATTGCAAAAGGACCGGAAAAGAAGCGGGGGATTGAGTTGCCGTTCAAACTTTACGGTTTTTGGGATACCCGTACGGGTCTCCGGCTTCAGCCGGATGATCATCAGGGTGACTGGATTTTGCTGGAGGATCGAATCCAGCTGGGAGCGGATAAGTTCGGGCAACTGATCGGGTTCAAAGTTGTTGCGGATATTTTGATAGACTATACCGATTCGGCTGAAACCCATGTGGACTTGAATACGGGTGAAGGCTGGTTTGATCTGAGACAGGCGAATATCGTGATTACTCCGGTAAGCGCGGTGGACATGAAAATAGGTCGCCAAATATTAACATGGGGTACGGGTGATCTTCTGTTCATAAATGACAACTTTCCTAAGGATTGGCAGTCTTTCTTCTGTGGCAGGGATGTCGAGTATTTGAAGTCTCCGTCGGACGCAGTGAAGGGTTCCTTTTTTACAGACTTTGTGAACATCGACTTGGTTTATACCCCGCAGTTTGATCCCGATCGTTATATAACAGGGAATCGTATCTCCTATTACAATAGTGGACTAAAGCGACCTGCCGGTGAGAGCGATGAGATGCTGTTCGATATTCCAAATGAATGGTTTGACGACGATGAACTGGCGGCGCGGCTCTATCGCAATGTGAATGGTTGCGAGGTTGCTCTGTATGGCTACAATGGTTTCTGGAAAAGCCCTGGCGGACAGAATATGGAGGGGGCGGCGATTTTTCCTCGTCTGAATGTCTGGGGTGCCAGCGTACGGAGTCCTATTGCAGGAGGAATAGGGAATGCAGAGGCGGGCTATTACGATTCGCGTGACGATTCAAGCGGAACAGACCCGATGATCAAAAACAGTGAGTGGCGGGCATTAGTTGGATATGAACACGATCTGAAGTCGATTGCCAGCGATTTTACGATTGCACTTCAGTACTATCTTGAGATTATGGACGACTATAGTGGTTACAGGGATTTTCTGCCAAATAACATTCCCGTTCGCGATGAGTGTCGCCATGTCCTGACATTGCGCCTTACAAAAATGGTTTTGCGGCAAAATCTTCAGTTGTCATTTTTCAGCTATTACTCGCCTTCGGATAAAGATGCCTATTTGCGCCCATATGCGGGGTATAAAATTAACGATCGCTGGAAAGTCGATGCGGGCGCAAACCTATTTATCGGAGAGGATGATTACACTTTCTTCGGGCAGTTCGAAAAGAATAACAATATTTATATGGGCGTTCGCTATAGTTTCTGAGGCGGCTTGTATTTTTGACCGTTTGCGACCGATTTGGGTCCCGCCTGCGAGTATTCATCGTCGGGCAGGGGGGGGAAGAGCATAATTGCGCCTTCGAATGGATTTGAGTTTACAGGGGAAGCCGTGATTTTGAGTGTGTATTCTGCGTTTTTGTCGTAATCGTAAACCCACAGATGAAAGAATTGCTTCGGTCGACGTGGATCGAGTGTGACGGTGTGAGTGTGCGAATCTTCAGCTATTTTGACCCCGTCTTTCAACAGCGCGACTCCCGTGACATTGAATGTGCCGTCTCCCCAATATCGATGGAAGATGAACTCATACATTGCACTCTTTTTGACATATTTATCTATATTTACGGAGAAGGTTCCGTTTGCGAGTTCTTTGGATGTGAAGCGTTCAACCTCTATGGCGTTTGATATGGGTTCCCAGAAGTAGTGGACACCCATAGCATTAAGACGTTTGGTATGTCGCAGGGCTTTGGTTAAAAAGGCGTTCCAGTTACGCTTTTCCGGGGAGGACCAGGTGGCCTCTGCGAGTGCGCAACCGCGCATCATTGCCTGCATCATAAGATGTTTGCCGTCCTTAATCTTCTCGCCCCAGATACAACCCTGCGCCCCCATGACTCTCTCGCGTGCAGATTTTGATAAGAGGGGATTTGCCGGTTCGAAGAAATAAGGAAGGTCTAAATTGACTGTATTGAAACTGTAGCCGGGATGCTGGTGCTTCGAGCGCGAATTACGACGATCAAAATAGAGAGCGGAAACCGGGCAAAATATAACATTGTGCCCTTTCTCTGCCGCAACCATTCCCGGATGCACTCCGCGCCATGACATGATTATCTGATCCTTTTCTGCCTGAACGTCGAATGCCTCATCCCAGGTGATGGCTCTCTTGCCTAGCTTTCGTAGAATATCAACCATTCGCTGCACGAAGAATACCTCCAGTCCATGTGTGCCCTTCAACTTCTCTCTTTTTATAACGGCTTGACAGTCTGGACATTTTTTCCAACTTCTGTGTCCGACTTCATCCGCTCCCAGATGAATGTATGGGGCAGGGAATAGCACTGCGACTTCACGCAACACGTTCTCCATAAATTCGTAACTGAATTTTTCGCCGGGACAGTAGATGCCGCTTCGTTTCAGCTTTACTCCGTCAGGACCCTTGCAACACAGTTCGGGATATGCGCGGGTCGCGGCTGAACTGTGACCGGGAATGTCAATTTCGGGAATGATGGAGATGTTGCGCATTTTGGCATACTTAACAATTTCGCGGATTTCGTCCTGTGTATAAAACTGTTTTGACAATTCGGTGAGACGGGGATATCTTTTGATCTCCAACCGCCAACCCTGATTATCGGTGAGATGCCAGTGAAGGATGTTGAGTTTACACGCAGCCATAGCGTCCAGCATCAGTTTCATCGTCTCCACACTTTGGAATTTGCGTGAGACATCGACGAGAACTCCGCGCCAGGCGAAGCGGGGCGCGTCGGTGATCTCCACAACAGGCACATTCCATTTGATTTTCCGAGCTGGTTTTGCCCCAAACGCCTCCACTGGCATTAGTTGCCGCAGGGTTTGAAAGGCGTAGAAGAGTCCCTTTTTAGTGGACGCGGTTAGTTCGGCTTTTTCTTGTGTCACTTTGAGCTGGTATCCCTCATCAGGCATGCTGGATTCGGGTGCGATCCTGAAGCTTATGGCTCCGTTCCCTGTCACTGGCAACGTCCATCCCGTGGCAGACCGCAAAAGATTGGCGCAGCTTTCGGCAAACTCCACGCTAACCCCCTCGCTGATTCCGATACAGGTGTCAACGGTCAGGACGAGTTCGCCTGATCCCCTTTTGATACTTTGTGGTTCAGGAATGACACTGATCTTTTCATCGGCCGACGAGTCAACTCTTAGCGTGGTTAGCGCGACAAATACAACAATCCAAATCATAGGTCTAATCTTCATGCCTCATAATTCCTTCCGTTTTTCTATCGCATGTTACTATTATATACGCATTTGTGTCAATAGCAGGAATACGGCTGTTATCACGCCCAGATCGGCCAAAGTGTGGGAGAGAATGGCGGGGGCAAGGCTTTTGGTGTGAGTTGTGAGCCACTGCCAGAAAAATGATGTCGCAGTGAGGCCGCAAAAACAGAGCAAAAGCCATTGGGGGGAGAGTAGTGCCGACAACACCAATATGTGATATCCGGCAAACGCGAGATGTGCCAGCGGCGTGCGTTTACGTAGCGATTCCCAGTGTGTCTGTTCGAGAAATGGATGGATGAGAGCAAAGTAAGGAATCATTAAAAGGAATGAGATGCCGGAGAGATGATGCTGCCTTAACCAGAGAGGTAGAGACATCTCCGTGATCAACGGTAATATAAAGTAGAGCAAGAGTCCCGCAAGCGCGGTTGGCAATGCTGGCAAAAACCCAACCGCCTGTGTCCGTCTGAATACCATGAGGAATGATTTTCGATGCCAGAGCAAAATTTGCGCATGGTAGGCTAAAATCGCGAGCCAGGCGTTCGAAAACAGACACCAGAACACCGTGACAGCCAGATATGGCGCGAGAAATCTCAGTGCGAGATGTGACTTTTTAACTTTCATTGAGCCCTAAACTATTCATAAGTGGATCAGGCTAACCTTTTAACCACTCAAAACAAGTAAAAAGAGAAAGTTCGTCCGGGAAAGAGAACAAATAAAAATCGAGTCTGCGCAGGAGCGAGACTCGACAAATTATAAAATCCAGAGGGAGGTATTCCCATTGAGATTTTTGTCTTTCTAAAATTTAACCACTATATCTGCTTGAATTGTATTTATATTGGCATCTTTAATCTGATTATCAGCCAGAAGCGAGGTTAAGCCAATTGTGCAGTTTTTTAACACTGCATATTTCACTTTTACTTTATGACCCTTAGAGCCAGTTCCTCCCCCGCCAAAATCTGAATCTGTTAATAAGCCAAGAACAGCATCCCGTCCTAAATCACGGTAGTTGTAATCAATGCTCAGTTTTTTGTTTAAGAATGATGCCTTAATGCCGACTTTCCAGCCATTGTCATCAGGGGAATCCGCCGCAACGTTGAGGACATATTCGCCATAAACCTTCAGCGGAACAAATCCACGGTTAATATCTAGATTCACAAATGTATCGACTTCCTTATAATCGTTAGCCCAGAACTCGGTTTTATTTCCTTCGGCATCTTCGGTTTTGGTTACACTGTTTCCTTTGATCATGTATTTACCGGAATCACTTTTAACGACTTCTGTGTCTTTAATATTCTGATAAAGGAAGCCAGCGATTCCCGCAGTAAGTTTTATATGGTCAAAAAGTTCAATTTTACTGTCAAGCTGTCCGGCAAACATACCCGTATCAGTACTGGGGTTATTCCCGGTGGCATTGTCTTTCATTATATAATAACCTAATTGTGTATTAATAGATTTTGTGCCGTATGCGGCATTTATCCCCTCTGGATTCAGATCCCCGTCCCATACTAGATCAGAAACGCCATGCCATGGTTTTTTGAATTTTCCGATTATAATGTGTAATGAGTCAAGTTCTGCCGGTCGATATCCGAAATACCCCAAATCCATCCATATCTTACGTTTGCCCGAAAAGTCATCCAATGACTGGTTAGACGAAGTTGGGCTTTCGTCAGAGCCGCTTGCAATTCTGAATCCCCAATCCATCTGCTCGTTAACATCGCCATAAATGCCAATACGCACACGTTCGCGGAAACGTGATTTTTTTGTGCTTTTGTCTTTAGTTACGTTTTCAAACCTGGCGCGTATATCCCCTTTTATTTTCATACGGGTAACCCAGCCTGGTATAGCTTGACTATTTGCCTCTCCAGCAATTGTAATGCCACTTGTTAGAATACTGACTGCCGATAAGAATATTGCTGTTGTTTTTGAAAACTGCCTCATAACTTTTCCTTTCATTAAGATTTAAACTTTTCTCTGTCAACGGCGTACATTCTAGAAAAGTATTATTATGATTTAATGAGGGGCTTGTTAGATTTGATTGTGCCCAAAGGAAATATTGACGAGTTTTTGAAGTGCTGAAATATGCACATCTTATTGCGAATAAAGAAAATAGGGACTTATTCCTATAAGAAATTCAATCTGGTGATGAAACTCAATAAAGAAAATTATTATAAATTCAAATGAAAGTTTTAGAAGTGAGTGGTGTTTCTCAGCCATTCCCGGCAGATTGGATTACGGGCGATTTCGCTGGCGAGTTCTTTATAGCCGTCGGTGAGCGGGTGGCTGGAATCGCCATAGAGACGGCTGTCAAGAGTGGCAGGGGCGATGAATGGGATATTTTGCTTCTTCAGCCATGCTTGTATGCCATCCATCTCGGAGTCGAATAGGGCGCGGTTTTCGGATGCCATGATGTGGCGGTTGAAAGGACCAACAACGACAAGAATATCACAACCGTTTTTCTGAAGATATTCGGAAGCTCGCCGGAATGCGCCCCACTGGATAGAATTGCTGAGGGGAACCCACTCGAAATTCTGGGTTCCGTTGCCAGTGGTTGACCATGGCTTGTGACGAGGGCTTCCAGGACCACGGTCAGGATCGTCATCTGGTTCTTCGGGGACCTTGAATGTGATTTGAGCTAAAGGGTTTTTTTGGGCGTTGGGGTAGCCGGGCGGGTATTTTCCATTATCGGCGAGAGTCCAGGCGTAGAGATTTTTCTGGTCGAAATAGGTATTTTGGATATGTCCCACCCATGAGAAGAATGAGCTTTGACGTGTGATTACTATGCTGGCGCGGTCATTGAAGATGGCTCGGTAGCAGGGGATTTTCATAGTGAATTGCGGGATGAGACGGGCGTGGTTGAATTTTCGTTCTTTGGGATTGGAGAGATCTGATTCGGGGGTGGTCATCCAGAGAGGGTTGCAGTGCAGAATGACTTTACGGTTCCTGATTGGTTTCCCGTAGTGGCGCAGAAGTCCTTCGAGTGCGAGTGGGAAGAGTCCATTTACGCCTGCGTTGACGAATCGATTGCTTTCCGCAATCTCCTGATTCAGAAAGTGCGAGAGCGTCCCATCGCGACGGACATATTCGCCCCAGATGACAGAGTCGCCGAGTATGGGGATTTGCCCGGGTTCAATGCGTTCTAGTCGGCGTTCGTAAAGACCGTAGTCTTTGCTCAGAAAATAGGGGATGCGATAGTCTTCGGGGATGTTAAAAGTTTCAATTTTTTTCCAGACGGCGGGTATCAGCAACACAAAGGCGGTAATTATGAGCGCAGTCGCGAGCAGAACCCGACCGGAGAGATTGAGACGAGGATCGTCGATTTCAGGTTTTTTCTTTTTTGTTTTAGTCATGGATTTGCTGTGGTTAGAATTGGAAGTAAATAAACTCTCCTCCTTTTGAAGAGAACAGGAAAAGATAGAGAACCATGGCGGTGGCAAGGAGTATGCGGACTGTGGTGTTCCGCAGAATTCCCTTGAATCGGGATTCGCTGAGGTATTCGTAGCCCCAGATGGCGGCGATCAGGAAGCCCATGAGCAGGGGAAAGCCCGAAGGGGTATGCCAGGTGGTGGTGAACATGCGCTTCAGGATAACGTTCGCAACTTCCATTGAGTCGGCACGGAAATAGACCCAGGTTAAGCAGGCGAAGAGAAAGATAATGATCTGTTTTAAGATTTTCGGTACTCGTTCGCGGTAGACTTTTGATTTTTCAAGCATGCTGGTTATCATGGTTCCAGCACCGTGGAGCGCGCCCCAGACAATAAACGTCCACGCTGCTCCGTGCCAGAGTCCTGAGATGACAAAGGTTATGAAGAGGTTGCGATAGGTGAAGATGGTTCCCTTCCTGTTGCCGCCAAGCGGGATGTAGACATAGTCGCGAAACCAGGTCGAAAGGCTGATATGCCAGCGTCCCCAGAATTCACTCAGGCTGGCGGCGAGGTAGGGGTGGTTGAAATTGAGCATCAGCCGAAAGCCGAAGATGCGGGCGACACCGCGTGCCATATCCGTGTAGCCACTGAAGTCAAAATATATCTGCCATGCGAAGGCGAAGGTGGCGAGGAAAAGTGCAGGTGCATCAAAACTGGAGGGATTGTCGTAAACCCGTTCGACGTAGACGGAGAGATAGTTTGCCATTGCCAGCTTTTTAAAAAGCCCGACAAGGAAAAGAGATGCGCCCTCGGTGAAGTCTTTAAACTCGATTTTTGGACGGTGGTTGAACTGTGGCAACAGATGGCTGGCGCGTTCGATCGGACCAGCGACGAGCTGCGGAAAGAATGAAACGAATGTGGCAAAGCGTATAAAGTTGCGCTCGCGGTGGATATTGCCAAAATAGAAGTCTAGCGTGTAACTCATCGATTGGAACATGAAGAATGAGATCCCGACGGGGAGCATGTATTCCGCGCCGAACGGCATGAGCGTTGCGGCATCCGGCAGCGCAAATGAGAGCCCTGTTTTTATGATTAGACCGTTGAAGGTTTCAGTGAGAAACCCGGCGTACTTAAAAAACGCCAGCAAGCTGAGATTGTTAATGATACTTACAATCAGCCAGATTTTGCGGCTGGAGAAAGCGGTTCCCAGCATCATGAGCGAGAGTATCATGGTCAGCCAAAGCATAATCGGTCGCAAATTATAGCCGCCCCAGATCGCCACGCCTATTGTGGCGACCGTGCCGATGAGAAAGAGGGCATAGAGCAACTGAAGACGGCGGGTGCCAATGCCCGCACCCAGCAAATGCTTCCATTTAAACGGCAATCCGCCCTCGCGGGGGCAGTGATCCATTAGTCTGACCACATTGAAGTCAAGTGTTGTGGAGTAAAGGATAAGCAGGAGATAATAGGGGTTCCACCAGCCATAGAAGAGATACGATGCCACAAAAAGACAGTGCAACCACCAGCGGGTTTTGCGAAGCGCAAAATAGCAGGTGAAGACAACTAGAAAGAAAACAGCAAAGGTCCATGTGTGAAAAAGCATATCGGAACCGTTCTTTCTCTATCAGTTTTTCTGGAGTGTGGCGAGTTCTTCCTGTGTAACACGTCGCACGCAGCGAAAACCGCAATAGTCGGTTGTGAAACAGGCATCGGCATCGCCAGTAAGCTGTCCTGTACGGAAAGAGACTCGACACATATCCTCGCTCGATTTCCAGTTTCCGCCGCGTATCACCCGTTTCCCGGCGCCTTTCTCCGGAACCGGCCCGGTTGGGTCTGCTGCCGGGCTTTTGGAGTAATAGTTATCGGAGTAGAGATCTTCACACCACTCAGATACATTCCCGAACATATCGTAAAAGCCCCAGGCGTTTGGCTTTTTCGTGCCGACGGGATGAGTGCGCTTCTGAGAGTTTGCTTCGTAAATTGCGTACTGTTTCAGCTTTCCAGAATCGATCACATGGTGTCCTGTTTTGCCAGCGCGAGCGGCATATTCCCATTCCGCCTCAGTCGGCAAACGGTAGCCGTTGGCGTTGATGTTAAGAGGCATGCCCGGTTTACTTTCATCGTAGCAGGGCGACAACCCCTCCATCAGAGAACGTTCGTTACAGTATATGCGAGCGTCACGCCAGCGCACCTGTTCAACCGGCATTTGCGGAGTTTCCTGCCAGTGCGCAGGATTCGAAAGCTCCGCCTTGGCAAAAAGCTCACCGGTCACTTCGTTCTGATCCATCAAAAAGGCGGAGACCGTCACGGAGTGAGCGGGTTTTTCATCCGCGCTCCCCTTGTCGCTACCCATTGTGAATGTGCCACCCGGAAGATAGATCATCGGCACTCCTGATTTTGTCCGCACGTTGATTGTCGCCTTCGTGGCATCTTCGCTTTTTTCCTCCACTCGTTTTTCCGTGCAGGAGACCAGAAGGGTACAAAACAACAGAATTGCGACCGGAGTTGTTTTAAAACTCGTTTGTTTTATCATTGCATATTCCTTATTTTTCGGACGAAATCCAGTCCGGTTCTTTATAACTGCAACCTTTTGTTGTGATTTGCACCCAGTGATCGGGTTGGAGAATGTTCATGTCAACACTGCCACTCTCGTCGATCTTGACGGTGAAAATATTCCAGCCCGTTGCGTAAACCCCCACAATTTCACGAGCCGCCATCTGGGTTCCCGGTTTAGAAACATCTCCCTTTCCCATGGGGCCACGGCTGATTGTGAGCCATTTCCCGTTTGGGGCCCATTCTGAATGGTATATCTTGTTCTTTTTATCAATTATTTTAAACGATGGTTTTTTTAATGAAGGCTCTCCGCCCGACCAGTCAATTGGGGCGATTTCGATAAGATGATCGGTGGCACCCCACGCCAAAAACATTCCGTCGGGACTGAAAGACGGACGGCAACCATGAACCTTTGTGTCCACAATCTTGTCACCGTCGACCTCAATAATCAGGTCGGCGTGCTTAAACCCCATGCCAGCATGAACCGTTGCCGTGATCCACTTCCCGTCAGGAGAGAAGCCTGGATTGTAAAGATGGTGGAGTTTAGCAGCGTTTGGGTGTGGCTTTGTTTTTCCTGTTTCCAAATTGTGGAACATCATCCCTTTCGTTGAAAAATCAATGACATTGAATTTCTTATACTCCTGCGGTAGATAAGCCAGCACTTTGCTGTCTGGTGACCAGAACGGCTGGCGGGCGTAATCCGATATTTTCTTGCGGTTTTTCCCGTCAATATCCATGACCCAGACGCTACGAACCGTCGTTCGTCCTGTGCCTGTGTCTGAAACAAACGCAACCTGCTTGCCGTCTGGCGAAACCTGTGGATAAAGCTCGTGCGTGTTCGGTGTGTCCGTCAGGTTTTTCAAGTTCGAGCCATCCGCGTCCATGATGAAGATGTCCCAGTTGTTGTCTTTGTACCCCTCGCAAACCAGTTGATGAGGATAGACCGCCAGCTCGTCTTTAAGTTTAGCGGTGGTTGTGTGGCAAACTGTGGTGTATGCCACTAGAATGAATATGCTGAAAACAACTTTTTTCTTTGACATTGCAATCCTTCGTGTTTTGGCGGGATCCAGTCTGGTTCTTTGTAGCTGGCTCCATCTTCGGTGATCTGCACCCACTTCCCATTTTCTGCTGGGTTTTGTAAATCCAGGATGCCACCATCTTCGGGAACTTTCACCACAATCAGATTCCACCCGGTCGCGTACACTCCGACAGCCTCTGCGGCATGAATGACAGTTCCCGGTTTGGAAAGATCACCTTTCGATGTCGGTCCACGGCTGAGCGCGAGCGTCTTGCCATCAGGTGCCCATTCCACGTGATATATCTTGTTTACCGAATCCTTGATGACAAAAAAATCTTCGCCCACTCTGGGCGCGTCGTCCGAATCTATGAAAGGGGCGATATGAATCTCATGGTCGGTTTTACCCCAGGCAACAGATTGGCCGTTGGGGTTGAAGTCAGGGCGACATCCTTTTATATGCAAATCAATGATCTGCTCACCGTCCGCCGCAATCAGTAAATTCCCGTGATTTAGACCCATGCCTGCGTGAACTGTTGTGATAATCCATTTTCCGTCCGGTGAGAATCCGGGATTGAAGAGATGAGAAATTTTGTCAGAATTTGGATGAGCGCGGGTCTCTCCAGTAGCGAGAGTGTAGAATTTTATGCCTTTGTTTGCCAAACTCCGTGCGTCAAACTTTTTATACTCCTGTGGTAGATAGCCCAGCACCTTGCTGTCTGGCGACCAGAATGGCTGGCGGGCGTAATCCGATATTTTCTTGCGGTTTTCCCCGTCAATATCCATAACCCAGACGCTGCGTATTTTGGCTCGCCCTTCGCCGATGTCCATCAGAAAGGCAATCTTTGTTCCATCAGGCGAAACCTTTGGATAAAGCTCATGCAGATCTGGTGTCTGCGTGAGGTTCTTTATGTTCCCGCCACTGGCATCTATAACGAATAGATCCCAGTTGTTATTCTTGTAACCCTCGCAGACCAAGCGGAGAGGAGAATTCGCCGCATCTTTTTCCAGTTTTTCTGCATTCGATTCAGCCGCTCCAGGTCCCAACATCCACGCGCCCAGCAAGCACAAGCATAATGCCGCTCTCTTCTTCATAAACGCCAATCTCCAAATCATCATGTCTCATAAAAATGGCGACATATATATCCTATTGCGCTCTTTGAGACAATAAAATACTTCTCAAATTGTAGGTGGATTAGAGATATTAATTGCATTTTCCAGACGGGAATGTATACTTCTCGCTCTTTAACTTTTTGAACTGCAATGAACAGGGTCGATATGACACAAGACGAAATAAAGTCGGGATTTGATGAAATCCAGCTCAAGCTTGCTGAGATGCGCGGGTATCTGGATGTTGACGTTAAGAATGAGGACTTGACGAAACTCGAAAAGGAAGCAGCTAGCCCTGAGTTTTGGAATGATCAAGAGCGTGCCCACAAAAATATTGATGCAGCCAACGCTTTGCGGTTAATATTGGAGCCGTACAGAGCGGTGGAGGCGGCTCTTGATGATGTTGGAGTTACACTGGAGCTTGTGGAGCTGGAGGATGACAAGGATGCCGCCGTCGAGATGCTTCGGGATGCAGAAACCGTGCTAATGAAACTGAGGGAGGATGTCGCCAGGCTGGAGTTGCGCTCGCTTCTCTCTGGACCATTCGACAGCAAAAATGCCTACCTCAGCATTCATGCGGGTGCGGGCGGCACAGAGTCCTGCGATTGGGCCGACATTTTGTTCCGCATGTATTCCCGCTACGCGGAACGCCAGGGGTTCACAATGCAGGTGATCGACAGACAACCCGGTGATGAAGCAGGATTGAAGAGTATAACACTCCATATACAGGGGCCTTTTGCATACGGCTATCTGAAAAGTGAGCGCGGTGTGCACCGGCTTGTGCGTATAAGCCCGTTCGACTCCAACAGCCGCCGCCACACATCGTTCGCGGCACTGGACGTGGTCGCTGAGGTCGATGAGGATATGGAGTTTGATCTTGATGAGAAGGATTTACGGGTGGACACATACCGCGCCAGCGGGGCAGGCGGACAGCATGTCAACAAGACCGATTCCGCAGTACGGATAACACATCTACCAACAAATATCATCGTACAGTGCCAGAATCAGCGCTCGCAACACAAAAACCGGGCTACAGCGATGAAAATTCTGATAGCACGGGTTTACGAGTATGAGCAGGATAAAAAGCGTAAACAGATGGAGCAGTTCTACGGGAGCAAAGGCGAAATCTCCTGGGGTAGTCAGATTCGCTCGTATGTGATGCAACCGTACACCATGGTGAACGACCACCGCACAGAAACCAAGAAAGGCAACATTGAGGCCGTTCTTGACGGTGATTTGAATGAGTTTGTCGAAGCGTATCTTAAACAAGAGAGACGCGGAAGCGACGAGTGAAATGAGCATTCTACGCGAAATTCTTGAGCATAAACGCGGTGAGGTTGCGGTGCGCAAAATATCCGTTTCACTGAATGCCCTGCGCGAACAGGCACTGGCACGTCCGGCACCGCCTCCGTTCGCCAGTGCATTGCGTGCCGCACCCATAGGGCTTATCGCCGAGATCAAAAGATGCTCGCCGTCCGCCGGTATAATACGTGAGCCGTTTCTGCCCGCGAAGATTGCGGCGGCATATAAACGTGCCGGCGCGCAGGCGGTTTCTGTGCTGGTGGATGAACGCTACTTCGGGGGAGGAGAGCATTTTTTCCGCGAGGTGAGGGTGGCTGTTGACCTTCCCCTGCTTTATAAGGAGTTTGTTGTGGATGAATGGCAGGTCTGGCACGCGGCATCACTGGGTGCTTCCGCATTCCTGCTGATCGCCTCCGCGTTGGAAGAGTCCATGCTTTCGCGTTTGATGGAACTGGCGGCAGAGGCACACATGGAGGTACTGTTCGAGGTTCACAACGCGGACGAGATGGCTCTCGCCCGCAAACTGAATGCCTGCCTGATCGGCATTAACAACCGCAACCTCAAGACGTTTGAAGTCTCTCTTGACACGACCCTGCGCCTCACAAAAAACGCCCCCGACGGCGCGACGGTGATCAGTGAAAGCGGAATTAAGACCTGTGACGATGTTAAACGTCTGAAACGGGCGGGAATCGATGGCATTCTTGTCGGACAGCAATTGCTCGAAGACGGCAAAGACCCGGAGTCTGGAATAGCGGAGCTTATGGGTTTATAAAACGTGTCGCGCCCAAAGTTTCAGCGTTCGGCTTAAAATCGGCAATGGGTTAAAGTTAAGCCGGAGATTGACCGGGCTGGGCAAGAATTAGTCATTCGCTCACGGGAAATATAGAATTAGCTGTAATAAAGTGTATTGAAGTGAAAAGCGCGAATGGTCTGATATGAATCAAGGTGTATCTATCCCAAGTTTCTAA
>CAYTQP010000063.1:0-14224 GCA_964440175.1 uncultured Verrucomicrobiota bacterium
CATTTATCCAAGGCTTGGAACTGGTTCAAAGTGGAACAACCATCCTGCGCTACTCTTTAAACCCAACTCATTCGTGAAAATTTGTGTGAATTCGTGGTTTCAGAAAATTGGGATCCCTGAAAATTACGCAAATGACACAATCTGCGCCCTGCCCCTTTTTTTTAATCCTTTTTTGCCTGCAAAACGAAGGCAAGGCTCTCTCGAAAATTATAGAATGACTCATCTTGTTGTTTCATAACAAATTGTAGACTGTCTCTTCCTTGTGCGTCTCTTTTACGATGATTTCGGCATATTTCATTTTGCACATAAGTGCCATTTCGAGTTTTTTGCTCTTTTTCGTGTTAAGGACAAGGTGGAGATTGCCCGCTTAACGGCTTGTAAAATCGGGGGCATGCGGCTCGCTGGTGACAACCATACATCCCTAATAACCCGTGGCAAGCTCACCCGTGCTTCCATCATGGATGGTTGCAAGACAGGGTATTTTCTCGGTGTACTCTTTTCGTATATCCGTTGGATACACAATGATCAATGTATCCGTTCCGATTCGTGAGACTACTTGCTCAGCAATGATCTTAACAACGTCTGGTGAAGAAACTTACAAGGTGGTCTTGAAAAACAGGGATAGAGTATCCCCATAAATCCATCAAACTGTTCTCGAATTTTAAGTGCTGTTTGCGTACGGTTCGTCGCGGGTTCCTGTCGTTAATGATGTAATGTTCACGAGCGACATTAAAGGAGGCTATTTCCATTTTATAAAAGGCATTTCTTCTAGAAAATAAAGGGGTTGTTTAAATTAGACATTAAAAAACGGGGAATGTTCTGTGAGGATAATGGGTTGACCCGAAAAAGCCCCCTTGGCAATTGACTCCTATTCACTGGAAGTATAAGGTGCGGTGAAAAGTTCGGAGACCAATGAGAAATTTTAATAATGCAGGGGACATCTCCATGACACCGTGTATAACGGGAGCCGCTGGCGATAAACAAACGGAACGATTATGAGTAAAGAGAGGGATAAAGTCCCCCCTATTGTGAGTCTTGTCAATCTGGGTTGTGCCAAAAACACCGTCGATTCTGAACGTATTTTGGGAATGTTTATATGTGATGGATGGCTGGTTGCGCATAACCCCGCCGATGCCGATATATGTTTAGTGAACACTTGCGGCTTCATTGGTGACGCACGCGAGGAGACAAGGGAGGTGCTGACGGAGATGCGCGAGATGACAAAAAAATCGCGTCTCAAGGTCGTCGTGGCACTGGGTTGCATGGTGGAGCGTGCGGCTAATGTGCCGGAAGAGGCATGTTTTCTGGAGGGGGTTAATCTGCGCATCGGCTTTTCAGACTATCCGCGCATTGTCGCCATCTGTCGCGAACGTCTCTTCCCGAAGAACCCCGCTATGCCGGCGGTGGCGTTTCCCCCGTTTAGCAGTCAGCCGCGTGCCAAAAGCGGGTTCATTCACACCGCTCATTTGAAGATTTCCGAGGGTTGCTCCAACCACTGCTCATTCTGCACAATTCCCGCAATTCGCGGAACGCAGGTCAGTCGTCCGATCGAAGAGATTGTCGCCGAGGTCAACGATATGATTGCCACCGGTACCAATGAGATTGAAATTATAGCCCAAGATACAACCAGTTACGGAAAAGACCTGTACGACCGCTACGCATTACCCGAGCTCATGGAGGAACTCGCAAAAAACTACCCGAATGCCTGGTTTCGTCTGATGTACACCTATCCACCCCGCCTCACCGATGATATATTGGATATACTCGCCGCCGGTGCACCGTTCTGCCCGTACATAGACCTCCCCCTTCAGCACATCTCTGATGATATTTTGAAATCTATGGGACGCAAAATGCGAAGGGCTGATATCATCGAACTTCTTGATAAGATCAAGGTGAAAATTCCACACGCGGTGATACGAACCACTTTTATAACCGGCTACCCTGGAGAGAGCAAAGCCCATTTCAATGAACTCCTCGATTTTGTCAAGGAGGGGCGTTTTCTGCACGTTGGAGTTTTCACCTATTCACACGAGCTCAAAACCGCCGCATACAGAATGGAGGATAATATACCGCCAGAAGAGAAAGAACGGCGCAAAAACCTGCTGATGGAGGCGCAGATACCGATCTCCAGTGGCATCCTTAAAAAATATCACGGTAAACGGATCACTATCACCATCGATTGTGTTGCGGATAATTTCGAGATGACAGACGGATATGAAGACGATCAGATCAACTGGCGGGGACACACCAACTGGCAATCACCGGATGTTGACGGTGGGGTTCTGCTGAGGCATCAGAACCCTGACGTGGAGATCGTGCCGGGAGAGCGAATCGAAGTCGAGGTGACGGGAAACCTTTCTTACGATCTTATCGCAACAACTTGCATCTCTGCAAATTAGATGGTAGTTTGAAACAAAAATTAATAGACAGATTGGTTTGAATAAGATGAAGCATAGATATGGAATTCCTGTTCTGGAGAGTGTTGCAACCCACCTCCTGGAGGAAGAGGGGCATATCGATTCGGAATGCAGGCTTTTTTTCGATAAACAGATCGATCTACGTGCGTTTGTCGAAAAAGTTAATTCAACACGCGACACAACATACAACTCCAAACTGACGATGAAGGCCGGCGAGCTGAACGCCGTGATGATCCTGTCAGGAGTCATTGGCAACATCGTTTCCATGTACGCGCAGAATTCGACTTCCAATATTTTTGAGGATGCGCACGGTTTTCTGCTCGACAAATCCGGCGAAAAGGAACTGGACATTCTGCGGAAAAATTACAAAACCAAATTCCTGTCACCAAAGGACTCCAACTTTCTTGCCGAAACACTCCTTGTCTGGCTGCTGAATAGAAATACTGCCATCAGTAATTACTGCGAACTGTTTGACGAGCAAGAACTGAAGCCCGGCAACAGTTATCCAAAACAGATGGAATTGCTACGGGAATTTTTCAGGGATCAGCCCGCTCCGCAGGACGGCGGACTCGACCTGATAAGCTTTTTGCTGGAGCCTTCGGAAAAGTTTCCCGACTCCATCCTTGATCAACTGAAGTTCATAGCAACCAAATGGCGCGAATTTTTTGACGATGATTTACTTGCCATTCTACAGGCACTGGATCTCCTCAAAGAGGAGTCAAAATCGGGATTAACGGGTCCCGGTCCCGCGCACCTTCTTCAGTTCAGCGATGAGGAGTATGAAAATTTCACTGCGGATAAGGAGTGGATGCCCCGCCTCGTGCTACTGGCCAAAAGCACATATGTGTGGATGGATCAGCTTGCTCGAAAATACAAGTGCGAGGTCACACGTCTGGATCAGATTCCTGACGAGGAGTTGCGGTTGCAATCCAGCCGGGGAATAACCGGGATATGGCTGATAGGTGTCTGGCAGCGGAGTGCTGCATCCAAACGCATAAAAGAGATTGCAGGAGACGGTGACGCTATTGCGTCGGCATACTCGCTGGACGACTATTCCGTCGCCCGGGACATGGGCGGCGACGACGCTCTGGAGGGCTTGAAAAGAAAGGCCGCCGCTTTCGGTATTCGCATTGGTTGCGACATGGTGCCGAACCACACCGGAATCGACTCGAAATGGATTGTAGAACATCCCGAATGGTTCATACAGCTCGACTCCCCCCCCTTCCCCGCCTACTCATTCACGGGCGAGAATCTTTCGCAAAAAGAAGAGATTCAGGTTTATCTGGAAGACCACTACTACGATAGAACCGATGCGGCGGTTGTCTTCAAGCATATCAACTCCGCAAACGGGCAGACACGCTATATCTACCACGGAAACGACGGCACCAGCACACCGTGGAACGACACCGCCCAGCTCAACTATTTATTACCCGAAGTGCGCAAGGCCGTCAGCGATCAAATTGTCGAAATAGCCAGAAAGTTCCCTGTAATTCGTTTCGATGCGGCAATGACCCTGGCAAAGAAACATATTCAACGTCTCTGGTTCCCTGAACCCGGTTCGGGTGGCGACATTGCGACCCGCTCCGAACACGGACTCTCCCGCGCCGAGTTTGAGAAGAGAATACCTGTCGAGTTCTGGCGGGAGATTGTCGATCGCATACAGGTGGAAGCACCCGACACTCTCCTGCTGGCAGAGGCGTTCTGGATGATGGAGGGCTTTTTCCTGCGTACGCTCGGCATGCACCGCGTCTACAACAGCGCATTTATGAAGATGCTCGCCGCCGAGGAAAATGCTAAATACAGACAATCCATTTTCAATGTTCTGGAGTTTAATCCACAAATTTTAAAACGCTTCGTCAACTTTATGAGCAATCCCGATGAAGACACGGCGATTGCCCAGTTCGGAAAAGATGACAAGTATTTCGGTATTTGCATTTTAATGTCAACCATGCCCGGACTTCCCATGCTGGCCCATGGTCAGGTTGAGGGCTTCTCTGAGAGATACGGGATGGAGTACAGCCGCGCAAAATGGGATGAGAAGGAGGATAACGCACTTATCGATCGGCACAACCGCGAGATATTCCCGTTGCTGAACAAACGTCCGCTCTTTTCGGATGTTGAGAATTTTGCGTTGTTCGACTTTGACACCGAAAACGGAGAGGTAAATGAGAATGTGTTCGCCTACACCAATGAGTTCGAGAACGCGCACTCACTGGTAGTCTACAACAACAAATACGAACGCACATCCGGCAGGATACGCATGGCAAGCGTTCCAACGCGACAGAACGAGGAGACCGTTTGGACAAGAAGAAATCTGGCGGATGCGTGGAGGTTAAGTAACGATCCCAACCGCTACGTCATTTTCAGGGACATAATATCCGGGCTCCAGTTCGTTCGCAATTCTGCGGAGATACACGAGCACGGATTATATCAGCATCTAGATGCCTTTAAATACGCCGTTTATCTAGATGTTCATGAAGTGACCGACAGTGCCGATGGACACTACCGGAAGCTCGCGGAATATCTGCAGGGCGGAGGAACAGAGGATGTCGCGCAGTCATTGCAACGTATTGCGCTGATGCCGTTGCTGGAGGCGTTTGCGGAATATATGCATCCAGACGCTGTCGCCCTACTGACGGACACATTAAACATTGAGACATTCAACCGCTTCAAAAACGAGATGGCAGTCAGGATCGAGGAGTTCCTGCGCACACTGAACAAATGGATGGACAAGGACACCGCAATTGATGATGTTCTCGAATCTATTCTAGCGGATTTCGCGCTGTTCTTCACGCATAAATTCTCGAAATACTCAAAAGAGGACAGGCTCTTTACCGTCATCTGGATACTACTTCGGCATCTGGGCGTGATTGAGTCCGGCGACGGCTATGAAAAAGTCAGCGCGAACTGGTTGAACGAACTCTTTTTCAGCGACAGGGTGGGAGCCGTTCTGGAGTCAGTCGGATTTACGGAAAACATCGTGGAAACCATTGCGATGTTAAAGGCGACGCTCGTGTTCCAGAACCTCTGGCAAAACGTGAGCGAAGAAAGCGTCCAATCCAACTCAGAGGTACTCAAAACACTCATGGTTTCGGATGCGTGTTTTGAATGCCTCGGCATAAACGAGTATGACAACATTCAATGGTACAACCTCGAAGCTTTTGAGAGATTTTTTGATTTGCTGGAGATGGTCAACCTGATCGCCTCGGCGGCAGATGAGAAAGGGAGTAGAAAGCTCAACCTCTTTTTCAAGACCGTCAGGAACGCAGCGGACAAATCAAAGTGTCAGGTTGATAGATTGATTGGAGAGATTCAAAATGATTAAAGAAGTTAGTTCCACAGTGAAAAAAGCGATAAATCTGGAGATATCGACTGAATACAAACGCATCATTGGAAAGTCTAAAAAGCCGAAAATTCTTATCTGTACACCGGAGGTCACCGAGCTTCCCGAAGGTATGGGGAACGCCACCAATATCGTCTCTGCAAAAGGTGGCGGGCTGGGCGACATATCCGCCAGTCTCATACAAAATTTAAACCAGAACAGTGAATATGACTTACATATCGTTCTGCCAAAATACGACAGCAGAATAAAGCATATGGCGGCAATCACCGATCAGCAAATCGCCCGACTGGCGGTGGTACTAAGTGGTCGAGGCATACATCTGGTCAACGACAGCGCTTTCTCCTATATAGACGCACCATACGATGAACAGTCCATTCACACTCCGATCCGGCGTGCATTGGTCTTCCAGCGATATATCATAAACTCACTCCTGGACTTCATTCAGCCCGATGTCGTTCACTGCAACGACTGGATGACCGGCCTGATTCCCGCTGCGGCCAAGGCAAAGGGGATCAAATCTCTTTTCACTCTTCACAACATCTTCACTCAAACAGAGACACTGATGTATATAGAACTGAGCGGCATCCGACCGAGAGACTTTGTAGACTATCTCTATCTCGACGAATACACCGAAAACATCAAGGAGCACTGGGGCGAATACTTCGCTGCCCGAAAAGTCGATTTCACTGCCAGTGCCGTTCTCGCCTCAGATCACTTCAACACGGTGAGTAAATCGTTCCTTGAAGAGCTTTATAACGATGTCTTCCCCGACATTGTCAGTGAACCGTTGCGTAACGTTATCAGGGAAAAATATGAGAGCGGGCGGGCCAGCGGAATTCTTAACGCCCCCAACGACACTGTCAACCCAAAGTGCATGACGGGAATTATCAATTTCAATAAACATAACATGAAAGAGAAAAAGGCTAAAAATAAAGCCAACTTCCAACGGAAACTTAAACTTCCCGAAGTGCCTGATACCCCCCTCTTCTTCTGGCCGAATCGCCTATACCTCCAGAAAGGTCCGGATATCCTGATAGAGAACATCGATTACTATTTCTCCAGGTATAAGATGCAGATTGCCGTCGTCGCGAACGGAGATTCCGCGCTGGAAGAGAAACTCAAAAAACTGCAAACCAGATTTAGCAATCTTCGCTTTGTGAATTTCAACGAAGAACTCAGCAATCTCGGAAAGGCCGCCGCCGACTTCATCCTCATGCCATCCCGCTACGAACCCTGCGGACTGCCACAGATGGAGGTGTTACGCTTCGGTACACTGCCAGTCGTGCGTGCGACAGGCGGACTGAAGGATACAATCACCCAATTAGATGTCGATAATGCGCAGGGCAACGGCTTCCTTTTCAATATCGCCGACAAGGCTGGTCTGGAGTTTGGCATTATGGAAGCCATAAAATTCTATGAACTACCAATAGATATCAGGATCAAACACATGCAGCGCATTATGAGTGCCTCAAAGAGAAAATTCAATCTCGGCAAAACCGCCGAGCAATATATCGCCATATATGATAAACTTATAAAAGAGAAACACGACGGCAAATAAGAGATATGAAACATATTTTACTCGCACTCATACTCGCCGTAGCGGGCACTCTCGCCATTGGGAGTACGGCGACTCAAACCCCCGCCAACCCGTCTCTTTCTAAAAACATATTGAACTCTATAGCCAATGGCGATGCCGACGGTTTACGTGTTCAACTTTTGTCAGGCGCGGATGTGAACGCCAAAAACAGTCAAGTCTGGACACCTCTACACTTCGCCGCCGAAAAGAATCGGGTCGAAATGGCGGTCTACCTGATTTCACAAAACGCGGACATAAATATGCACAGCAAACCGGGTGGCACTCCGTTGCACGAAGCCGCATCTTCGGGAAGCACTGAAATGACCGCTCTGCTACTGGCAAAAGGTGCAGACAAAAACATCAGCACCAACAACGGTAAAACTCCGCTCGACTACGCCATCGAAATGAGCAATAAGTCGGTCGTAACCCTCCTCCAATCGTCTCCCCCCGTACCAAAAGGACGCCGCATACGCAAAATTGTCGCGGAAAAGTTCCCCGACGGCAACGTGTATGTCGGCGGCACAACCGGCTGGCGAAAACGTGCGACGGGATCGGGTGTGATCATGGATCGGGAATTCAGTTACGCAACACCAGAAAACGACTTCAAGCAGAGCACCATTCATCCGCGACCCGGCATCTGGAACTGGGAACTCTCCGATGCGTGGATCAAAAAGTGCGCCGAACAGGAACAGGTTCTACGCCTCCACTCCCCAATCAGCCCGCAGTGTTCAAGTTGGGCAAAAGACCCGGCGCGAACACCCGAAGAGCTGGAACAGAACCTGATTGAATACACAACCGCCATTTATAAACGTTATGACAAATACAAGCACGTCAAGTGGATAGACGTAGTCAACGAAACGGTTTTAAGCAATGGTGAATGGCACGGCCCGGGAAAGGGTTCATGGCAGTGTCCATGGAGGAAGATCGGCTATGACAATGAACATCCTCTGAAACCTCCCCTCTACATTAAAATGGTCTTTAAAATCGCTACGCAAAACGCGCCTGGCATCAAACTCATCATTAATCAAAACGGCGGCATGCAAAAGCCGATGTGGGACAAAGTTAAAGCACTCGTCCCCTACCTCCGTGAGCAGGGATTACGCGTGGACGGCATTGGCTGGCAGGCGCATATCAGCACAGGCTGGGAGAAAAAAGATGAGAACATGGACCGCCTGTGCGACCTGATTGATTGGGCGCACACGAACAACCTCTCCTTTCATATCACCGAGCAAAATGTCTGGCTCGACAAAAATAGAGACCTCAATGCCCAGGCGGACACTTTCGTCGCCATTCTGAAAGCACTTCTGGAGCGACGCGACAACGGGGTCGTCACATGGAACACATGGAATCTCAGCGATCGCGATGCATGGAGACAAAAGCAAAGGCGCGAGGGTTGCATTTTCGACCGCCAGTACAGGGCAAAACCAGCCTACTATGCCATCCAAAAGCTTCTTGAAAATCCTCCTCCCGCAGAATAACAGTGGGAAACGAGACGGGATTGAGATGCAGTCCGCTTTTTAGATACAGAGACACCGCTCGTTTCGCAACGATAATCCAGACAATAGGAAGTTGACAACTTTTCTGCTGTGTCATATCATTCCTGTCAGTTGAATACTATTTCGGAATGCGTTTATGAAACTTATTAAATATTTTATCTTGGCAGGGCTTTTCACAATGATCCCTTTCTCAGGGATGGCTGAAAAGACCAACCGCACCTCCCTTGTCTACATAATTCCAATCCACGAGATGATCGAGCCAGCATTGGTCTATGTTTTACATCGCCAGATAGGCGACGCGAAAGCGGCGGAAGCAAACGCGATAATCTTCACAATGGACACCCCCGGAGGCTCAGTCTTCGCGGCGGAAGAGATTATCCATATGATCTTCGATATAGATGTCCCGACGTATGCGTTTGTAGAGAGCAGTGCTATCTCCGCCGGTGCGCTTATCGCTATGGCCGGCGACCACATCTACATGTCGCCCGGCAGTAAGATTGGAGATGCCATGCCCTATCAGGGCAGCCCTATGGGCGGAGCGGCAAACACCTCAGACCGCATGAACGAAAAGATGGAGACCTATGTAGCCGGGCTGGCACGCACCACCGCGCAACGCAACGGACACAACTCGGAAGTTGCCGAGGCGATGGTACGTCCTGCGTATGAGCTGAAAATCGGCGAGGAGATTATCTGCCCCGAAGGTCAACTGCTGACACTGACCAATATCGAGGCCGAAAAACAATATGGCGAAGAACAGAAGCCGTTGCTCTCAGCGGGAACCGTCGATAATCTGGAAGACCTTCTCTCCAGGCTCGGGCTTGAAAACGCAGAGGTTGTCACGACGGAAATCGCGTTTATGGAGAAACTTGGACGACTCATCCCCCCCATAGCCCCGCTCCTGCTAATGCTCGGACTGCTGGGCATCTACATCGAGATAAAGACTCCGGGACTGGGTCTGCCCGGATTGCTGGGAGGACTGTGCCTCGCCGTTTTTTTCTGGGGGCATCATATCGCCGGTCTAACGGGGATGGGAGATGTTCTAATCTTCGCCCTGGGAATTGCGTTGCTGATGGTCGAAATATTAATAATACCCGGATTCGGGTTAACGGGCATACTGGGAATGGTGCTTATGATGGTCGGCATATTCATGGCCATGGTTAAGCACTATCCGAGCGAACCTCTCATACCATCGCTACCAAAGCTTGAACTACCGATACGCAATATGTCCATCACCATCATAGGAACGGCACTGGGTGGCATAGCTCTAACTAAGTTCCTGCCAAAAACATCTATATTCAAGCATCTGTCGCTCGCCGGGACAATCGACAAAGAGCACGGTTACAACTCTGCCGCCAGCTTGGATCAATATATCGGGCAGACAGGAAGAACCACCTCGTCTCTGCGTCCCAGCGGCACCGCTATTTTGGGGGACATCAGACTGGATGTCATAACTGACGGCGGCTACATTGATAACAACAAAAGTGTAAAAGTTGTCAGAATTAACGGCAACCATGTATTTGTGGAGGAGATTAACCATGCTTGAAGCATATATAACCTGTTTGATTCTTGGATTTGTGCTACTGGGCGCGGAACTGTATGTACCGGGAGGAATTCTCGGAGTACTCGGAGGGCTGGCTCTTCTGGCGGCCATAATAATAGGATTCAACGTTGATGCCTTTGGCACACAGGGAGCCATGATCAGCACTCTGATCATTTTGGCGACGGTGGTTGCCGGACTCTTCTTCTGGGTACGTTTTTTCCCTGAAACAGCAATGGGCAGGAGATTGTCGCTAAGTAGCACCGCTGCCTACAAGGCCGACAACAAAGAGAACCGCGAGCTGACCGGTAGTGAAGGGGTTGCCATCAACAACTTACGCCCATCAGGAATTGGACGCATCAATGACAAGCGCATCGATGTCGTCGCCAACGGTACCTGGATAAAATCCGGGGCACGCATCAAGGTTGTCGATGTCAGCGGGAATCGCGTACTTGTACGCGAACTGCCAGAAGAGGCATCAAAGCCTGCGTGAAGATCATCAAGTACCACCATATTTTCATCCTGATTTTCAACGTCATAACCGCGTTAACCGCTCAAGCCGTTGAATTCTGCGCGACCAACAACTTTATTCTCAACGACGATCAATCGCTCGCGGGTGAATATTGGATTTACGCCGAAACATCGCTTGTGAACGGCATCGTCAACAGCGACATATTTATCGCTGCCGAAACTGTCAAACTGGGAGGAGACTTCAGCAACGACCTTTGGGCGTTTGGCAACAACGTCTCATTCACCGGAAAGGCGAATGACCAGGTGCGTCTCGCGGGGAAAATAGTACAGATAGGCGGAACACAGCAGGGGCTTTCGGTGGTCGGTGAAACAGTGAAATGCTCCGCGACACATTGCGACGGAGATATGATTCTCTTCGGCAACGATGTCATTTTCGAAGGAGAATGCTCAGGGAACACCCATATAGCTGGCAACCGCGTCACTATTAACGGCAAATTCGGCGGTGACGTTCGACTCATAGGTAGCGACATCGTTATCTCACCAAACACACACATCAGCGGAGACCTCACGTACACCTCGCCAAAAGAGTTGCATCTTCAAAGTGAGATTGCGATTGACGGCGAGCTGATTCGAAAATCCACCATCGCAATCTCCGCCCAGTCAAAATCCAACCCCATAAAACTCCTCCTCGCCCAGATTCTGTGGTTTATCGCCGCCGTACTGGTTGGAATTCCGTTCCTCGCGCTCTTTCCGTCGACCATCGGCGAATCCGTTCTGGCACTTCGCAGATATTCATGGATATGCATGCTCATAGGAATGACCGCATTCATAACGATCCCCATATTCGCCACCCTCATCTTCTTCAGTGTGATTGGTGCCCCGCTCTCATTGATACTGCTGACCTCATTCGGAATACTTCTATACTTGGCTAAATATCCGCTGGCATTGCTCTTCGGTCAGTTCATTCTGCGCTCCAGGTTGCCCCGAAACTTTAAAGACATCTCTCTCATTATGCTGGTTGGTCTGGCGGCAATATACATCATCAGCTTACTACCGTTTATAGGGGGAACCTTTAAATTGCTCGTCACACTCTACGGTTTGGGAGCCATCCTGAAAGGTGGCATAACACGGCGAAGGGCAAAATGCGTTCTGCTTGACAGCAGAGAGATAACGTAGCAGACAGGGAAGAGACTTATTTTAAGATAAATTTGTGGAACTTTTGGGTTTGCAATTCGCGTTTATGGTCTGTTACTTTGAGGGGAATTCTGAAATTTTGTATTTTTTGTATTGAACAACTAGAGAGGAGCAGGTTATGGGAATTGCATTGATTGTTTTGGCTGTTGTATTACTAATCCCCATTTTTATATTCTTTTATTTTCTTAAGATATGGATAAGAGCGAACATGTCGAAAGCTCACGTTCAGCTCTGGAGCCTGCTCGGGATGAAACTTCGCCGTGTCCCGCCTTCATTGATCGTTGATGCCCGCATTCGTCTGGTAAAGGCTGGCATTCAGGTCAGCACTGATGATCTTGAGACACACTATCTGGCCGGCGGAAACGTGATAAGAGTTGTTCAGGGTCTGATCGCCGCCGACAAGGCGAACATCACGATGAACTTTCAGCGTGCGGTGGCAATCGATCTCGCCGGACGTGATGTCCTCGAAGCCGTTCAAACAAGTGTGACACCAAAGGTCATCAACTGCCCCGTTCCCGAAGAAAGTGCCACAGGCTGGCTGGATGCCGTGGCCAAAGACGGTATCCGCCTGCTAGTCAGGGCACGCGTAACTGTCCGCGCCAACATCGACCGCCTCGTCGGCGGTGCCGGGGAATCGACAATTATAGCGCGTGTCGGACAGGGTATTGTCAGTGCCATAGGCTCTTCATTAACCTATAAGGCTGTGCTCGAGAACCCGGACCAAATCAGTCGGCGCGTACTCGATAGCGGACTGGATTCGCAAACCGGATTTGAGATCGTATCGATCGATATCGCAGATATAAGCGTTGCCGGTGTTGCCGATGTCGCCAATGTGGGTGCTCAGCTCGAAACCGAGCGCGCCGAGGCCGACAAGCAGTTGCGTCAGGCCGAAGCTGAAGGTCGTCGCGCCATGGCTGTCGCGCTCGAACAAGAGATGAAAGCGCGGGTGCAGGAGATGCAGGCGAACGTAATTCATGCCCAGGCCGAAGTGCCCAAGGCCATCGCACAAGCATTCCGCGAAGGGAAACTCGGCGTAATGGACTACTACCGTATGCAGAACATCATGGCCGACACCTCAATGCGTGAATCCATTGCCGGTGACGAACAAGAAGCAGAAAATAAATAACATCTTAACCAACCCCCTTTTGCCGATGGCGACATCGGCAGAAGGGGCGGGAGTTTAAATGAACTTATTATTCATAGCGACTGGCGATGCCGAAGGTTTGATATGGTTCGTGGTTATCATTTTCGGTGCCATTGCTCAAGTGATCGGAGCCGTAAAAAAGGCAAACGCCAAAAGGGTTGCCGCAAATCCGTTTCAAGGGAAAACAAAACCCATTGACAAGGTTCAGCAGAAGAGAGCGCAACCCGCAACAGCGAGCAAGCCCTTCACCCTCCAGTCGTTTCTGCAATCACTCGCTGAACAGCAAGATCCTGTCCAACCGCCGGTTATCCCAAAGAACCCGACAATGTCCGACGACCAACAATCTTCATCATATAATTCTAAACTATCTATAACGAAAAAAGTCCTTAAAAAACCCGCCGCGCCTAAACTTGCGCCGCCACCGGATTACTCTCACCTGCAGTCCTCGAAAAAACGATTCACACCAAAGAGCTTCCATCTTCCGTCTATCCATCTTCCGTCAGCTGGAGTCTACCAGTCATCAAAATCAATTCGAACACTCCCGCGAATAGATTTCAACCTGCGCAACAGCAAAACACTGAAGCGTGCAATAATCGGTCTAACCATCCTCAACCCGCCAAAGGCACTGGAAAACGACCAGCAAAGACTCAGGCTTTAACGAGAAGATAAATCAAGGAATCACTATGAAAGAAGAAGCAAGCCTCAAAGGCGTTGAATGGGATGATTTTAAAGCCCTTTCACCTGTTGAGAGAGGTCCGTTTTTCTTTCGAAACAACAAGCCTTATCACATTCTCAACGCCCAACAGTTTGACCGAGCCACACTTGATCGCCTCTGTGAACTGGCAACCCGCATACGCAAAATCGCAAAAACCCGCAAAGGCTCCCTCTTCCTTCAAAACCTCCTCCCCGATAAACGGGCGATGCTCTATTTCTCACAGCCATCCAGTCGCACATTCCTCTCGTTCTACGCCGCATGCCAAATCCTCGGACTCAAACCCGCCGAAGTACGCGACCCCTCCACTTCCAGCGAATTGAAAGGTGAATCT
>CAYTQP010000064.1:0-14215 GCA_964440175.1 uncultured Verrucomicrobiota bacterium
TCCGGTATTGATGTCGAGGTCTTCACAACATCGCTTATCGATCTCCAGCACGATTGGAACATAAACGCCTATAAATCCGGCATATCCTTTGAGCAGAGTATCAAAATTCACCGTTTCCCAGCCGAAAAATGCGCTGTTTCCGTATTTTCCGAACTTAACAGCCGCCTGATTGCCGGCGAAAAACTCTCCGAAGAGGAAGAGAAGACCTTTCTGGCACTGAACATCAACAGTCGCGCACTTTTGAAGACGCTGGACGAACAAAAGGATCGTTTCGACTGGATATGCTTCATACCATATCTGTTTGGAACCACTTTTCACGGGATTCAGGTTTGCGGTGCCAAATCCATCCTGATCCCCTGCCTGCACGATGAAGGTTATGCGCGGATGTCCATTTTTAATAAGATGTTCCAAACTGTCTCCCGTATTGTCTTTCATACCGAGTCTGAAATGACGCTGGCCCACAGAATTTATGACTATGACCACAACAAGGACCGCCTTATTGGGGAGGGAATCACAACTGGATTCGAGTGCAACGCCGATCGTTTCAGGAAAAAATACGCCATCAAAGAGCCGTTCATTCTCTATGCAGGGCGCAAAAATGAGTCCAAAAACACCCCGCTTTTGGTCGATTTCTTCAAAAAATACAAGAGAACGGTCAAAAACAACCTGAAACTGGTACTGATAGGACCCGGAACGGTAAAATTGCCACATAACACCTCGGGAATCATAGATTTAGGCTATGTTTCAGAGCAGGACAAACGCGACTCGTTCGCCGCCGCCTCGATATTCTGCCAACCCTCGCTGAACGAGAGTTTTTCAATCGTTCTTATGGAGGCATGGAACTGCCGTACACCCGCGTTGGTTCACGGCGGATGTGCGGTAACGAAAGAACACGCCGTAAAATCAAATGGCGCACTCTGGTTCACCAACTTCAGCGAATTCGCATCAGCTGTAAACTGGTTTCTCGACAACTCCGAACAATCGCTGGCGATGGGAAACGCCGGACGGAACTACGTGCTCGCAAACTTCAAATGGTCCACTATTGTGAAGCATTTTAAAACAAGTGTTTTCGAAAGAAGCACATGACTCCACCCTCTCTCAAAAACAGTATAGGGATAAGATGGTCCAGACTTCAGCACGGGACAAGACCTTTGACATGCTCATCCCGGCCATTCCGTCAATGTTTTGGCTGATCGAATCAGCTCAAAAAGAGAATTGACTACCACACTGTTTTTATCATATTATTGCGACGAAATAATAGGAATAGGAAGGACTGGGTATGAGCAGAATTATGTCGTTAACATTCGTATTGTTTGCAATTGCTGTTGTTGTTTCTGGATGCAATTCTTTGGAATCCAGCTCCGTTAGTAATATCGGCAATGAGGACAAGACGATTGCCGCACGTGTTCAGCAACGTCTGGATGCGGATGCTGTTACTCAGTATTCCATGGTGCGCGTGAAAGTGGAATATGGTTTCGCAACAGTGTACGGGCAAGAGCCAACACCTGATGTTGAGGCGCATATTCTTTCAATTATTAAAAATACACCTGGAGTTAAAGGTGTTGAAACCGCTTACTAATGTGGCGATATAGATTTAGAACAAGAGGGTGAATATGGTTCAATCAGGCGATATATACAGTGCGGGAAAAGAGAAGCGGAGTTCTCCGTGGCGAAAAAGGCGGCATAAATCTTCGCCGCAGAGTAAAGAGAGTTCGCCAAGCTCCAAGATCAGCGTTAAGAGTACTCCCGCAAATAAGTCAAGACATAAAAGCCACAGCGAACGCAAAGCACTTAAAAAACAGAAAAAACGCCGCGCTTTGATAGTGATGGCGCTAATGTTGCTGGCTGGCTATGTCATTTATGTGGGAATGATCGCCATGCACGGCATATTCAAGTACAAAGGTCCGGCAGACGGAATTTCACCGCTCGCAAAAATCTTCAAGCGCAATGTCCCTGTTGAAAACGCACGTGCTCCCAATGTCCCCGCCAGTGTTGCTGATATCGATTTTCAGGAATTTATCAACCGCGTTGAAAGAAGTTCCCAGATACAGGCAAACATACTCAACCTGCTCGATAAAGGACTCACGGCGAATGCCCTTGAGCGCATCCAGAAATCGAAGGAGACACTGATCAGGTCGTCAGAGATAAATATGCTGATTGCTAAAGCTCAAATGGGAGAGAATCAGTATAAAGCAGCAATCGAGACATTCATAAAAGTATTGTCAAGCGATCCCGGAAATCTGGATGCTCGCCTGCATGTGGCAGAGGCGTTTGCCAAGCTCGGACAATACGAAAAATCGGTGATTGTTGCCAAGTGGGCGATTGAAATGGCACCGACATCAGAGAAAGCTCACAGGTTGGCGGCTGCCGGCTACACGGAAATGCAAATGCACGAACAGGCAATCCGGCACTATCAGTCTATTCTCAACAACAAACCGGGAGACGACGAGATACGCAGCCGTCTGGCAATCGCCTATTACGACACGGGGGAGTACGGACGCGCCATCAAATATCTCAACAAAATAGTTCAAAGCAACACCCAGAACTCACTCGCCTACTACAATCTGGCACTTTGCTACTCCAAACAGGATCTTGTAGAAAAGGTTGTGCAAACGCTGACCTACGCCGAGCGCAAGTTCGGAAAATCGTTTGTAAAAACCTGGGTGCAGGGGGAAGAGTTCAAGCATCTGCGCAGTGATCCAAAGTTTATTATGTTTGTTTCGCAACTCACAGAAGACCCGGCGATATCGAAGCTGAAGGTGGGTAACAATCAGAAAGGGAACGTCTCCGCAACGATCAGCACCTCTCCGATTGAGATCAACCCTAATAGCGACGCTCTCATCAATCGCAATAGATAGGGGTCGGCGGCTCAATACACCAGCAGATCATTCCTTGCCGGCTGACCGCTCAGTATGTCTGCGCTCACGCAGGGGTAATTACGCACCGATGAAAATCTGACTCGTGCAACCTTTTTACGGTTGCGGTAAACCTCGGCCTCAACCCCGACGGGCGGCACAACACTGCATCGCAATATAAGATAGCCGCATTCCTGATTAACTGTTTCGACCATGCCCGCAATGTGATGCGGCGGCAACACCCGCTCCTTGCTCATTGACGGAGAACGGCATCCCTCAAAACTCACACAGCAGAGACTGACAATAAGCGCGACGTATCTTTTCAACATCTTTTAATACCCCTCCAAAGGACATCCATCACATTTCGCGTTCTTTCCACAATGCTCCTTGCAAAGTCGCACAATAAGCGCGTGAAATTCATTGTAAAGTTGAGCATCTTCCGGCAGGGTTGCAACAAAAAGCCGTGCCACCTGTTCGTATGTTTCCACACCTGCTATCCAATTATGTCTACTCAAAACACGACGGGTATAAGCATCAACAACAAAAACCGGACGTTCTCCGGCATACAAAAGAATGCTGTCAGCCGTCTCCGGACCAATGCCGTTCACGGATAGCAGTTCACGGCGCAGAACGTCTGTCTCCAAGCTGAACATTTCTTTAAGAGAGCCTTCATGCCGCTGATAGATATAGTCCGTCAAATTGCGAAGTCTCCGCGCCTTGAGATTAAAATATCCGACCGGTCTTATCAGTTCGACCAGCAGGGAATGACTGACACCGTGAATCCCTGCCACGGTAAGCAACTTCGCCCGCCTCAACCCCGTAATCGCTTTTTCAACATTTGCCCAAGCGGTGTTCTGGGTCAAGATTGCCCCGATCATCATTTCAAAAGGTCCCTCTCCCGGCCACCACCCCTGCGCCCCCCACTCTCTGAAGAGAACCCCATAGACATTCTCCAACGTTGTTCTGAGAGCCGAGCTGGACATATTACTCATTCTTTTTTTCGCCGGGGCGTCCAAATTTACTCGTCATCTCGGCATCAAGCGCGGCGGCATTCTCGTAGGCACGCAGTGATTTATCGGTGTCGCCAATCAGATGGTAGTTATTGCTCAAGAACAACCAGGCAAGTGGCATATCAGGGTTCTCTCTGCAGGCACGCTCCAGCATATAGATGGCATTTTCCGTTTCAACACCCAATTGAGAACGGGATATTCCTGAAATCAGCCATGCTCCCGTCATATTGGGAGCACCTTTTGTGAACAGATCGAACACCGCACAGGCCCGACTGAGATGCCCAAGCGCGTAGAACACATTTCCGGCTCCAATCAAGCGGGATGAATTCACCGGGACTCTACCGGACTCCAGACTTTCAATATAATCAATGCGAAACTTATCCATAAGATTAAGTCCCACCGTCTGAATTTCGGAATTTCCGATCAATCCGGCATAGCGTTCCAGATCCCGTATAAATACCGCCGTCGTCCCATCAAAGTAAACCAGCTTCCAATCTTTCTTCCGCTTAATTGATGCCACTATCTTACCTCCATTGCCACTGGAACACGGGATTATGACAGCATCTATTTTATTTTCATCAATAACGCTTCTCCATGCCTCATCGTCCCCCTGTAACGCACTTTCCATCTTTTCAAAGAAATCTTTACCATACAGAACAGCGCGTGAATCGACAAATATCTTTCTTTCAGGAAAACGCCAGGAGAGATATCCTCCATCGATCGGCATGTTGAGTGCCCGTTCAGGAAAAGCGGGATCGCCAATAATAATTGCCGCAGCGGCGGGAAGCGCCGACTCGTCAACACCTAGACCAAAAGATGCCGCGCTACCAGTCTTATTGTAGTATCTGTTCGAAACAATATTGTGTAGAGAAAAAACAGATAGCGCAATAACCAACGCGCTCGCTAAATACTCCACAATCTTTTTTCCACCTGACAGATTTTTCACCACGTCATCCAGCACAACCAGTGAGGCTTGTATAGTCAAGCAGATGAATGGAAAGGCCAATATTGCCAAAATCTCGACATACTGTATTGAACGCACTGCCATAAACGCCACCAAAGCCACTATTATTGTAAGCATCAGCGGCAACTTCCTGTGGAAAGTGACCAGACCGCAAGCCCCGACAATCAGCGTCAAAACAAGCAGTATCGACGAAAGCCCGCTCTTAAACTGCCCTGCAAACGGCGATATCCACACACTAACGTACGACAACAATGCCGAATCCCACTGCGCAACAACATGCTTATGCAACTCAAACCCGTACGGATTGATGAATGTCACCCCGATACAGAACAGCGCAAGACCAAGATATATTTTGGGAGCATACACAACATCCTCGTCATCATCGCTGGAAAAGAACGCCTGCACCGCCATCAGCAGGCACAGTAAAGGCCCGATCAGAAATGAGCTGTACATATTGACCCACAACCACTGACACAACGGAATGAGTGTCCACAGATAAACCGAACGGGTATTCCCGTTCAAAAGCACAAGGAAGATCGCGGGAAAGATCAGTACCGCCAGAGAGGGGGTCACACTAAACTTAAACGACAGCAACCAGGCGGACAGTATGATCCCAAGTGACACACTGGGGAAATTGCACCACTTTCTGGCCAGAGGCAACATCACAAGGAAGGTCATCAGCACAATACCCAAATGCATGAGCGTAACCCCATTCGGCCCCATTGTCTTCCATACCTTATAGATTATTTTGTCATAGAGCCATGTCGGCACAACCATCTCCGCGTCAGCCCGCGAAAAACTAGATTGATCCGTATGCGGAACCCCGCCCTTCTCTGCCATAAGCTGTCCAGACACCAGATGCGTCCACACATCACCAGATACTATCGTTCGCACACCAAAGGCGCAAAGTACCATCAACGCAAAAACAAGCACAACAACATTCAACACAATCGGGGTCGACGACTTAAATAAACCGCTATTCATAACAATCAATCCTCTGCCAGATAACACAATTCCTCTTCACACAATGACGCTTTTTCCAAGTTGCCCCGTATTTTTACCATTCTATTCATTCAAAGCAAGCAACAAAATCATCCGATATCAAAAAATTGCCGCAGTGGGTTGTAAAGTTAAATGCCGAATATCGTAGTCTGCTTTCATTTTATAAGATTGCTTTGAGTCCGTTTTTGAAGAGTTCGCCAAGCGTTACAAAGTTGAGAATTTTGCGTGGACAATTATCGATTATCAGTCTTCGATTTTATCAATTTTATGCTTTGTGAAGCGAGAGATATCTATACCCTTGCCAGCAAACCCATGGATTATTCTGCTGGTATTTCAACCTGAACCTTTTCCCCGTCAGGAATAAGAACGAGCAAGGAAGAGATGTGTTCGTTTCCGCCGCGAGAACACCGATGTTTCAATGTTTTAAAATCGCGTAACTCTCCTCCATTGTCGATGGTAATGGATTCAAATATTCTGCGGAAGCACGGGCATCCAGGAGAGCCTTTCGATGCTGTTGAGAAGCGTTAAAACACCCTTCTGTATTTTATTCGGCAATTTGCGTATAACGAGCCATCTGTGTTTGCATTCGACCATGGTCAACGACACCGATTAGCCAGATGGCAAACACTCCGTTCTCTGTTTTATTTTTGTTTGAAACCACAGAAGACAGAAAATCACGGTATTGAGGTCTTTCCCGAATATCACCTTACTTCAGATTACACTTCTCAAAAAATCGTCACTGTTTTGGAACTTGACCAGTCACCCAATTTTTGATACGTTGTGCGGCTAGACTGTGTTAATGAATTAGGGAGATGAATCGCAATGTCAGCAGAAGAAAAACAAAATGAACAAACTGAACAAAAACCCAAACGGACAGACAAGACCAAAACACTGCTGTTCGAGCTGGAATACACCGCTGTAAATGGTCGCGGTGCTCTTTATGAAATATTGAAAAAGAGCATGAAATCACGCGATAAAGATTTTTCAACATCAATGTTTTCCCGCTATTGTATCCAGAAACTTCCGTGCGATTTCGTCCCGGAACTACTTGCGGCGTTCGATATTGGCACTCGCTCTTCCGATAAATTCCTGAAAGAAATAGAAGACAGCATGGAGAAATTCTGGAAATCCAAAACTCCTGTACTCAATCCGGGATTCAAAGATTTCCTCAAAAAAACCAAAGAACTCGGATTCCAGCATATCGCGCTGACCTCTCTGCCGAAAAACACAGCCGCAAAACTTATCGATAATTTGGGACTGGACGGTGAGTTCATTAAAATTCATTCTTTCGCGAATGAAGGTCAACCCATCGCCGGTGCCGACATCTGGATGCAGGCGGTGCTTGCGCAAGACGGCGATCTGGGTGCATCTACCGGACTGGTCAGTAGCTCCAAGGCATGTAAAGCCGCATTGACCGCCGATTTGCATTGTATCGTCACGCACAATGAATTCACGGCATTTCAGGATTTCGGTGGAACAAGCGAGATTATCGAAAATCTGACCGATATTGATGTGGAGAGCCTGATCGGTAAATTCTATCCGCCCCCCGCCCCCTGACCATGGCAAACACGCACAGGGAAAACAAAAACTGTCCCACTGAATACGACGACCAAACACGGCAACGGGCTATGAGTGAACCTGATAACAAAAAACCGATCAACCGCCTGATCGGAATAATGAAGACCCTCCGCGCCGAAAACGGTTGCCCATGGGATCGCGAACAAACGGTCGAAAGCCTGAAGCCGAACCTGATAGAGGAATGCTACGAGACACTGGACGCCATCGACAGCGGAGATGTCGACAAGCATAAAGAGGAGCTGGGCGATGTCCTCCTGCAGGTGATCTTCCATTCACGCATCAGGGAAGAAGAGGGAGCATTCAACTTTGACGATGTTGCCAACTCCGTCTGCGAAAAACTTATCCGCCGCCACCCGCATGTCTTTGGAGACGCAGTGGTGAACGACTCGAAAGAGGTCCTTCAAAACTGGGAAGAGATTAAACGCGCCGAAAAAGGCACCGATAAACGCTCCTCCACTTTCAGTGGTCTACCACGCTCCATGCCCGCGCAACAGAAAGCAAATCATGTGCAGGAACGGGCGGCACGCGTCGGTTTCGACTGGAATACATTGGAACCCGTGCTCGGCAAGATAGAAGAAGAGTTTGATGAAGTGAAAACAGCTCTGGCTCAAAACCTTAAAGATGAGGCTTGTGGCGAGATTGGCGACTTGCTCTTCGCAACGGTTAATCTGGCTCGCTTTATGAATGCCGATGCCGAGAGCCTGTTGCATAAAACAATCGAAAAGTTCATCCATCGTTTTCAGTATATCGAAGACAAACTGCTCGAAGAAGGCAAAACTCTCCCCGATTGTGATCTTTCCGAGCTGGATCGCTACTGGGAAAAAGCGAAAGAAAAAGAATAGAATCAACCCAAATTATGACAACCAGTGACACATCATCTATACGCCTGCGAAATGTTGTCATCGAAAAGCACACCGCCATGCGCGGAGGCTACCGTAAACTCGTCCTGCACGCACCGGAAATCGCCCCCCTCGTTAAGCCGGGGCAGTTTGCGCATCTGCGCGTCCCCAACCTGCGCGACCGGCTCCTGCGACGACCATTCAGCATATTCAAAGCTGAAGACGAATACCTGACGATCATCTATAAGGTCGTCGGGGTCGGCACTAATGTTCTCTCCAATGCACCAGAAAAAAAGCTCCTGAGCATTTTGGCACCGCTCGGCAACGGCTTTCCCGTCCCTAACACCACCCGCCTCCCTGTGCTCATTGGTGGCGGATACGGCGCGGCCGCGCTCTATATGACGGCCAAAACAAGCCCCGTGAAAGGGATCGCCTTCTTCGGTGGTCGCTCGGCGGAAGATATACTCTGTGTCGCCGATTTTGAGACGCTCGGCTGGAAAGTACATCTGGCAACCGAAGACGGGTCACTCGGAGAAAAAGGCTTGGTGACAGACACACTTGATAGATGGCTCATCAATGAAGGATGCAACTTGAAACCTGAATTTTTCACATGCGGACCACACGGAATGCTGAGAGCTGTCGCTCTTCGGGCTATGAACGCAAACTGCAAAGCATGGATCTCCATGGATCGACACATGGGATGCGGCGTTGGCGCATGCCTCGCATGTGTACAGAAAATCCGCACTGCCGACGACAATTGGGATTATATGCGTATATGCAAAGACGGTCCCGTTTTTGAGTGCCGCGATATCCACTGGGACGACACGAAAGAGACAACATGAGACCCGAAACAAGCGTTCAAATAGGAAAGATGCGAATGCGCAACCCGGTGACCGTCGCCTCCGGCACATTCGGATACGGACCGGAATATGCGGATCTCGTCGATCTCAACCGCCTCGGAGCCATAACCGTGAAAGGCATCTCCCCTGAACCTGTCCACGGCAATCCACTCCCCCGCATCGTCGAAGTGAACGGCGGCATGATCAACGCAATCGGTCTGCAGAATCCGGGTGTAAAAGTATTCATCGAAGAGTATCTCCCCTTCCTGCGCCAGTACGACACCCCGGTCATCGTTAATATATGGGGACGCAGTGTTGATGATTACGGAATCATTGCCGCACAGCTTGACGTGCGGGAAGATGTCTCCGCTCTCGAAATCAATGTCTCCTGCCCGAATATTAAAGAGGGCAGCAAGGCGTTCGGAACACAGATAAACTCTTTCCGCAGAGTCATCGAAACAGTCCGTTCCGCCACATCCAAGACAATTATTCCAAAACTCGCGCCCCAGGTTCCGTCTATCGCTGAATACGCACAGGCAGCAAGGGATTGCGGGGCTGATGCCGTTTCCCTCATAAACTCTATTCCCGCGATGTCCATCGACATAAAGACACGCACCCCTGTGCTGGGCAACATAACTGGCGGACTGTCTGGACCGGCGATACACTCCATCGCACTTAAACTGGTGTGGGAAGTTGCGTGCGCAGTAGATATTCCAATCATCGCCATGGGCGGCATCATGGAGCCAAACGATGCGCTGGACTTTCTGGTGGCCGGGGCCTCCGCCGTCGCTGTGGGCACAGCCAACTTCGCAGACCCCGAAACCTCGATACGCATAATCGACGGTATCGAAGAATATCTCATCCAAAACGACATGAATAACGTAAACGAACTCATCGGGTCACTGACAATATGAACAAAAAACGCTATCTGACCATAATTTTCGGACTGCTGTTTGTCGCCGCCGCAGTGTGCTGGTTGCTGTATGTCCCCGCCAACCCGCAATGTATCTACAAGGCTATACCCCCTGAAGCCGACTTCATAAGTACACACTGGCAACTGGCACAACGCGCCGACACAATGTTGGAAAACCGCCTCGTCACCAGCCTCGCAACCGGACTTGGCTGGTCGAATCAGGAGGTTGAGGACATATTGAATGACCCCGAATTTCATAAATGGCTCGACCGTATCGCCTCCGACGAATGTGTTCTGGCCCATATCCCGCCCGGAGTCTCCTCTGCCAATTCCTGCTGGGTTCTGGCTGCGTGGCTCGGCTCCAGGGCCCAGCGTCTGCGTTGGACGCTGGAACTGTATGCGCCCGATGAATGTCGCATTTATTCCATCGCCGGATCTTCGGTGTGGCGACTCGATCTGAATGAGCTTCCCGCCGGACAGCAACTTTATGTGGCAATCGAAGAGGGCGTGGTTCTAGCCGCCCTCTCAGACACCCCCCGCACTATTCATCAACTGCTGGAAACGTATCTGGGAACCACCTGGTCCGCCATGAAAGTACGCGAAGAATGGATCCCGCCAACCGTCAAAGAGTACGCAAAACACCCCGATCAATGCTGGATATTCCCAAAAGATATTCGTTCAAATCCTGTTCATCTCAAGTTTAAAGCGATTGCGAAAACGCATATAGCCGGAGATATGCGCATATTAAAACGTTACCAAAAAAACAGCATACTGCAGGAATCGATAGTCGGGCAACCAGCCCCTTTCTCTCTGGACTCCTCAATCGCGCAAATAATGCTGACAAAGGAGAACCTCGCTAAAATATGCGCCGGCTTCTCAAAAACCCCCGGTGTCGCACTTATCCGCAGTCTCTCGCAACAGATTCAGGCCGGACCTCTCCTCGCAAGCTGTCTCACAGGAGCGCATCAGGGTCTACTTATGGGCTTCTCCGTACCCGGTATACTCATCGCCGTGCCTGTTAATAACGAAGCCGACACACTGACTGCTGTTCTGGCAAAGATCGACCGCATCAACGCTATGTATTCCCTCGGTCTCATCCACAGAAAAACCCAAGTGGCCGATGCCGACATCTACATCATTGAGGGTTCAGGCGACAATCTCTACGGCGACCTCCCCAACGAAGAACAGATAGCCTTCACCATAAATCACGGCATACTGTTTGTCGGTAGCCACCCCGCGTTGCTGACCAAAATTGTAACTGGCGAATTGGGAGGCAGTCAGAAAGGCTCAATCTGGAAACAACTCACCGAAGAGAAGAACCCCGACTTCGCATGGTTTGATCTGGATAAAACCGCCAAAACAATTCGTTTCGCCATATCCATTTACTCCATCAAGGTCATGAGCGACAATTCAAGCGACATCAATTCCGTCAGAAAAAATATTGAATACGCCAAGGCATGGATAGATGCCCTAGTCCCCTATCAACACGCAAAACTCTGGTCTGAACCCACACCGGACGGATCCAGCAAGTTGCAATTTTCACTCGGTCCAGATTGAAGAAATACTTATGAAAAAAACATATTACAAATTTATGACAATCCTTGCAACAGGCTTCGGATTCGGATACAGCCCAATAGCCTCCGGCACCGTCGGCACACTCTGGGGCGTACTCATCGTGGCTCTACTGTTTCCCCTGCTGAATATAACAGGACAGATTGTCGCCGCACTTATTATGGCCGCAATATCCATCCCCATCTGCGACGCGGCGGACTCCGTGTTCAAGACCAAAGATGACGGGCGCATTGTTGCCGATGAATACCTCAGCTTCCCCATCTGCATGATTGGGCTGGCGGGACCAGACACGGGAATTCGCTGGGGCGTTATGCTAATCGCATTCCTTACATTCCGTTTCTTCGATATCGTAAAACCTCCTCCCGCATATAATATCCAGAAGCTGAAAGGCGGACTCGGAATCGCCGCCGACGATATAATCGCCGCCATCTACAGCCTCGCTGCGAACTATGCTATACTGTATGCCATATCACTCATACTGACATAAGAATTCTTACAGGAATGTATGACACCATATTCACAAGGTGATATCATTGCGACCAATAGTTATATAAAGATTACTCTGCCCAATACAACAATACAAAGCATGATGATTAAACAAATAAGCACGTTTATATTTGTTAGTTTTTTACTCAATTTCAATCTAGTCCCCACATATTTTTAAACTGTCTTTCAGCCCCTCGCTTCTTGCTTTCTATCTCAATTATCTCATAGACCAATTCAGTGGTATATACCCAATTCGGGATTGGTGATTTTGGGATATAACCAGCACTCCACTCTGCAAGTTTTTCTTTGAATGGAAGTCCCGCCCCTTTACCACCTTTTGTCGGTTTAAAATCATACACCGTATATCTGTTGGACTCTCTGGGTCTGAAACAACTATATATGCGTGTTCCAATCGAGAACCGATATAATAAGTTTGGGGGGGGCATTTTTTGTTAAAACTCAATGTGATCTCTCTCTGCGCTATAAGCTGTTTGCGTCTCTGCCACGATCACTCCTATTAATTTCACTGTCTGCCATTGCAGATGAATGCGTTCATGGTTGCAATCGCCGTTTTGGGATTTTGTCCAAACCTTGGACAATTTTTCAAGCCATTTATCCAACGCTTGGAACTGCTTCAAAGCGGAACAACCATCCTGCGCTACTCTTCAAAAAATAATGATTCAGGCGGACCGACCCCTTTTTGTGACACCTTTTTGCAGTTTTCTACGACGGGCACGGCAATTTTTTGAAAAATGTACGACGGCTGTGGCAAAACGAAGCCCCTTTCAGTGTCTGAAAATACGACGCCTGCGGGAACAAAATACGATCAGAGCGCGGGAATCAGGCCGATTTTATACAGCGTTAATTTGGAAACGCGCTACGATGCTAATTTGGTCGGTAACATTTACGTCGCATAATCAAGCAGGCTTATGTGGATAAGGGGGGATTGTGTCCGCGGCCGGGTAATATGAGCGGAGCGAATTCCGCTTAAACCTACAGAGGGAGTGAGGGAGCCTGCGACCGAATGACCGTCTGCCGACGGCAGTCATTCCGGTAGGGGCGAACGGAACGACCAGCGCAGTTCCTGCAGCGGAGCGATTAGCAGGAACTGTGACGGGCGTGCAGTGAGGGGGTGCGATAGGTGACGGTGGTCTTGCAGGTGATTCGGCAGGCGGACAGAGCCCGGAGGACATGGCGGGAAAAATGCTCTTCGTATTTGCATTTTTTGTGACATGTTCGGCAGATGCTGTGATTTCGGTATTATTCACCAAAAACTGTATAAAATCGGAGATTGAAATATCATTTATTGCCCCTTTGATTTTCCGACTGATTGTCCCTAAGCTCGCTTGCTCTTCACCGAATAAATGACCTGAAGTGGCCAACCAAGACAACAAGAAGGAGAACAGGTATAAGAAGTGCACCTACAACATGCCCCATTCTTAGCGGTTGATAATCAACGAGAACATGATATGCGGCAAAAGAATAGAGCCCTAAAAGCATCATAATAGTAGTGACGGATACAATACTTCTCTTACGAACCTTCGTCATCCATCCTTGATGCTTACGTTCATTATCAGTCATCATGAGGGCACGCCCCTTCTAATGCATCTTCGCATCTGTTGATTGCATTTCTGCGCACTGTGTTGCAGTAAACTACAAGCCCTCCATAAGTCGCATAGATGATGCCTCTCTGAGCTCCATATGCCGCATACGCTCTCGTATATGCAGCACTCTCAACCGTGTCACAAAGAAAAACACAGCTACTCCTTCCGAAGCTAGGGTCGAAACGACTGCTACAGCCAGTTCTACAGCGAGTTGCCGCCGATCTAGCAGATGCAACAAGAAAGTCGTATGCACTCTGATTCGCCCCCAAAGCTACGTCTAGAACAGTCCTCGCATTTCTCATACATACTGTATGTGCTACATGTGCTTCTGCAATGCAAAGGCTATACTCATCCACATCTTCTGTCGGACAGCACTCGCGAGGTTCGCGCCCAAGATAATCAAATCGCCCGAGGGGGGCATTCCCAACAAACCCATATACATTCAGACCTCCCTTTCCCTTAATCGGATCGCGGTTGATCCAGTGGCCTAATTCAGTTGAGTAGTATCTGTAGCCGTAATAGTACAGCCCGGTCTCAGCATCGAAATATTTGG
>CAYTQP010000065.1:0-14129 GCA_964440175.1 uncultured Verrucomicrobiota bacterium
AATCAATTCTTGTTTGCGAGCAAAGATTGACAGTCAACCCAGTGTTTGTTAGCCTGCCTGTCTTCTGGAATTGCTCTCTGCTTCTGTTTTTGAGGCAGATGGCGAAGACACGCGGTTGAGAAACCAGGGAAAGGGAGATTAAAATGAGAAAGACAGGTATTGCACTGGCATTGCTCATGGTGACAAGCATTTTCGGGGCGGGTTTCGTCAAAGCGGCGGATTCGTATTGGAATGGGAAAACCACCGGTAACGGTGATGGTGTCAGCGACTACTGGAATACCTCTAACAGCAACTGGAACACTGCGGCTACCGGCGGCGGGACACAGGGTTCGTGGACAACAGGAGATAACGCGATTTTTGGAGATACTGGTGGAACAGTCGATCTACTGATGGATCTGCGTGCGGGAGTGCTGACAGCAAACGAGGATTACACACTACACGGTGATGACGGAACTGGCGCGAACACAAGACGTTATATAAAACCAACTGAATTCAATGTGGTCGATGGTAAAACCCTCACAATGGACTGGTGCGCGATCGGCGGAGTTGGTGTTACCAATGTACATAAAACCGGCAAAGGAACACTGGAGCTGCACACCAGCGGACCAACAAACGATCAAACAAACATAATTGTTGATAATGGCACCGTGATTTTATCGACCGGACAAGGGAAAAGCGTCTGGTGGGAGGGTCTGCTTCGCGGCATCTGGACTATCAACTCAAACGGAGTTGTCAAATTGCGCGGAGCGGATATGGTTGATGGATTTCACCCCATCAACATAAATGGCGGCTTAATGACTTCCGATTCCAGCGACTATGTCCAAACAATCACTTTCAGCAATGGCGGAACGATGGAACAAACAGGTGGTGGTTCCTGGCGCATGGTTGGCGATATTTTTGTGAACGCATCCTCCCAAACCGCCACTTTCGCTACCACAAACGGGAGTGTATATCTTTACAAGAACTGGAATATTCAGTTTGATGTACAAGATGGCGCAACGGTTACGGATCTGCTCGTGCAGGGGCATATAAACGGTACAGGGAAAATGACCAAAAGGGGCGCGGGCAGGATGGTTCTCGAAGGAGCACCGAATAATGGCGGTGGCATCGAGGTGCGGGAAGGACTGCTGTTGCTTGAGTATGGTGCCAATGACAAAAAATTCACCATGTCAGGCGGAGCACTTGAGCTTGAAAGCCATCCTCATGAAAATGTGTTTCATGAGGGCTTTGTCCTTAACAGTGGCAACACCAAACTCAACGCGACGGATGATCCCGCATCAACACAAAAAACAGGCAGACCGCTTCATGCTATGACAGCTGATAATTTCGGTTCTTATATCACATGGGTTTACACTGCCGACTTCACGGTGTCGCCGGAAGACACAGGTACGTGGAGCTTTGTGAAGGCGTTTGATGATGGCGGGTTGATTAAAATTGATGGCGTCCAGGTTCTCAGTAATGTGACTTGGAATGCTATCGCCTTGAACACCTATTCTCTCACCGAAGGGAAACACACGCTGGAACTGCGGGTCGGCAACGGTGGTGGCGGAGTGGGACCACGCGACGGCTGGGAGGGCAGGGGTCTGGCATTTGCCAAACGAGATACTGGCGGTTCAGTTTCGGTGATCGATTATTTGGAGTTCACAAAAGAAAATCTCGATCTCGATGTTTTAGGTTGCGACTTCTACCGTGACGCGGAGTTTGGTGGCATAGTTGTGAACAATACCAACACCTCATCTATCAAGATAAACAACGCCACCACACCCGCAATTCGGACACTAACTTTAGATGCCGAAGGCCCGACCAACGGTGCGGATCAGTATGCGTTGGACATCAATGGCTCTGATTTGATAGTGGGCAATGATAAAACCAATTCCATATTCAATGCCCGATTGATCAATGGCGGGAAGCTGACAAAAATGGGAACCAACACACTCACAATTGCCGGGGGAAATCAGGAGTTGCGTGCCTATCAGGTTAACGCAGGCACACTCACTTTCAACACCCTGGAGTTCACAACCAACTGCGTTCTCATCATGAATGGCGGCACTCTCTCCACAGGCGGATATGTTCCCAATTCGACTGACGGTCTCGTCGACAAACGCTACATCAATTTTGGAGCCTACAGCGCAAGCGTTTGGATCCTGACCGGCGCGGATAAGAGTACCTTCGAGGATCTCTGGAACAATAACACGCTGACGTATAACGGTGTTGGCGGGAAGACTGGTGCTGATTTTGACTATTACTTCACCGTTAGCGGGGAGACACTCACATCCATTCCCCACCCCTATTCACCAAATTTCGTCGGCATACGCCATAGTGAGGACGGAGTGACAGTGCAATGGTCGGGTGCGTCCAATCGTACATTCACTTTGGAGTACACCGACAATCTGAAAAGTCCAGTTTGGACAGGAATGCCGGATTACAAAGATATTGCCGGAGCGACGGGGGTGATGGAGGCGGTTGACACGAACAACGCAACACTGACACGTAGCTACCGGATCAGTGCCGAATAGCCAATTCAGGCTGGAAGCTCTTTCCGATGAACCTCCATCAGCAGGCTGGGGGAATCTCCGTCTGGCACCGCCCAGTCGGTCGCTATGCGGTAGCCGGGAATCCAGATGATATCGCCCCGACACTCAAACACAGGAATGAAGGAACGATGGTCTGCGGGGATTTTCTGGTCGGTGAAAATGTCCTGCAACTTTTTGCTGCCGCCTAAACCGTAAGACCGCATGTAATCGCCTGCCTGCCACGAACGAACAAATATCTCGTCATTGCCAACTGTAACCGCAGAGATTGTGGCGGTGGACGGCATCTCGCCAATGCGTTTGCCTGACTCTTTTATAACGCCTTGATAATATTTCGCGAGGACGGTAATGCCGAGTCCGGAATGAAAAGTTTCTCCGGGAACATTGAGACGCATCGGTTCAATCGGCGCATTCCCGGAAGACTCCCGCTCCAGTCCGAGCCGGGCATAGCGACGCACCGCAGACCAGCCTCCACCGACACTCATACGTTTTGTGCCGTCCAAAGAGAGCGAAAGTTTATCGAGCACGCATACCGTGTTAAAGTCCAGGATATTTGCGGGCAGTTGATTATGGAAGAGCCAAAGTAGCAGTATCCGCCGCCGCATTGCGGTTGCTTGTGAAAAAAAGTTGTCCAACTTCAATTCGCAGGTCTCATCAACCAAACGGTTGCTAAACTCCTCATGCGCCAATTCATTCAGCCACGCCTCCTCTTCGTTCAAAATTTCGGCTGTGCGACATAGTGTTGCGCGTATGTTGGGATTGAGGAGTTCCTCCATCAGTGGTAGAATCTTATGCCGAACACGGTTGCGCAGATGTTCGTCGGAGTTATTGGATATGTCCTCGCGCCAGCGTAAACCATGTGCCTTTAGAAAAGCCACAGCCTCCGCATGGGTTATGCCAAGCATGGGGCGGATGATAACCAGCCCCGGCAACTGCCGAAATGCCAAAATGCCGCCAAGTCCCCGGCTACCAGTCCCGCGTGCAAATCTGAGAATCATAGTTTCTGCCTGATCATCGATGTTGTGTGCCAATGCTAGCTTGTCGGCTTTCAAAAGGCGCGTTTGCTCACGAAAGAAAGAGAGGCGTGCATCCCGTGCGGCCATCTCAACGGATACGCCGCACTTCTCGGCCATCGCCGCGACATCGCAGTACGCAGTGATGAGCGGCAGATTGAGGTGCGCGGCGAGATTGCGCACCAAATTCAGATCCGCATCCGCATCCGCTCCGCGAAGACCGTGATGCAGATGGGCGAGATAGAGTTTTATTCCAAACTCGTCGCGCAGAAAATGAAGCAGATAGGTCATAGCCACCGAGTCCGCACCTCCGGAAACGCCTAACAGAACCCTGTCGCCGTGCGTGAACAGGGCGGGATTAGCAACTATAGTTTCTGTCAATGTACGCATCTTTTCCTATCCGTTCTTCAAGCTCTGACTCACGGACCGGTAACATTCCAGCCTCTCATCTTGTCCATCGCCGCGTAATTGGTCAGATCAAAACTTATCGGTGTAATCGTCACGTAGCCTTCATTCAGGGCATGCGCATCTGTCTCTTTGCGATCTTCCAAAATCTCCAACTCGCCATCGAGCCAATAATACAGATTTCCGCGTGGGTCGGTGCGTTTATGGAATATCTCGTTAAACCGCGAACGAGCCACAGGCACAATCTGCGTACCCTTGATCTCCTCCAAAGGAAGATTAGGAATGTTCACGTTGAGAAGTGCGTCGGACGGCATTTTAGACTCCAGCGCGTATTTAAAAACATTACGCGCTATGGTCTCTGCCGTATCCCAGAGCGGGTCTGTGAAAGTGCATAGCGAAACCGCAATGCTCGGAATTCCCAGAATTGTCGCCTCGGTAGCGGCAGAGACAGTGCCGGAATAGAGTACACTTATACCAGTGTTCGCGCCAAGGTTTATACCACTCAAAACCAGATCCGGCGGTGTCTCGCAAAGCTCGCAGATGGCAAGCTTTACGCAGTCGGCAGGAGTCCCGCTAACTGCGGTTCCCAAAAGTTTACCGTTTTTATAAGCCTTCTTTGTTTTGATGGGATCAAAAAGTGTTATGGCGTGCCCCACAGCACTTTGCTCTTCACTAGGCGCAACAATCTGAACGTTGGCAAGGTCCTTAATCGCATTATAAAAAGCACGAATCCCCGGCGCATATATTCCGTCATCATTACTCAAAACCACATTCATGTCCCGCATTATGCCATCTTCCTCTGATCAGCGCAAGCGAGAAGACAAACTTTGCCCCGAATCGAAACTTGTAACAGCAAGGGTCACAAAAAAGAAAAATATAGAATCACGGAAACCCTGCGTAATATTACACTTAATCCTAAATCCGGCAGTGAATGTGCTATGCCTTTGTTCACAACAGGTTACACATGAGCGAAGATATATCCATTAGCGCATAGAGCCTCATGCGTAACTCGTTGCGGGCAATACGGCGCACGGGATAAAGAGAAGACAACTCTTGTCTGATTTGCCATGACCGCTTGTCCAAGCCCCGGACAAACGCCATTTAGCCCGTTCCAATGTTCGGACAATTAAATAATTTGATAAATTTGTTGCGGTTATTGGAATATAAGCGGAAATACTTGTCCAAGCCCGGAAGAGACGAATCGAATTGAGCGGCGAGGTTTGCGCTGTTGAGGTATGATCATTTGAAGAACCTCTAAACGGTTAATCTTGACGTTTGCACACATATAATTGTATGTGTGTTCCGATGAAAATTTGCATTGATATTCAGGCGGCGATAGGGCAACAGGCAGGTGTGGGACGTTATACCCGCTATCTAGTCGAGGAGCTGGCGTGCAATCATGGCGAACACAGCCTTATGCTTTTCTATTTTGATTTCCGCAATAATGGATTCCCGTTCAATCGAGGAACTGCGAAGGAGCGGGCGATTCGCTGGTGTCCGGGACGTTTTATGCAGAGAGCGTGGAGGACAATCGGCGTACCGCCGTTCAACTGGTTGTCGGGTCGTGCTGATCTCTATCACTTTCCAAACTTCATCCGTCCGCCGCTGACGTGCGGAAAATCGGTGGTGACAATTCATGACGTTTCATTTTTGCGCCATCCAGAGACGACGGAACAGAAGAATCTGCACTATTTGAAGTCACAGATTCATAAAACAGTTCAGCGTGCCGACGCTGTTATAACCGATTCGGTCTTCTCGAAAAACGAAATTGAGGAGTTGCTCCATGTCGATTCGTCTCGCGTATTCGCTGTGCATCTAGGATTGGAACAGGCGCACGGAACCCCGACCGAAGAGGGAATTCAGGCGACCAAAAGGCGGTACGGGCTGGAGCGACCGTACATTCTCTCTGTTGGAACTCTGGAACCACGCAAGAACTATCCGTTTCTCATCGATCTCTTCGATCGAATGGAGGGGTTTAACGGGGATCTGGTGATTGCAGGGATGCGCGGATGGAAGTATGATCCCGTCTTTGAACGGGTACGCCATGCACGGCGTGTGGACAACATTCATCTGCTGGAGTTTGTCGCTGATGAGGATTTGCTTAATCTGTACGCGGGGGCGGAGTTGTTTGTGTGCCCATCGCTCTACGAGGGGTTTGGTTTCACGCCGCTGGAGGCGATGACGCACGGAATACCAGTGCTTTCGTCTGCGGGCGGATCGCTAAAGGAGGTGCTCGGCGACGCAGCGGTTGTGATTGATGGGTTTAATCTCGATGAATGGACATCAGAACTGACAGCTCTTCTTTACGATGAAACACGGAAGGAGTCGCTACGGGAACGTGGACGCAAGCATGTTAAGCAGTTCACGTGGGCAAAGACTGCGGCAGAGACGCTTGGCGTGTATGAAGCGATTAGGGGTTGCTGATGAGGGTGGTTATAGACAGTAGATGGATTTTCAGAGAGCTTTCAGGGATTGGGCTTTATACGCGCGAGCTTATCCGTCACCTCCCGGAAATCGACACCGAGAACGAGTATCACCTCATTTTTGATGATATCGAGGTTATGGAGAGGGAGAAGGCGGAGACCGGGTTTGACACCGCCGCCAATTTTTCTGTTGCTTTTACAGATTCCGGTGTCTTTTCAGCGCGTTCTCAGCTTGCCTTGCCGGGGATGTTGAAACGGTTGCGTGCAGATGTTTTTCATTCACCAAATTACATGATTCCTTTTCGGGCTTTTCCGCGCAATCAACTGGGCGGAACGGGGTGCGTGATAACTGTTCACGATCTAATACCGCTGTTGTTTCCACACTACACGCCGCGAGCGATAAAAACACGCTTCTTTCCAGTTTTCAAGCGAGTGATGCGCGAGACGGCCGCACGGGCAGACGTGGTGATAGCTCCAAGCAACAGTACGCGCCGGGATATTGCGGAATATCTCTACTCCGGCAAAGAGGATGCCGGTCGCATTGAGGTTATTTATCAGGGAGTGTCTTCCGACTACATCCCCGCATCAATCAGTGATGGACGAGAACCTGTCATCCTTTATGTCGGGCGACACGATCCGTACAAAAATGTATCGAAGCTCATTGAGGCGTATGCTCGTTTGCGGTCGCGAGGCGTATTGGCTGGTCTTCGAATTGTGGGAAGTGACGATGAGCGATATCCCGAAGCACGCGAGACTGCACACAGATTTAATGTTGATGAGTTTATTCAGTGGGATGGATATCTGGACGGGGCGGGTCTGATTGATGCCTATCAGCAAGCGGATGTTTTTGTTCTGCCGTCGCGTTATGAGGGGTTTGGGTTGACCGTACTGGAGTCTATGGCTTGCGGGACACCAGTGGTCTGCGGCAACCGCAGCTCTCTACCGGAGGTCGTTGGAGATGCCGCGCTGACGGTTAATCCCGACAGCGTGGAGCAGATTGAGGCGGCGATCGCATCGCTTTTAGGTGACCCCGATCTGGCTGCCCGTATGCGGGTAGTCGGGTTGAAACGTGCAATGAAATTCACGTGGCGCAGAACCAGCGAGGCGACCGCCGATGTATACCGGGCAGTGGCTGAAAATATTGAGAGAACGAAATGAGACACACAGAAACGAAAGCTGGTTTTTATACAGGTATGAAACCTGGCAGATGGATGAGAGATGCCTGAATATCCTGAAAACTGGAAAGAGATGAATATTGTTCTTGCGCATGACTGGCTGACAGGAATGCGCGGCGGCGAGCGTGTGCTGGAGCTGTTGTGTAGCGGATTCCCGGCGGCAACGGTTTGCACGCTCATCCATAACCGCACCGCCATCTCGGACACAATCAACAGCCACCCGATAGTCACTTCCAGCCTGCAGCGTCTGCCTGGGGTTGTAGGTTGCTATCGTTATTTGTTACCGTTTATGCCGTCCGCAATTGAGAGGATGTCTCCTCCAGAGAGCGATCTGATCATCAGCACGAGTCACTGTGTCGCCAAGGGCTTGAAGTCGCGTCCGGGAACGCGCCACCTTTGCTATTGTTTCACGCCAATGCGTTACGCCTGGACGTTTTACGACGAGTATTTCGGCGGCAACACCGTGAAAAAAATGTTTTTAAAACCAGTGCTGGCGCGGATGAGGGCGTGGGATCGATCGGCATCGGACAGGATCGACAGATTTGTCGCCATCAGCGAGCATGTGCGCAAACGAATCCGCGAGTTTTATGACCGCGACGCTGATGTTGTCTTTCCGCCTGTGGATCTCGACTATTACACACCTGGCGGGCAGGTGGCGGCCGATTTTGACCTCGTTGTGTCGGCACTGGTTCCTTATAAGAGAATTGATTTGGCGGTGCGAGCTTACACGCGCACCGGATATCCACTCAAGATTATCGGAGTGGGGACAGAGACGAATGCCCTCAAAAAACTGGCAGGCGGAAATATTGAGTTTCTCGGCTGGCAGTCTTATGGTGTTATTCGCGAGATGTTTCGCAACTGCCGCCAGCTAATCTTTCCCGGTGAGGAGGATTTCGGACTGGTTCCCGTAGAGGTGCAGGCTTGCGGGCGTCCCGTGGTCGCGTTTGGACGTGGCGGGATTCTGGAGACGGTGAATGAGGGTGAGAGCGGCATTTTTTTTGAGAGCCAGACCGAGGACGCGCTCATCGCCGCTGTGGAGCATTCTGCCGCGATGAAGTGGGATTTAGAAACAATTCGCAAATCCGCGTTGCGGTTTAGCATTGGTAATTTTATCTCCGGGCTGGATGAGAGTATCAGCAGGGTTTTGGCATGACGTATGCTTAACTGAACGCGGGAACAGGGCAAACATTTTCAGCTTTCCGGAATAATTATGTTTATGCTTGAATTATAACCAGGTTTCATCAATGATTCCTGTTCTTTTGGTATCGGGAAGAAGAATGGATGTGTGCTATGGCGATGGAAAAGAAGAAAAAGAGAGTTTCGAAAACTAAACGGGAACCCAGGACGATTGTCAGGAAAGCAGACAGACCCGTTGTTGGTGTTGTGATGGGAAGTCAATCGGACTGGCCGGTGGTGAAAGAGACTGTTGCGGTGCTGAAGCAGTTTAAGTTACCGTTTGAGGTGCGTATTATCTCTGCACACCGCACGCCCGATGAGGCCTCAGCATTTGCAAGCACCGCCGCCAAGCGCGGACTCAAGATTATCATTTCGGCGGCCGGAATGGCGGCCCACCTCGGCGGAGTCCTCGCGGCGAACACCCATCTTCCTGTCATTGGCGTTCCGATGAAGGGTGGAGCCATGGACGGTATGGATGCACTGCTTGCAACTGTTCAGATGCCACGCGGTATTCCTGTGGCAACCGTTGCCATGGGTAAATCCGGTGCCGTCAATGCTGCCATCCTCGCAGTACAGATTCTTTCGCTGTTCGACGACAACCTCAAAAAGAAACTTCAGCAGTACAAGCTTTCGCTGAAGCAGAAAGTTTTTGAGGCGGATCGTGCCCTTCAAAAAGAACTGAAAGATATCTAAAATATGAAAACTCATCTCTCACTTCTCTGTATTCTTGTCATTATGCTGTGTTTAACGGTTGGTATTGAAGCCGGTACAGGACTTGATGATTTTGTTGGAGCCAACTCTGTTATTGAAGAAGTGGTTCAGCAACTTCAACTCCGCCATCTAGATGGAGATCCGGTTAAGGTAGAGAAGATTGTTATTTCCGCCATTGTTAAATCCGCTGATCCTCAAGGCAGAATTTTGAGCGATGAGGAGATGGTCAGATTCACGCAAGCCATGAAAGGGGTCTCTCTTAATGCAGGCATTCTGATTGAGTCCACTGACGGCTATCCAGTTGTCAGTACGATTCTCAACACCAATGCGTACTCGATCCCTGTAGGGTCCCGTATACTATCAATAGACGGCAATCCTGTGGGGGACAAAGACATATTCACCATCTACCACGAGTTACACACTGCCGACGGAGCGAACGTTGTGACTTCAAGTGGCGATGGCATCATAACCTCATCTGTGGTGCTGGCGGCTTGCAGTATGCCGTCGCTGATGGGGACAGAGCTACTACCGCGTGGAATATCATACATAAAGTTACGCGGTCTCTACGATGACGCGGATCCTGTTCTCGGCGCAGTTGGTTCAGCACTCTTGCGGAAAGAGACGCTTGGAACAATCGTAGATTTACGTGGCGCAGGCGGCGTAAATCTTGACGCAGTTGTTAGTCTGGCCGAACTGTTTCGTGGCAGATCGGAGACACTTTTCACGATAGAGTCACTGTCTGACAAAAAGGTTTACAAGTACACGCGCAAAAAAAATGAAATCAAAAAAACGCCCGTGCTCATACTTGTAGACGGTGAAACACGGGGCGCGGCGGAGGTTTTTGCGGCGGTGTGTGGATCGGGCATTATTTTACTTGGCGAAGAGACTGCTGGCGATCTTTTGCTACGGGATTTTGTCACCCTCTCATCCGGCCGTCATCTCTATTTGCTGGCACACTCCATGACGACCGCCTGTGGCGTGAAGTACACTGGGTACTCCGGTGTTCTGCCAAATATTCAGGTAGCGGCGGATGCTCACACGTCCTGGAGCACTGGCAAATCTTACGAGCCTTTTTATGATCGAAAACCGGCGAATGGTGAAGAGGAAAACCAGAGATTAACCAAGCGTCTGGGTGATGATACAATTTTGCGGCGGGGTGTTGATATTTTGCTTGGCCTTGACGCACTCAATCTAAACTAATAACAGACAGGAACTATACTATGCCATCCATTCTGTTTATATGCACGGGTAATATATGCCGCAGTCCCATGGCGGAGTACCTTTTATGCGCTCGTTTGGGAAAATCAAGCGAATGGGAGGTTTCATCGGCGGGAGTTTGGGCTGGCAACGGGCATCTTGCCAGCGCAGAGGCGATAACCGTGCTGATTGAAGACGAGGGGATTGATATGACTCCGCATCGTAGCCGTTTTCTCACGGAGGATATGGTGAAAAACACAACACTTATAGTATGCATGACTCCTCAGCATCGCTCCGATATTCTCCGTAATTTTCCAGATGCCCACGACAAGACATTTGTGCTAACTGAGTTCGGGACGGAGAAGGAGACATCCGGCATTCAAGATCCGATAGGTTGTTCTGAACAGGTCTATCGAAAAATAAAAGAGAAAATAGACAGTGCCCTCTCCGATTTGATTCTTTACATGAAGGCGCTGACATGAACATCGCCATCGGTAGTGATCACGGTGGCTACGATCTCAAAGAGATTTTGAAGCCTCTACTGGAAGAGCGGGGGGTCAACGTTATAGATGTCGGTTGTTCAGGCAAGACCTCTGTCGATTATCCCGATTTTGCGGGACCTGTGGGGGAAATGGTGTCCGAGGGGAAGGTTGCCCGAGGCGTTGTTATTTGCACAACCGGAATAGGCGCGAGTATCACCGCCAACAAATATCCCGGTGTGCGAGCCGCACTTTGTCTCACGCCGCACATGGCCGGAATGGCACGCAAACATAACAACGCCAATGTTCTGGCACTTGGTGCTGCCAACACCACAAGCGAGGAGGCGGTTGCGATTCTCTGGGCCTGGTTTGATGCAGAGTTTGAGGGTGGGCGGCACGAGCGGCGGGTTGAAAAGATTGAGTCTCCGGATCTACTCCGCCACAAATTCACTTTTCTCGACAATGTCGATCACGCCGTCTTCGATTCGCTGAAAAAAGAGATACGCCGCAAGGACATCTCCCTCAATCTTATCGCATCCGAGAACAGCGTCAGCGTTGCGGTGCGAGCTGCCGGGGGATCGGTGCTGGCCGGCAAATATGCCTCCGGCTATCCGAGCGCACGGCATTATCCCGGTTGCTCAAACGCCGACGAAGTAGAGCGGCTGGCAAAAGACAGAATCGAATCCCTCTTTGGCGCGGAACACGCCAATGTTCAGTGTAGCAGTGGGTCTTCAGCCAATATGGCGGTCTTTCTCGCCGCTCTGGAGCATGGCGACACGATACTCTCCATGTCTCCGCGCACTGGTGGGCATATAACCCATGGTGGGGATGGAAATCTTTCGGGACGGCTCTACAATCCTGTTTACTATCAGCTCGATCCCGAAACGGGAATCATCGACTACGATCAGGTGCGTGAGCTGGCACGGGAGTACAAGCCCCGGCTGATCTGTGTTGGCGACAGCGTCTATTCCCGATTTATCAACTTCAAGCAGTTCCGTGAGATAGCTGACACTGCCGGGGCGTATTTGATGGCGGATATAGCGCACACCGCAGGGCTGATCGTTGCCGGATGCTATCCGAACCCGGTGCCGTACTGTGAATTTGTCACCCTCACCACTCACAAGACACTGCGCGGTCCGCACGGCGGTGCTATTCTCTGTCAACAGCGGTTTGCGGACAACATAGATCAAAATGTATATCCAGGCATTCAGGGCGGTCCAGCGATGAATGTCATCGCGGCAAAGGCGGTCTGTTTCTATGAGGCCTCGCAACCAGAGTTTAAGATATATCAACAACAGGTAGTTCTTAACGCCAAGGCGCTTGCCGAAGAATTTGAACATGCCGGACTCTACGTTCTCTCCGGCGGCACAGATACTCACATGATGACAATCGATATAAGTAAACATACCGACAACCCCAAAGCCGCCGCGCTTGCGCTGGAAAAGGCCGGTATACTTGTCAATTATCTCGATATCCCCATGAAACCCGGCGCGGCATCCGGGTCGGCATTGCGGATTGGAACAGCCGATATCACCTCCCGCAATATGGATGTGTCGAATATGAAGCAGGTCTATGAATACGTTAAGCAGGCACTCGCCGCCATGGATAATTCCAAATCTCTCGCCGCACTGCGCGTGCGAGTCGCATCTTTTATGAAAGAGTTTCCATCACCATAACCACAGACGAATATGTCAAAAGAACTGATTGTTACATCTGAAGATGAGAAAAAGCTTGTCCATGCCGCCATAAACGGTGATATGCAGTCTTATGACCGCCTAGTCTCACTGTATCGCGGAAAAATATATGCTTTGACATATAATATGACGGGGAATAACTCCGACGCTGAAGATATGGTTCAGGAGGTGTTTATTAAAGCTTACAAATATATCCGGCATTTTAAAAATAAATCATCCTTCTACACCTGGATATATCGAATTGCGGTCAACCACTCCATAAACTTTCTCAAAAAACGGAATCGTCACAAATTCTACAGCCTCGATGATGTCGATAACAACATCAAACACGACCCGGACTATGTAGAGCTTTCATCAAAATCGGGACCGTTCAGGGACGCATCACTGAATGAACTTCAGGGAAAATTGAACGAGGCCATTCAAAAACTGTCTGAACGACATAGAGCGGTGGTGGTTATGCACGACATTCAGGGAATGCCGCATGAGCAGATTGCTGAAATAATGAAGTGCTCAACGGGCACTGTCAGGTCGCGCCTGTTTTATGCACGCCGTCAGTTGCAGTTGTTTTTGAAGGAGTACAGATCGTGAAATGTAAAGATGTAACAGATTTATTCATGGAGACAGATATAGCGCTCCTCCCGGAAGATGTCAGAGAGCATATAGCGGGGTGTCCCGATTGTCGCCGGTTTCTGGATGACAATCGTTTTGTCACGAATATTCTCTCTGTCAAACGCCATGAAACCATCTCTTCCGAGATGCTCAAGCGTTGTTCTGAAGGCATATTTGACGGTATTTCGGAGGGGGTTATTCCAGAGTCCACCCACATCTCCTCGCTGGATATTCCGTGGCTGATAAAGCCGGTCTCTCGCATAGCGGTTGCGTCAATATTTATTATTCTTATAGGTGGATTTTTCTTTAAACAGCATATCCATCCGGAGGTGTCGTCTTCAACTGTGCCGACCCCCAATATTTCGGAAAATATTGCCGATATAACCAGTTCACCTCCTGACTGGATGGATAATCAGACCAATGCCTCCCCGGATGACATCCGCTACGGTCCACGCACATCTGCAGTCGTGGATTTCAGCACAGACGACAGATAATTTTAACACTAAAAAGCATCTTTTCCCGGCAATATTCGAGGAGTCAATAGTTGTAAGTCGTGATTACCAATAACCTCATTTTCGGGAGAGTCCAAATATAGTGCCTAATGGCATTTTGGAGGCTTGGAGGAAACTTTTAATCTGCGACATTATTTCGTCTTCTCAATGGTTATCCGGGACTGAGACCAAACTACCATCAGCTTGAAAGCAGAGTGGATGGAC
>CAYTQP010000066.1:0-14074 GCA_964440175.1 uncultured Verrucomicrobiota bacterium
TCGTCATTGAAGCGATAGCCTGGTCCATCAGTACCCGTGCCCTTCGGCGAACCGCATTGAATCATAAAATTCTTAATAACCCGGTGGAAGATAATCCCGTCGTAATAGGGCTTAGCGACCACATATCCATTACGCGGATCAAGCCAGGGCTTACGCCCCTCGGCCAAATTGATAAAGTTGGCCACGGTTCTCGGCGTGTTTGTGTAATAGAGTTCAAACTGAAACTCCCCCATTGTGGTCTGCATCACAGCATAGATGCCATCTGCGGCAAACCCCGCCAATGAGGAAAGCATCAACACACACAACAACGCAACAGTTCTTCTCATATTAAATCCCCATCCGTAAGAAATATTCCAGAAATCATTAAAACCCGCCCATAGTCTCCCGTGTTATCCATCTGGCATACAGCTTTCAATCCAAGTCAAAGCTAAAGAATGAAATCAATAATCCATAGACGAAAATTATAGATGAAACAGCGGCAAGAAAGCAAGTAGACTTAAAAAAATTTATCACTTATCTTAAAAAACTCGTTTTTATGCCTGACAGCGTACTGGTTCGATCTATTCACAAATACCTCATATTCCACAATACTACCCTCTCAATAGCTCAAAATAAGTCGAAAAGCGACAAAAACGAACGTTTTTCAGTGCCGGGAGTAAATTTTGACACCCTGCCATCTTATTCAGTATTTTTATGGCGCGGTAGACCACCTGAAAATGCGTCATCCCGAATCCACAGAATATTTGACCAACGCGCCACGCAAACAGTTCCCGTAATTCGCGACAAATATAGGATTTATTTCTTTGGGCGGCAATATTGTCGCTTATTCTCTTGGTGATGGGGCACAGCTTCTCTCAAAAGAATAAGACATTCGTCGGAACTCACGTCCAGCTCATCAAAACCACAGTTATTTTTGATTTCGGGGTTGTAAACGCAAATTACAGTCTTTTCTTTTCATTGAGTCTCCTTTTTTATGAATAATTCAGGTTAAACAAACATTTCCTGACTCCCATTCACAACTGACCTCACGAATCACACTTAACCCTGATGCCTTGTTGGTGAACAAAGCGGGCTTCGTTTTGAAATCACGGAAAACACACCATCTTTTCTCACATTTGAGAACCACTATTCCTCCATGCCACCTAAAATTATATGACTGTAACTCGTTGCTAATTAATGATAAAGAGATAAATACCAGGGAACCGGATATTAGAGAGGCATATTTATTGCTTTATACTTTGCAAACTGATGTGCATGCTATGGATGTTGAAATGAAGATATATTATTCACATACAAAAGTTATTGTTGGGTTAATAATGCTCATATTACTGACTGCTGGTTTGTCAACATCCGCTATGACCTCTTTGTACGCCTCCACTGATTCGCTTATCTCAACATTGGGTAGTTCATACGCGACTTCAAACAGCTCAATCGGCGCAATATTACTGTCGGCACTTGAGGAGAACCAGTTCAATCTAGTGCTGGGACTCGGCGGTGCTGTGCTTATTCTGGGTCTTCTTCTTTTCCAGCACAGTATAGAGCTTATTAACAGCGATCGCACCGTTTCGCCTGCTTTTTTCTCTCGCGAAGAACGGGAAGTTGCGGATCCCGACGACGACTCAACTCTCGCCGCCATTATCTCCTGTAGCGACAAAAATCTCAACGGGAAGCTGCATATAGAGAATCTTCTTGCCGAGGAAGAGGAGCTTGTTTTTGAAAACGGGGAAATTGTAGGAGTCTCTTCTACTCGAAATCAAGATGCTGAAAACGAGCAACCTCAAGATGACGCGAATCTGAAAGACGGTCAATACACCTTTAATATCGCGGGTCGCACCATAGAAACTTTTATAGACCTCACCCACCCCGATGACAATCCCTGAAGATGGTGGGCGATACTGGACTTGAACCAGTGACCCCTTGCATGTCAAGCAAGTGCTCTAGCCGACTGAGCTAATCGCCCTAATTGGAGACAGCAAGGTACAGAATTTCACCACGGTTGTCAATAGGCTGTTTGCAAGAAATAACTTAAGCGATCATGCCACTTGTCGCCCTGGCGGTGGAGACGGGCATTTGTCCAAGCTTCGGAACTTCACAATAAAAAACTCTCCAACGTTTGGATAAAAACAGATCACCAGGTTCTTGCCTGTGCAAGTGCGGATATGGTACAATTGAATTGTACGTGCTAATACTGTGAGTTCTCTCTGTATTTTGATTATGTTTGAAGGCATATCCATACTTTTTTTATTTGCCGTTATACTTGCCATAGGCAGTCTGGCGGGATTTATCGCCACACGCCTGAGTCTGCCGGCACTCACCGGACAGATTATTGCAGGCATCGTAATGGGGGAAGCGGGGATAAACATAATCCCTGCCAGCAGTCGGGAATCATTTTTCCCTATAGCAACTTTGGCGCTGAGCCTTATCGCCGTAACTGTGGGCGGACATCTGGAATTTCGTCGTTTACACAACGCTATTCGCCGGATTATGATCATTTCAATCTGCCAGTTTACAGTTATATTCTGGCTTGTGCTGGTTTTCTTTCAGATATTCAACCCTCTGAATATCGCACATGAGCTGGCTCTTCCTGCGCATATGCTTATCGCAACCATCGCAACCTCATCATCGCCTGTCTCCATAATTCATATCATCAAGGAGCAACGTGCTCGCGGTCTTCTTGTAAAAACAGCCATCGCCGTTCTGGCCATCAACAATCTGCTAACCCTTCTTGTGTTTGAGGTATTGCACGGAATAGCGTCAGCGATCATATCGTCGCGCCACACAATAGCAGGAGCGATAGGTATTGCCATCACAGGAGAACTGCTCGCCCTGACAATCGGATTACTGTGCGGAGTCGCACTCGTCGTTTACTGTCGATTCGTTCTGAAATCAAACGGCGCTCAGGGAGGACAGCGTACACAGCACCAGACAACCATTGTAAACGGGCAGATGTTCACTGGTTTTCTGGTGGCTATCTGTTTTGCGTCAGGACTCTGCGAATTGCTGACACACCAGTTCTCACACCTCGACATGCACCCGTCCCCGGTTCTCGCCAACATGATGCTGGGATTAACGCTGGCCAATACATCCTCTTTCAAAGAGGAATTACTGCGGCTTTTCAGAACTCTTGAAACCGGCATTTTCACATGCTTCTTCGTGCTGGCTGGCGCGCATCTGAATGTGGTCGATCTGCGTTTAGCCTGGCCTGCGGCCACACTCTTCCTTCTGATTCGCGGCGTGGGGATGATTGGTGGTGGTTATATTGGTAGCAGGCTAAGCAATTCAACAAAGAAAAACGCAGTTCATATTGGGAGAATGCTTATGAGTCAGGGTGCTATTGCAATCACCCTTGTGATTCTACTGAAAGCCAATCCGCTTTTTTCGGACACCGCCGGTCTGATGGTCGCTACTGTGGTGGCCGCGTGTATAGCCAGCGAAATAATCGGACCCGTGCTTATGGGGCGCTCTCTTAAGCAGACTGGAGAGGCACACCAAGATCGCGCACGCCTGATAGAGTTCCTGCAGGAGGAATATATCGACCCGAACGTACATGCGGATAACAAATGGGATGCAATTGAGTCTCTCTGTTATTTCATGTGCCGCGTGCATAACATCAAAGAACATCCGCGTCAGGTTTTGACCGCCATACGCGAGCGTGAAGAGAGTATGCCCACAGGAATAGGGATGGGAGTGGCTGTCCCCCATGCAAAAATAAATGTTGGCAAAGACATCCTTGGCGTCCTCGGACGGCTTGATCCGCCAGTGGATTTTGGTGCCGAAGATGGAGAAGCGGCTCGCATAGTTGTAATGATTGCCACCCCCGAAGATCAGGCGCAAAAACACATACAAGTTATCGCCGCTGTCTCCAAAATGATGTCTAACGAAACTGTGCGCCGCGCCGTTTTTGCGGCAGACACCGCCGAAAAAATTCACGATATCATCGATTCCGAGGAGGTCAGCACCTTCAATTATTTCCTCGAAACCTAGCCAAACTATTCACAAGAAATCTGTCGCGAGTGCAAATCATTCTCATATCAGGGAGTTAGCTTGATATGACGCAACCTTCATGCTGTTCATAAATAGATCGGGCTAGCGCAATGTCTTTCCGAGATACGATTCCAGTTCATCAATCTTAACCCGGACCTGCTCCATTGAATCACGCTCACGAACCGTCACCGTCCCGTCCTCGAGGGTATCAAAGTCTATCGTAACACCGAAAGGCGTGCCAATCTCATCCTGCCTGCGATATCTGCGCCCAATGGCACTGGCCTGATCGTAGAACGTCGTCCAACGGCTGTTGAGCATGGAATACACCTCTCTCGCCTTCTCCACAAGCTCCGGCCTGTTCTTGAGCAACGGGAAAACGCCCACCTTTATGGGCGCGATATTGGGCGCAAACCTAAGAACAATCCTAGTCTCGTATCCCTCGGGCGAACGCTTGACAGCTGGATCTGCCACCTGCACATCATCGCCCTTTTTCTGCAGCCATTCCTCACTGTAGACCTCACACAGGAGAGCCAGCGCAACACGATCAACACCGGCGGACGGTTCAATGACATGCGGCAGAAAATGCTCCTTGGTCTGCTCGTCGAAGTATTCCATCGATTTACCGCTGGAATCCTGATGACTCTTAAGGTCAAAGTCTCCACGTGCGGCAACGCCCTCCAGTTCCTGAACTCCAAACGGGAAATCGTAAACGATGTCCGTGCAGGCCGAGGCGTAATGAGCCAATTTCTCCTGTGGATGCACATCCAGCGACAAGCTCTCAGCGGAGAAACCAATGGATTTATACCACTTCATTCGCTCTTCAACCCAGTAGCTGTGCCATTTCTCATCCTCACCGGGTGGAATAAAGAACTCCATCTCCATCTGTTCAAATTCACGCGATCGGAATGTGTAATTGCGTGGATTCACTTCATTCCGAAAAGCCTTTCCTATTTGCGCAATTCCAAACGGCAACTTTTGACGCGAGGTGTTCAGCACATTGGAAAACTGCGTAAATATTCCCTGCGCCGTCTCCGGACGCAGGTACACCCGGGCCGATTCATCCTCAACCGGACCGACAAATGTGTTAAACATCAGATTGAACGACTTAGGCTCCGTAAGATTATCGGAACCGCAGGCGGCACATTTCACGCCAGCCGGCAACTCTAAACCATTCTCCAGAATAATCAGCTCCATTCCCTGTTCCTCGCAAAGCGTGTCCGCGCGAAACCGTTTCTTGCAGTCCTTGCAATCCACCATCGGGTCAGCAAACCCACCGACATGCCCGGATGCCTCCCAGACCTGCGGATGCAGTATAATAGAAGAATCAAGACCCACCACGTTCTCCCGGGTCTGAACCATAACGCGCCACCATTCCTCCCTGATGTTGCGTTTCAGCTCTGTTCCCAGTGGACCGTAATCCCAAAATCCATTGATTCCTCCATACACCTCCGATGTCTGAAAGATGAATCCGCGCCGCTTGCACAACGCAGTCAATTTTTCTAACGGGACCTTATATCTTTTAGCTTCTGTCATCGCTTCCGCCTTTCAAGCACTTTTATCTGTTAAAACCGCTGAGAAAATGTCATTTTCGCCATTTATTTTCAACTTTATATGTAAAACAAATGTTCAAACTCATTTACGTTACAGGGAAACGCAAAGGCCGTCGCCTCACAATTCACGGCGGGCATGTTGCCGTCGGCAGTAGCGACAAATGCGGAATCCGCGCTGAAAATGCCGGGTTGTATACGGAACACGCCGTAATAGAAGAACGCGCCAACGGCATATTTGTCCGAAATCTCACAAATACAGACACCGTACGAATCAACAACATCGCCACCAAAGATGCAATCCTGCATGATGGCGATCTGATCGCCATTGGTTCACTGCGTCTGAAATTTCAGGCATCTGGAAACAATTTAATTTTGACCGGGAAGAGACGCGCTTCCCGCCTTCAGCAGATCACATTCCTTGCCGTCCTTCTGCTCATCGCCATGGAGATAGTATTTATTGTTGGTGGCTGGAACATATTCCCTTCACGTTTTTCTCGTAACCAACCCACGCCCGAAACCCAGCCTCTTGCCATAGTGGCAAAACCAGAAAAAACCGAGGAATCAATAACAGACACAAACAAAACAGAAACGCTCGTCCTTGAGGCAAACACCACCGCCAACACAAAACACATAAATTCCGCAGACTCACACACACTGGAAAAACTGACCGATGCCATCGCCATCACAACTGGCAAACGCAAACCCCTTCCCGGCGCATTAAACAATCTTCATCGCCTGCTCATGAACATCCAGTCCGAAATCAAAAAATCAAAAAACGAAGATTCGGGAGATACCGTCAGCAATTCTCCCGGATAAAAGATTGAACCTGGCATCAAAATTATATGGAATTGCACTCCTGTTAAGGCTACAATACGCAACATGACACAAGATTTATACAACGGAAAACATTGTCCATGTCCCTCGGACTGCAGTCGGCGCGGCAACTGTCCCGCATGTATAAAATTTCACCACGACAGAAATGAAGTCACATATTGCGAGCATCTTGCCACTAAATACAAGAACGCAACGGAAGAACACACCGCACCTGACGGCAAAACAATCAGGCTCCTGGACTACGGTCCATGCGCTGGCTGACTGGGCAAACTCAATCCGACCAGTTTGGCCGGAATACTAAAACGTCTACCAAAGACTGAATCACCCGATCTGATAGTCGGCATGGACACCATGGATGATGCCGGAGTCTTCAAAATATCCAAAGATGTTGCACTGGTGCAATCCATCGACTTCTTCTATCCCATTGTGAACGACCCCGTCTCATTTGGAAGAATCGTCGCCGCAAACAGTCTCTCGGATGTGTGGGCTATGGGCGCGAAAGCTCTAACCGCCATGAACATGCTGGCATACCCGGCGGGCGCAATCCCCCCCGAAGTGATCGAGTTGCTCTTGCGTGGCGGAAGCGAGAAACTGAAAGAGGCTGGCGTCTCCCTGGTAGGCGGGCACACAATGGAGCAGGAAGACATGGTCTACGGCATGAGTGTAACAGGTGTAATCAATCCGGAAAAGGCACTGACAAACGCCAATGCACATGTCGGAGACAAGATTGTTCTCACAAAACCTCTGGGAACCGGGGTTATGGCGAACGCCCTGAGCCAGGACGCACTGGAAGACAAAACATACCAGGCATTTGTCGACAGTATGGAACGTCTTAACATATATGCCGCAGGTGTTGTAAAGAATTTCGATATCGGGGCACTGACAGATGTCACTGGATTTGGTCTTTTAGGACACGCTCTTCCCCTCGCACGAAATTCAGGAACCATGCTCACAATTAACACACATACGCTACCCATTCTTCCGCAAGCCCTCCACCTGTTGGATCGATTCAACTCGACGGGATGCTGTAAAACCCGCGAGTTTGTTGAGCCATTCATTGATCGCGATGCGGATATCAGCTCCAAGGTAGAGACCATCTGCTTCGAGGCCCAAACATCAGGAGGACTTCTCATAACGGTGTGTGCCGAGCAGGCCGACGATCTTGTCGATGCGCTGAAAACGGCTGGCGATACAGCCAGTACCATAATTGGCGAAGTTCACCCGCGCCCTCCAGACAAAGACACCCTTCTCGTACATCTCACACGCTAAACTGAACAACTCATACACTCCCCCGTACTTCTCGCAAACACAGAAAGATCACCGTGATGTATCCTGCGTCTGCAAAAGCACTTTATCGTTTGCCAGGGATGCAACAATATATAATGCAACGGCAGTGAAAATGATTTTTTCATCTCATGCCATCTCTTCTCCTTAACGCAATGACTGAGTCCGCCTCATTTTGAAGCGAAGCGGAAAAATGTCGGGGGGATCTTCCCCATTGTTAAAATTTTAGTGCAATCTCCTGCTTCATGTTAAAAATTTACTTATGTGAAAGGGGCAGCAGGAAAAGGCGAAGTACCCTCATCTGGAAGCGAGAGAGAAATACTTTGCAAGATTTTAACCAGCTTTTTCAAATCCATATATCCGCTGATATGACGAAACCCTTTCCCGTCCTCAAAAACGGCATGGGCTATCCATTTTGAAGCCATGTTTTGTTTTATATCACAATCTTCAGCTTACTATAAGAGCATCATGAATGATGTCATTTTCATTGTATGTCTCCTTTTTTATGTTTTTAAAAATGTCTAACATAATCATTAGGCATGGAGCCCACACTTCTAATATTTTAACCATCAAAAAACGTTTCTGCGTATCTCACGTCGAATTAAGACTGAATTGCGGTGTCGATATGCCCATTGCGAAATCTGCTTTCACTGTTTGACATAGACGTGTGAACAATTCTATATTCACCGCCTTGAGTTCACCTCCGGGTTGCACGTTTTTTATGACGGAAGGGGTTGAGAGTTTTCTCTTTTGGAGTTGCTATGAGCATAAAAAAAATAAATCCAGCATATTTATTCTTTGGGCTGGCATTGCTTCTGTACGGTTTAACCGGCAGTCGCTATCCATTCCCCGGCGAATCCTCCGCTCTGCTTGTCTCGCAAAGCGGAATATCGCCGTTTCCTCTGCATCTGCATCCCATCTGGAGTTTTATTATGCGTTTTTTCCGGCTTTTGCCAATACCGCTGGCGATGACGGCGAACGCCTTCAGCGCGCTGTGTGGCGCGGCGGCACTGGGCATGTTCTACAATGTGATGAAAAACATCAATCTCGACTCCGACTACGATGAGAACACCCCGGGCGCACGAACCGTTATGTGCATAGCAGGATCGCTTTATCTCCTCGCACTACTACCGATCTGGATGGTGTGTAACCGCACGCATTACGCATCATTTGATTTCCTTCTCTTCATCTTCGGTGTGCGGCTTCTTCAGAATTATGAGACCGGGGGCGGACAGAAATATCTCTACGGACTTGCCGCCCTGTTCGGTCTGGGAGTGGTTGAGTCCTCAACACTTCTGATAACTTTCCCTGTTGTTGGCATTTACACTTTTTTCCTGATGTGGAAAAACAACGACTTGCGGCGCATGCCAATCACTTTCAGCATTAGTGCCTTTCTGCTGGCGTTTAGCACGCATTTTCTACAGGCGTGGTATTATACCACTCTGCCCGTCTACGACTGGGGCGGAGCCAAAAACTTTTGGCATGCCGCCTGGCTGACTTACACCTCTTCCGCCCGTCTGCTGGTAAACCAGATTCCTGAAGTGGGCTGGATTATTCTACTGATATTTATTCTCCTCCCATTTGTTGGTTCAATGTGGATCAGGAAAGCGCAACTCGGTGAAAACCGCACGTTAAGCATTGTCTTTATCGCCATGCTTGTGACACTGCTGTCTATTTCCCTGTTATTCAACATCGGAATTGCGTCGTGGATGCTTGTCCCAGCAAGCCGCAACTTCATCCTGCCGGGAGTATTACTGGCGGTCTCCTTTGCTCTCTCCACCGGATTCTGGTTCGCTGTTCTCAAAAACCGTGCGCAGGAGAACGCGGAAACGTCCGGGGAAGATCGGAAACGGCTGGAAATGTTTTTTGTGGTTCTTCTGGTGGCTCTGACAGTTATCGCCGCGTTTATGAACTACGAGAAAATCAAGAAAATCGGTAACGCCAAGTTATACCGTCTTGCAAGCAGTATGGTCAAAACTCTTCCGCCGCGAGATATGATCCTCACTTTCAAAGATTTCCCTTCAGCACTTAGCCCTTATCTAGCCATTGCCGCCTCAGATCAGGGTATCGACTGCGACATAATTGATCTAGGTCTGGTCAATTACCCGATCTACACCAAATATATAAAATCCGTCGTCGAGACACCAAGACTGTCAAGCCTGGCAGAGTACAGTCTGCCGGCAATGGTTCATGAGTGGATAAAAACGACTCCCGGAATTGAGCGGAAACTGGCACTTACAACCATGGAGTTCTGGGGGAACGCGGGTTTTGCGGCTGTTCCGTCGTATGGCCTTTATTATGGTATGAATACCAATGAGTTAAATGCCGAAAGACTTTTTGAGGATAATCGCGAGTTTCGCGAGTTGGCCGTGAAACACCTTTCGGTTTCCGGCAATCCCGGCGATCGCGAGGACATTCTAACCACAGACATCGCATTTTACATCTCAAAAAACATTAACAATTTTGGTGTCTTGATGGAGTATCTTGAACGTCCCAATCTATCTGTGGCTCCATACGAAACAGCGATAAAGATTAACAAATACGCTATAAGCTCCATCTTGAACCTTTACACCACACACGAAGAAAACGTGAACAAGCCAGCTCTGCGCAGTCAGCTGGAAGGGCTGGTTAAAAAACTCAGCGGGACACAACTGCGAGAACTTCTCAACCGTACTGGATACATACGGAAGAGAGAAGCACTTCAGACCATGAAGGATCTTCTAGCCGCTACGCACCCTCCCGAAAAAATCACCCCTTCTCCCCCACCCTCTCCCGAAGAACAAGCGGATATTGAAAAATTGAAAGATGCCGTGAAAAACGTTAAAGAGCGGAAATATGACGAAGCCATCACCCTCTGCCGGCAACTTGTTGAAAAAAACGCGAACTACGACAAAGCCTGGTCGCTTCTGGGTGTGCTCTCATATCAAAAAGGAGACATGAAAACGCTTGACGAATGTGTGGAAAGGATGGTCGTAGCGCGAGAATTTTGGCCGAACCTCGTTTTTGTCGATGGAGAGCGAGCGTTAAAGAAAGGAGAGCTCAAAAAGGCAGCCAATGCCTACGGCTCCCTGCTTAGCCTCACCCCGTCAAACATTAGCCTTCTCGAAAAAATGCTCATGATAACAGAGACGGGCGGGGGGTTGCGAAAAAGCAAGGTGTATTTGAAGCGTCTGCTTATGCTCGATAGCGGCAACTATCAGGCGAACTACACACTGGGCAATATTCACTCACGGAAGGGTGATTACGATTTGGCAATCAGCGCCTACAATAAATGCATGGAGAGAGTGAAAGAACCATCCATTCTCAATAATATCGCCTGGTGTCTCAATCGGGAGGGGGAACATGAAAAAGCCCTCAAGTTTATTCTGGAGAGCTTAAAAATGAGCAATAATATCCCTTCAAGCTGGGATACTCTCTTCGAGATATACTTTGATCTTGGACGTTATGATGATGCTAAAGATGCCATCAACTCCCAGCTCGAATTGCAACCGGACAGTGTTTCCGTCCGTATTAACAAGCTCAAACTGCATGTTCGTGAGGGAGATATGGATGCCGCCCACAAGCTGGCAAATGAGTTGAAATTGCGGGAGCCACCCATTGGTGAAAAAGAAACAGATGAGATTGATGAGATATTTAAAATGCGCAATTGAATTTATTCGAGTTGCGCATATATTACACCACGAAAGACGAAAGAGAAAGCGGATTAATACAACTTGATATATGAGGCAGAAAGATGGCTTGGAATTACAGCGAAAAAACAACTAAACTTTTTATGGACGCTGTTCACGGCAAACCGGGAACGCATATTGGTGAGATCGAAAACCCTGACGGAGTGGGAGAACACGGTTCTATTGCCTGTGGTGACGCTCTGCGCTTCACCTTCAGGGTGCAAAAAGACCCGAACGATGCCACTAGGGATATTATCACAGAGACCCGCTACCTCACATTCGGCTGTACATCCGCCATCGCCGCGTCCGAAGCCCTCTGCATAATCATCGAAAACAAGAGATGCACGCCTATAGAGGCTCTCGAAATATCAAATGAAAATATCGTCGAGTTTCTTGAGGGGTTGCCGGAAGCTAAAATCCATTGCTCCGTTATGGGTGCCGAGGCTCTTGAATCGGCTGTGTTCAACTGGGCACAGCGCCGCGGTGTAGATCTGGAAAAACTGGGAGTGGAACTCTCCAATGTCGGCGAAGACGACGGACGCATAGTCTGCAAATGCTTCTCTGTCACAGAACCGTATCTGCGACGTAAAATCAAAGAGCTGAAGCTGAAAACCATTCCCGAAATAACCGCTGCGGTCAAGGCCGGCGGTGCCTGTATGTCATGTCACCACGCACCGGGGGGACTTCAGGATATTCTTGATGAAGAATGGGGTCGAAAACCCATCACCTCCACGCCAGAGCGGAAAGTCGAAACCGCCCCTGACGAAGCTCTCTCGCCATATCGGCGCTCCAAACAGATAGAGGAAACATTCGAAAACTATATAAAACCCATGCTTCAGCGGGATGGCGGGGATATTGAGATTATTGATATCAAAGGCGATAAGGTTTTCTGTCGTTTACAGGGGGCCTGCGCAAGTTGCGCCGGAGCGAAAATGACCTTGAAATTGCTGGTGGAGCAAACACTCAAAGAGCGGATCAATGACGAAATACAGGTTATTTCAATATGAAAAAATATATATATCTCGACAATAATGCGACAACTGCGGTGGCATCCGAAGTTTTTGAGACACTGAAACCCTATCTGCTGGACGATTATTTCAATCCCGGCGGAATGTACTCTGCTGCGCAAGGACCGGCAGAGGCGATTACCAGGGCGCGTACGGCGGTTGCCGGATTTCTTGGCGGCGTTAATCCATCTGAGATAATCTTCACCTCCTGCGCGACAGAGAGCAATAACGCCGCCATATTCGGGACCATCAACGCCAATCCCAACCGCCGCCACATCATCACCTGTGCCGTCGAACATCCAGCGGTGCTTCAAACCTGCAAAGAGGCTGAACGGTACGGTTGCTCGGTGACATTTATACCAGTCGATAGAAACGGAGAGATAAATCTCGACGAATATGTCCGCGCCCTCAGTGAAGAGACTCTCCTGGTCTCGCTCATTCACGCCAACAACGAAACGGGTGTTATCTTCCCCATAGCAAAACTGGCGCGAATAGCCAAAGAGGTGGATAAACAGATACTCTTCCACAGCGATGCCACCCAGAGCATGGGAAAACTGCCAATAGACTTGCGAACAGACAGCGAAATAGACATGATCTCTTTCTCCGGGCACAAAATGTATGCTCCAAAAGGTGTCGGAGCTCTCTTCATGCGACGCGGAACACGTTGCCGCCCCACTATGATCGGCGGACATCAGGAGAACGGTCACCGCGCCGGCACCCAGAATGTCGCCTTTATAGCCGCCCTAGGCAAGGCATGTGAACTGGCTGGTGAATGTATGAAAGAGGAAAGATCCATTCAGGAACTGCGCGACCGTCTTCAAAATGCAATTATAGAAAAAATTCCCGCCGTTGAAGTGAACGGCAGAGATGCCCCCAGACTCCCCAACACACTGAATATCGCCTGCCACGGTGTTGAAGGCGAAGCCATCCTCTACGAGCTTGACGAATACGGCATCTGCGCATCCAGCGGCTCCGCCTGCACCTCCGGCTCACTCGACTCATCCCATGTTCTCAACGCGATGAAGGTTCCTTTCTCCGCCATCCATGGCTCTGTGCGCTTCAGCATTGGACGCTATAACACCAGCGAGGAGATAGATCGTGTCATTGAGGTTTTCCCCTCTGTTATTGAGCGCCTCCGTAAAATGTCTCCGTTTTGGAATAACAAAACCAACCGCCTCAATATGGATCATTCCGAATTAAACGGTTAGCACCTTTGCGCCTAACGCCGAATAATGGACTTTTAACCAACTCGTGATGTCCATAATGAGAGAACGGCGAATGCCACAAAGAATAAAATTCACTACGGATGAATCTCTGCAAAACCGCAACGGTGGGTTTTGAATTTACCCAAAACAACATGTCTTGTGTCGGCGACTGCGTTTCCACTGTCTCTCCAGACAGCACTCCGCACTCCCCGCAAGGCGATCACTCACTCGGCAGAGACTTCTCGTTGCTGCATAACAATCTGAACCAACCCGGAAGTCGCTGATAATTTAGTGCTAAAAAACATAGAGGCAATGTGTCATATTTACCCCCCCAGGTAATCAATTCACTATTACGCACTGTATTCGGGGGTTGTAAAAGGCTGGACGCTGGCAATCAATGATTTACAATATTTACGGAGATTTCATACATTATACTTTGGATGGTGTTGCAATAGTTACTGGCTAACAGAACCTTTTAAAAAGTTTTTTAGAAACTTGGGATAGATACACCTTGATTCATATCAGACCATTCGCGCTTTTCA
>CAYTQP010000067.1:0-13503 GCA_964440175.1 uncultured Verrucomicrobiota bacterium
TTTGATTCCACGTGCCGTGCTCCGTTGTCGGCAAACAGTGTCGGGTATGTTGATGGTGTGTCGCCGTAGTCGAGAGGGACAGGCTTAACAACAATAACACCCGCCTGACTACTCGTATAGCCATTAGTGGTGGTGTCGAGATCACAATATATCCAATCGATACCATTCAGTGAGAATCTGAAAGCATAGTCATAAGTGCCGGGCGTGTTGATGGTCAGTTTGCCTCTATACTCATCATTATCCGGCTGGTTGGTTTGTGAATGAAAGCTCGCCGTAGTCCATGACCAGCCGGGATGTCCGGGAGGATAGGATGCGCTTGGACCGTATCCAAGCTGGGCGATGAGTCCTGGAGCGGGATTGGTGCTGGGCGGAGTGAGTCCGTTGTGCCAGCATTGTCCGTAGATATATGCTGATGCTACTCCCACGAACGATGTTGTCGCAGGCGGACTCTGCAGGATTCCCCAGTCCACAAATCCTTCAGTTACGTTTAGAATGTGATCCTCCACCTCGCCGTTATCAGCGGGGCCGAAGGAGTCCAGCCCGGTTTCTGTGCTGATGCGGCAACGGGCAAATGTGTTGCCCGGAACGGCATCTCCTGGAGGGGTGACGGGCAGTACGTGAATGCCATTGAGAAGGAGCTGATTCGCAACCATTTCTGAGACTTCAAAACTGCCATTTTGATTCCAGTCGATCCACATTTTAAATGTTCCGCCACCACCGTTTACAACGACATTGCAACTTGCCACAATGCCTCTTATAAGCGAGGCATTGGAAAAAGTCACGCCGTTTTCGTCATCGTTACCAGCATTGTCATCACCCATTGCGTCGCTGGATGGCTGTCCGTCAGTATCGCCGTCGGGGTTGTCGGCGGTAATTCCCAACCAGGGACCGCCGATTATGTGTCGTGCTCCGTTGTCCGAAAGAAGCGTTTTGTAGCTTTTCGGGGCATCACCGTAATCAATCTCTTTTATCTCTTGCTGGTAAACAGTCAGCGCATCGACATCGCCGTCCTCGCTACGGTTACTAAGTGCCATTGGGGTTGCCCCCGTCAGCAGACTTATATAGATGGTGCTGGGTGAGAGCCCGCCGGATTCGTCAGGTTGTGTTATGGGGTCATCCTCGTCCACCGAGAAAAGCAGAGCGAGATAGGTTCCGGAGTTCAGCTGGAAGTTTTCCAGTATACGGGGATCATTGGTTACAATAAATTCGAAAGCGTCGATATCTGTGCCGTTTGGCACTCCGATAACCGTATTATCTATGGCTTTTCTGGTCCCCGCGCCACTACCTGAAAGGTCGGTGATGTAAATATCTGCCGGATCGGTGCCGTAGGTGGCCTCATGATCACTGGACCAGTACCAGAAGTTGCGCCGTTCCATATCCAGCGCGTCCACGTCATCGTCATTAATCTGCGGATTCGGGTCGGGAGCGAGGTTGAGGTCGGTTTCGCTGGCAACAGGTATTCCCGGATTTGGCCCCCACGAATACCAACCGCTTGCACCAACGAGTTCCCGGCGGTCTGAGCCGTGATTTGGATTGGAGTTTATCGGGACATCTCCCGTGTACGGTTCGCGTGAGTACCATCCCGGAGCTTGGTCGTCATCAAGTGAATAAACGATATTATCGGGGTTAAGGATTAGTCCGCGCCCCGGTTCCATAGGTTGAGCTCCATCTATATTTTCCAGAAAAACATCGAGTTGATCCTCTCCGTCAAGGTCGAAATATCCCTGTTCTATACCATCTTGATAGGGGGCTCCAACGGGAACAGCTCTTGGTGGGGCTGGATCAGTTCCCGAAATCATGGCATCGTCTTTGACCAATTCTCCCATCAGTAGCACGTCGCCGGGATCTATTAAACCAGGGGTGTTTGGATCGCTCATCTCAAGGTCGCTTCCAATATCGAGACTGTAGTAGTAGGTCGGAGCGGCTTGCGCAACAAACGTAACCGTAAGCGCGACGGCGATAGTCAGGGCCTGAATTAAGCTCTTCATCATTCTCTCCTCATTATATGAATTTCACACTTATCCGTAATACTTGGGTATACTCGGCGGACAAGTGTAAATGATTATTCCCCGAATGTCAAGACAGTAAAAACGTCTTATTTTTTTGTCAGAATGAGGGCGTCAAAGACGACATTCCGATAATGTATCGCTTGGAATTTGAGCGTGTCGCCGTTGATTTCGATTTTGCAATAGTGTTGATATTGCGTGACAGGATTCCAGCGTTCCAGCCAATGTTGTTTTTCAGGGTTTTTCACGAGGTGCATTTTAACGCCGGCTCCGCCGGAAACAATCTGGCATATACCCTGGTCTGGTTTGCTTCCATATCGGGGAACAACTCCGACCCCTGGATTTTTCTTCTTTTTGATGTCAGTCTTTTCCCATACTACTGGCTTGCTTCTCTCATACACATGGTCGTGTCCGTTGAAGATCAGATCGACACCGTATTCATCAAATGTTTTAAACCAAGTGTCGTAGTATTTGTTCATATCGCCGACATGCCCGCCTGCCGTCAGGAAAGGTTTGTGAAACCATATGATCTTCCACTTCTTGTCTTTGTTGGCTTCCAGTGTTTTTCTCAGCCATGCGTATTGGGTTTCCGGGTTGACACCGGTTTTCGCCTCATCTGTGTCCAAAGATAAGAAGAGAGTGTTGCCGTGGGTGAAAGAGTAATAGTATTCGCTGTTGTCAGCGGAATTCCGGGGCAACGTGAAATTATTGACATAAATTTTGTTTCCGTTTTTCCCGTTGCATTCATGATTCCCAATGCAGTGATAGATCAGATTTTTCTCAATGAATTTTGAGCCACTTTTAAACCATCTGTCCCAATCCCGGGTTTTGGCTCCTATATCGACGATATCCCCCATAAAAAGTGTAAAGTCGGCGTGTTCGCTGTTGGCAGCGGCGGACACCTCTCCCCATCTTCCGACATCGGTTCGGCTGTCACCTAGAATAATGAAAGATGTTTTATCGCCATTGGGGTCACTCGCGGTGGTAAAGGTTTTCTCTTTTGTCCAGGTGGAGTTCTTGGAGTCGAACAGTTTGTAGTGAATGGTGGCGCGGGGGTTCAATTCAGGAAAGGTGTAATCAAAAAAATTGTCGGCGTATCCTTTGCGTGCGGATTTCACAAATAGTCCTTTTTCCAGTTTGTCTGTGTAACCCCATCTTATTTTATCGGTTTCTCCCGCGCTACGCCATGTGACTGTTAGTCCGCTCAATGGACCCGATTGGCTTCCAAAACGGATATGTTTGATGCTGTTCTTTCCGAAAATGCTTTGGATTGGCAGAAGCAGGATCATTAACAGCGAAAATGTGATGATTGTTTGAGATTTAGTTTTGCGAGTCATAAACAGTGTCCTCTGGTGTTAATTTTGGAAGAATAGTGAACTCAGTCGCGTCGCCCTCCCTGCGTGAGCCAAATGTCGCACGCAGTGGTGGTCGGGCAACGGATGTTTCAGGGGGTCTCCACGACGGGAGGTTTGGGTTGAGCGGTGTTCTCCGGTGTCAGGCGACTCTGCCACACTTGCAGGCGCATCAGATTATTCTTTCGTTCCGCTCCCAGATGAGCAAGCTCGTTTGTGTCCGCCTTGATGTTGGCGGTCATATCGGCAATCCATTTTCTGATCTCGGCAGAGGAACGTTTGCCGACGGCTTTGGCAGGGGTTTGTCCTCGCTTAATTGTCGAGCGGAACTTTTCTTTCCGTTGCGCAATAATATCCTCATTTTTTTTGATATGCGCCTCGATGTCTGCTTTTGCTTCCTTTGAGCTAACTCCCGCCAAGCTCAGTTTTAGTCGCTGATTTTCCGCCGTGATATCCTCGATATTTTTCTTCATCGAGTTGGCTACACTCTTTTCCCCTTGTGCGGCGCGTCTTATGTTTGTTTCATGCCTTTGATATTCCTGCGTTTTGTTGCCGTCTTCCCCGAAACTGTCGTTGCCGAAGTTTATTTCGTACTTCTCGTAACGTTTCCATTCTTTATTTTGGGTGAGGGATGCGGAGATTTTGAGTATCTGGTCGATGCGCGTCTCAATTTTGGTGTCGAGAAAGTTCAGAGCCGCTTTATTGGATTCAACCGGCACCTGTGGGTTGCCCGTGCGAACGCCCTCGACAAGTGGCATACGTTTTTGCTGATAGAAGGTGATGCTCTTCTCCAGACTCTTAATGACATCGCCTTTCTCTTTGACCATACGCGATCTTGTGTCGGAGGAATCCTTTATCGATGCGATGAGTTTAACCACTTCATTAACTTGTTCTTCGATCTGCTTGTCAAGCTTCAGCATTGTCTCGGTCTGGGCATTTATCCGTTCTTTCATTCGCGCAACCTGACGTTCCGGAGTTCCTGTTATTGGTTGGCGCTGAATAAGTTCCTTTTGCGCCTGCAACTTATCTTGTTCGGCTTGCTTGAGCTGTTGTTGCATGGATTCAATCTTCTCCTGCGATGTTTGATTTTTTTGACGCAACACCTCTCCCGCACGATCCGGTTTACCCAGAACACCCGTCGCCATAAATGCGCAGGTAGTCAAAAACGTCACTAAAACTGTGTTTATCTGTTGAGATCTCATTATTGTCCTTCCAATTCCGACTTGCGTTATTTCCCAATTTTATGTAGTTCCAGACCAATATATGAGTTTTAGGTCAAATGTCAAATAAGCTTTCTGATTGTATTAAAGATAATAATACTCCACAATGAACCGAGTTTTTAGAGCTGAACCGATATATATCAGATATATATCACATGGGAGCTGAATGCAAACACGGCTGAAGCATAGAATTGAATACATACTATTGCGTGCGGCAATCGCCCCGTTGCGGCGGTTGCCGTATCGGTTGGCGTTGCTCTTTGCCTGGTGTATGGCGTGGTTCACCCACAATATTGTTCGTTTTCGCGTCAAAGAGGCACGTCGTCGTATTCGTATTGTACTCGGATCCGGCATCACGCAGCGCAGAGTGCGTCGCATAGCCTGGATATCCTGGCGTAATCTCTGCTTCAATATTGTCGATACCGTGAAATTGCCACGAATGGGGGAAGATGAATTTGTGCGCATACTGACCAACTACAGAACGGTAATCGATAAAGCCATCTCGTTTCATCGTGAAATCGGTGGATTTGTTCTGGCAACCGCGCATATCGGCAACTGGGAGCTGGGGTTGCCGGTGGCAAAAGCCACAGGATTGCCACTGTTCGCCATCGCTCGCCGTCAAAAAAACCCACTCACAGACGCATATCTAAATAAGTTGCGGCACGATACAGGCATTCGTGTTGTCATGAACGACAGCAGTGTTCTGAAAAATGTTATTCGTGAATTGAGAAAGGATAATGTGCTCGCAATACTGCCGGATGTGCGTGCACGCACACAGGCACTCGATATTGAGTTTCTCGGCGACCACGCGAACATTGGCGGGGGAATGGCCCTGTTCGCACGTCAGACCAAAATGCCGATTCTGCCAGTCTTCTCCATCCGGCAGGGGTGGGGGCACCACCGCTGGACGTTGCTTGATCCGATCTATCCAGATGAAAATATTGAGAAAAAAGAAGATTGGCGACGTATGACGCAAATTGTGATGGACAAGTTTAGTGCCGTGATCCTCGAAAACCCCGAACAGTATTTTTGGTATAATAAACGCTGGGTGCTGGAACCGCTGGAGGATCATGATTGAATATGAGTGACAGCAACGCCATAACTGTTGTCTTTTTCGACATCGACGGAACTATGGTTGACACCCACGGTGCCGGGCGGATCGCCTTTATCAACGCTCTTAATGCCGTCTTTGGCTGGAGTGGCAACATCGACTACATCCGCTTTACGGGCGCAACAGATCTCGATGTTTTGAGCAGAATATTCAATCGCAACAACCGCGAACTGACAGGCGTCGAAGTCTCGCGGTTTTTTGAGCAACTCCCGATCGAATTGGAAAAGAGTATATCATCGTGCGAAATCAGTCGGTTGCCCGGTGTCGCCGAACTCCTCGGCAGGCTTGACGAATACCCGAATGTCATTATCGGACTGATAACCGGAAACATAGAGAGTTGCGCACACATAAAGTTGCGAGCTGCCGATATCCACCGCCGTTTTACGCCCGCCGCGTTTGGTCATGAACACGGTGACAGGGACGAGATAGCCAAACTTGCGCTCCGGCGGGTCGAAAACCTTCTGGAACCGGAACAGCGCATCGCCGCGAGTTATCTGATTGGCGACAGCCCGTCTGACATAAGTGCCGCTCACGCCATTGATGCTCGCGCCGTCGCCGTGGCGACTGGTCGTCCCACCACCGCCGAATTAGCGGCGGCAGGCGCAGACATCGTGTTGAAGGATTTGGCAGACACCGACAGAATAATCCGTCTTTTATTAAATTGAATACAATATATCGGGACTTGCTTCCGTTATGCGGGTATTGCGAGTGTTTGATAATGCTAAGATCATGAAAAAATACAGAACTCTTGATGACGTGAATTGGAATCTTTGGGAGCCGGAGGAGCGAGCCACCTTGCTCTTTGTGATTTGTGGCGGCAAAATTTTGTTGATTGAAAAGAAGACGGGACTCGGTGCCGGTAAGATCAATGGACCCGGTGGACGCATTGAACCGGGCGAGACGCCACGGGAGTGTGCGATACGGGAACTTGAAGAAGAGGTTTGCGTGAAGCCACACGGAGTACTCCGTGTCGCAGAACTCTCTTTTCAGTTCACAGACGGTTACTCGTTGCACGGCACCATCTTCACCGCGACCGATTGCGAGGGTGAACCGACCGAGACACGCGAGGCCGTTCCGTTCTGGGTCGATCTGGACAAGATACCCTACGAGAGAATGTGGCTCGATGATATTCATTGGCTCCCTAGAGTTCTCGCTGGTGAAAAGGTGCGCGGTTGGTTTCTGTTCGATGGCGAAAACCGAATGATGGGACACAAAGTTGACACATTAAAGGATGATGATTAGTGGATAAAATGGGAGGATTCTTATGAAGAAAGTGATTGTTATGTTGCTAGTGGCATTGCCGTTGTCGGTGTTGGCACTGGATGGCTATGAGATAAAGGCCAGTAAAAAGACAGAGTCCAAGCGTGAAAGCAAAACGCGGCACAGGGCGGGAAGGGACATCAGATCTGTTCAAAAAGATGTTTATTATGAGATTGCGGTGCGTCGGATTTCGCCGAATGTTCCGGAAAAGATTACGGTAGAGTGGGGCGTTATGCTCGAAAGATCATCTGGCAAATTGATATTGGCGGAGTCTGGTAAAGCAGAGATGCAGATACCCTTTGGCAAGACAGTCAAGGTCGAAACAGGCACAGTTCTGCTCAAGGGGCATGAATTCACGGGTGTGCGGGGAAGTGGATCGAACGAAGACGATATCGCTGGATATGGTATTTGCCTTCGCAACTCCAAAGGAGAAGAGCTTGCCGAGAAGTATTCATCAAAATCCATAAAAAAGCCCCTTCAGGATGCGGTTGAAGAGCACAGAAAACGGAAAGAGAAAGAGGAGAAACGCCGCAAAAAACGCCACAAAGGTCAGGAGCTCTATCAGGAACCCGGATCCCCCGTAGTGCCACCCCAGCGTCAGCGTCGACATCCGCCGAAAATACGTTGGCATAGGCACGCAGGTTAGTCCGGGATTATTCATGAACTTTGCACCGCACGCCGGGCGACGTGCGAAGATGTCGGTAAGAACGATTTTTACTCGATCATCTGGATGGTCTCGTGGTGGCTTATTTTTCGGATACGCCAGTCGTTCTCAATCTTTATCCACTGGATATTGAAGCTTTCGTTGAACGAATCATGTCCGCCGCCGCTACCGAGTTTAAGGTCTATGTTGATGAACATTGTCGCACTTTGTTTGTCCTTGTCCACGGTCAGACGGCGATTGTCCGATTTGATGCGGATACTGTTCAGCCTGGTGCGAGTTAGAAAGATTAATTGTTTCAGCTCATCCCGCGAAGACACAGATATCTGCACTGATTCTAAACTGATGGTGACCTCGGGGCTGAAATATTCACATATCCTCGATGCCCGAATTGCGGTTTGCGCGGGAAGCTCCTCCTGATTCATTTCGTTCAGCCGGCAAATCTCGTCCATAGTCTGGTTTATTTTCTTCGCATTGCTCTCGCAGGAACGCAGGTTGAAAAAAATAAGAATAGCGGTGATAACACACAATAGTATAATTATTTTGCGACTCATTTCAATCTTTGCTCCTACTTTAATAATCTACCCATAATAAAATTCCTATCCACAGTTCCCATCACATGTCTCTCCCTTTCGACACTGCGGTTGTCGCCGGCAACGAAATATTCACTTTCTCCAAGCGTGACTAGCCGCATGTCCCAGTCTCCTTTCGACCGCAGATAAGGTTCGGGCATAATCTGGTTGTCGATAAATAGGGCTCCATTTTGGAAACGAACAGTTTCATCCGGTAGTCCGATGACGCGCTTCAAATACATTGTGTTGAACCCGTCTTTCTCAACAATGACAATATCTCCGCGTGTGGGCGGGGTTTTGCGGTACGCCAGCAGATTCACAAAATGGATAGAGTGATTCGATATCGTTGGAAGCATACTGACCCCGTCGATAATCACCGGTCGTACCGCATAACGGAAAACCAGAAAACAGACCATTCCCAGAACGACCGCCCGCACCGCCGTCCGTCCAGGGTTTTTCCCGAAAGTGATTCTGGCGAGCAGGGATCTTGAATTGTATAGTTCGAAAATATCCATAAATCAATAAAATTTCCAATAGATGTCAGGCAGTTTAAACAAACCCCCGCTTCAAAGCGACTGTTAAGTTAAAAAACAAGGCGTGTAGCTTTTGAGTGCAGGGTATGAAAGTTATCGTTATGCGACATTTTGTTGTTTCCAGTAGTCATTAAAGAGTTCACCAAAAACAGCGCAACGAATGGAGAGAACATTCTGAGTGCCAGTCACCTGTCAAAACATGCCCGATTGTTTACTCCTTTTCCCTGTGACAGTGTTTGCATCCCGAGACAACAAAGCAATCTTAATTGCGGAAAGTGATATACATCATGCGGTCACGGTTTTTATGAAATATTCAATGGATGAGAGGAGCTCCTTTGCTGTCAATTTATCCATGAATGGGAACTGAGTCATCTGAGGGTGGTTCTGTACCGCAGTTTGCAATTTCTTTGTTGCAATAAAAAACCCGGGCTTAGCCCGGGTTTTTTATTTGAGACAACACAGTGTCTTTAGCTGATCTCAATCGCCTCAACGGGGCAACAGTCTGCTGCTTCCTGCGTGGCATCTTCCTGGTCGGCGGGAACCTCCGTCACCTTTGTCACAGCCAGATCGCCTTCCATCACGAAGACTTCAGGGCAGGTATCGACACACAGTTCACAACCGGTGCATTCGTCATTTACTTTAACCTTCATACGGTTTTCCTTCTTTCTATTTGTGGTTTACTCAATTCTTCTGCTTATTCAGCAGCCCATTTCTGATAGAGAGCCCAGCGTTTCTCGACATCGCTTTGCGCCAGTTTAATGAGGCGTTCCGCTTCTTCGGGATTGGTCTGAGTAAGTCTCTTATAACGCACTTCGTTGTATGCGTAATCTTTTATCGGAATCGACGGCTTTTTCGAGTCGATGATAAGTGGGTTTTTGCCCTCGTCGGCCAATTCAGGATTGTAGCGGAAGAGCAACCAGTGCCCGCTCTGAACGGCCAGTTTCTGTTGTTCGAGACCCTTGCGCATATTTATGCCGTGGGCGATACAGTGCGAGTAGGCGATGATCAGTGAGGGCCCGTCGTAGGCCTCAGCTTCGGAAAACGCCTTGAGCACCTGCCGAGGATTGGCTCCGAGCGAGACGCGGGCGACGTAGATGTTGCCGTAGCACATCGCCATCATTCCCAAGTCTTTCTTGCCACTTGGGCGTCCACCGAAAGCAAACTTGGCGACCGCACCGCGTGGTGTGGCCTTGGATGCCTGTCCGCCGGTGTTAGAATAGACTTCGGTATCGAGTACAAGAGCATTCACATTTTTGCCGGAGGCCAGAACGTGATCCAAACCGCCGTAGCCGATGTCGTATGCCCAGCCGTCACCACCAAGCACCCAGACGCTGCGTTTGACAAGACTGTCGGCGACAGACTCCAGGTGACGGGCATCGGAGTCATCGATGTTCGCCAGTTTTGCCCGCAACGCTTTAACTCGTCCGCGTTGCTCTTTGATTTCACCCTCGCTCGTTTGATTCGAGGATGATATGGCATCAACAAGCTCGGCTCCTATCTTGGCTTTCAGCTTGGCAAGCAGTTCCAGTGCGTACTGATTCTGCTTGTCAACCGTCAGGCGGAAACCGTAACCCAGTTCGGCGCAATCCTCGAAGAGGGAGTTGTTCCAGGCGGGACCGCACCCGTCGTCGTTCTGACACCATGGCGTGGTTGGCAGATTGCCACCGTAGATGGATGAACATCCAGTGGCGTTGGCAATGACAGCGCGGTCTCCGAAGAGCTGGCTGAGCATTTTGACATAAGGGGTCTCTCCGCAACCAGTGCAAGCTCCCGAGAACTCAAATAGCGGTTGCGCATACTGAATACCCTTTGCAGTGCCCATGTTGAGGTCTTCTCTGGGGTTGTAGGGAAGAGTCTGGAAGAATTTAAGGCTTTCCAGCTCGGCATCCAGAATATCCTCTTTCATCGTCAGATTTATAGCCTTGTGTTCGGGGTTCTTCTTGTCTTTGCCCAGGCAGGATTCAACGCAGAGTCCGCAGCCAGTGCAGTCTTCAATGGAGATCGAGAGAATATAATTCATGTCGTCCGGCGCATTTTTGCCTCTAAGCTTGGCGCATTTCAGTGTTTCCGGCGCGTCTTTGAGTTGCTCATCTGCAGCATCCTTCACTCTGATGACAGCGTGAGGACAGACCATCGCGCAGTTTCCGCATTGCACACAGAGGTCTTCATCCCAACAGGCAACTTCGAGTGATACGTTGCGTTTTTCCCACTGTGTGGTGCCGGTAGGGTAGGTGCCGTCCGCAGGGAATGCACTGACGGGAAGTTCGTCGCCGCGACCAGCCATTATCTCGGCGGTAACGTTCTGGACGAACTCTGGGGCTTCAGGAGGTACAGTTGGTGGCATCTCAATGGTGCTGGTCGCTTCAGCCGGAACATCAATCTGATGCAGGTTCGCCAGCGACTGATCGACGGCGTTGAAGTTCATGGAGACAACCTTTTCACCTTTATGCCCGTATGTCTTTTTGATCGCCTCTTTGATCTTGGCGATGGCTTTGTCTTTGGGTAACACACCGGAGATGGCGAAGAAACATGTCTGCATGACGGTGTTTATTCGCTCACCCATGCCGGCGGCTCTGGCAACATCGTAGGCGTTGATTGCGTAGAACTTCAGGTTCTTGTCTATTATCTGTTCCTGCACTTTGCGCGGGAGGTAATTCCAGACCTCATCCTTGCTGTGCGGTGAGTTAAGGAGGAACACACCACCGTCAGCGGCATCTTTCAGAACATCTGTCTGCATAAGGAATACGCTCTGATGACAGGCGATGAAGTTGGCCGACTGCACCAGATAGCGGGCGCGAATTGGATTCGGTCCGAAACGTAAATGTGAAACAGTGCGTGCGCCGGCTTTTTTCGAGTCATAAACGAAGTAGCCCTGAGCGTAGTTGTCTGTTCCCTGTCCAATAATCTTGATGGAGTTCTTGTTGGCACCGACTGTGCCGTCTGAACCAAGCCCGAAGAACTGACAACGGACATTGTCGTCACTCTCCATGACCAGGCTCTTATCGTAATCAATGCTGTTGTTGGTGACATCGTCGTTGATTCCAACACTGAAATGGTTCTTGCTGACGCTCTGTTCCAGTTCGTCAAATATGCCTTTGACCATCGCGGGAGTGAACTCTTTAGATGAGAGACCGTAACGACCGCCGATTGTTTTGGGCAACGTATCCAACGGCAATGTTCCCGCTGTGTGTGCCTCGCTGAGGGCGGTGACCACATCTTTGTAGAGTGGCTCGCCAGCGGAACCCGGCTCTTTTGTGCGGTCGAGCACTGCAATGGATTTGCAGGTTTTTGGCAACGCGCCAATGAAATGTTCGACAGAGAATGGGCGATAGAGATGAACCTGAAGTACGCCGACCTTTTCGCCGGAGGCGGTAAGTTGCTCAACAGTCTCCATGGCCGTGTCCGCACCCGAAGCCATCAGGATGATCACTCGTTCGGCATCTGGTGCACCGTGATAGTCGAAGAGGTGATACTGGCGTCCAGTCAGTTTCGCAAACTCATCCATCACCTGCTGGACAATGCCGGGGGTCTTTTCGTAGTAGGGATTCACTGTCTCACGGGCCTGGAAAAAGACATCAGGGTTCTGAGACGTTCCCCGGATAACCGGCGCATCGGGATTCATTCCTCGCTGACGGTGTGCAAATACAAGCTCATCCTTTATCATGGACAGTATTGTCTCATCGGAGATGGTTTCGATTTTGTTGAGTTCATGCGATGAACGGAAGCCATCGAAGAAGTGAACGAAAGGAATTCGCGACTCAAGTGTTGCCGCATGAGCTATCAGTGCCATATCCATGACTTCCTGAATACTGCTTGAAGCCAGCAACGCGAACCCGGTCTGGCGGGTGGCCATAACATCTGAATGCTCGCCAAAGATAGAAAGTGCCTGACACGCCACAGAGCGGGCGGAGACGTGGAATACCGTTGAGGTAAGCTCGCCGGAGATCTTGTACATGTTCGGGATCATCAGGAGGAGTCCCTGTGATGCAGTGAAAGTTGTCGTCAGTGCCCCTGTCTGGAGTGCGCCGTGAACTGAACCGCTGGCTCCGCCTTCACTCTGAAGTTCTGCCACAACAGGGGTGGTTCCCCATACATTTTTCTTTCCCTCTGCCGACCATTGATCGGCCCATTCACCCATTGTCGATGATGGTGTTATCGGATAAATGGCGCATACCTCACTTGTTTTGAATGCAATGTGCGCGGCGGCCTGATTGCCGTCGATGATGATCAGTTCCTTAGACATTTTGTTTCTCCATTTTGTGGTTTATTAAACCGTTGTTTTCAAATCAAAGACCAGGCATGCGTCCTGAACGTGCGCAGCCCTGATATATAGCATGAGACGCAGTTGTTTTTTATGCAGTTCGTTTTGCCAGCATTTTCACCGTCTTCGCGGGGTACTTCAGATACTCACGCAACGTCTTGGTGTCAAGGCTCATCACTTCTGCTTCGGGCATGCCGAGAGCCACTAAACGCCTGCGATGCACCTTGTCGCGGCGGCGGCGGGATATGACGCTTTTTCTCGGTCTCTGAATATTTTTGTTTCTAAAATATTTACTACTCATATAAAAACCCTTCTACTTCATTTCCATCTGTTCCTTTAAAAAAAATCAAGGCGACGAAAGATATAAAAAATTTCCTCTAATTGCAATATTAAATCCAAGTGAAATTGAGATGCGAAAAACCGGTGACACCCTGTTTTGAGGTCAAACAGAAAACATCATCCCGGCGTTTCTTTTTTCGCATTGTAGCACTGACGTGGTTATACACTCTGACCTGCCGATCAGTAGC
>CAYTQP010000068.1:0-13499 GCA_964440175.1 uncultured Verrucomicrobiota bacterium
ACCCCTGAAAGGCAAACCAACAGTAGTTGACGAAAAAAACGAATTTCTGCGCCGTACGGGGAAATTGCGGCAGTCGGGAAAATGCCCGTCCACCAAATCTGCAATAACACGCCAGGAAACGAACGTTTCCACCTATTTTCAAATGCAGGGGTCCGCATGATTGACATTTGACTGTATTTCGGGAGGGGCGGAGGCGAAACTAACCGGGTGAAGGGGGAACTATCGGCTCTTTCTTTGGGTCACGCATGGCGCAAAGCCCAAGTTTCTCCCCGCACATTAACGTGCGTGCCCTGGACTCACGCTTTAATCCGAAGCACTCGCCGATTAAGAGTGATGCCACAAACTCCCTGCCGCCAAGAGCGATGCCATTGCTGAAATACCTGACGCGACAACGTAAAAGCTGATCAAGCGAAAGTTCGCCTTTCTCCTCAATAACACGGGCGACATCTTCTGACGATATTCCCTTCGCCTCTCCTGCGCAATAGAGACGCTGACGGTATATCGCGGCGGCTTCACGCCAGCTTCCGATTTCACCAAATGCCTGAGCAAGCGTTAGTAATCCCTTCCTAGCTCTACTCCCACCCGATACCGCCTCAGCATAGCCGCAGTAGCGGTAGTCTTTCGGGTCTTCGACAAGCCCAGCACGCACAGGGTTGAGGTCAATGTAGGCAGCCATGGTTGTCAGGGCGTTTTCAGAATTCTCGACCAGCACACTATTAAAGCGCCCCTGCCAAAGTGTGCCGGTCAGCCCCTCAACTCTGTTGTGCCACTGTGTGAAGCGCTGTTTGAGAGTCTTCATAAACTTCGACAGATCGTGCATCCTGCAGATGTAGCGCTCTTTCTCCATCTCCGCAAGGTCATCCCTTCCTTGCTTCCGCCATTTCGTTATATCCGCCTCAAGCTCCATTATTGTAAGTTTGTCGTAGAGAAACTCCATTCTGCGATACAGCTCCTCGTCACTCACGCTCTCCTCTCGTTCAGGTATCTTCACAAGCACGTGGAAATGGTTGTCCATCAGCGCATATGTCAACACCGACACATCGCAGAAACCTTCAACCGCACGCATAAGCGTGAGAAACTTCGCCTTCTGCGCATTTCCTAGGCGGAACTCCTTATAATGCACCCTCGACACGCAGTGGAAACAAGATTCTCTGTTTTCCGGACCCTTAAATCTGGCTCTTCGCATTTTTCACCGCCTCTCTATTTTTTCAAATCACCGATAATTCGCAACGATTGAAGGATTTGATCATATCGCCAACCGAATGTCAATATTTAAGAGCGTTTAAGGGTGTGTCCCTTAAAAAGGCAACTTGACTCATATATAATTTTTCGTTACTCTCGCTGGAATTAAAATGATTCACGTAAAAATAAGGGGAATTGAATGGGATTGCTTAACAGTCTGCGTGCCGAGTTTATCGACATTATTGAATGGCGAGATCAAACCAGCGATGTGCTGGTGTATCGTTTTGAGCGTCACGATCATGAGATCAAGGTGGGGGCTCAACTCATTGTTCGACCCGGTCAGCGGGCGGTGTTTGTCAATGAAGGCAAAATTGCGGATATATTTAACAAGGGAACATATCGGCTCGAAACAAACAATCTCCCCGTTCTGGCGACATTGAAAGGCTGGAAATACGGGTTTGATTCGCCATTTAAAGCCGAGGTTTATTTCATCAACGCAACCGAACTTCTCGACCGCAAGTGGGGCACAACTTCGCCAGTTATGATACGCGATGCCGATTTCGGGGCTGTGCGCCTGCGGGCACGCGGGAATTTCGCGTATAAAATCGCTGACACCAACGAGATAATCTCTAGGTTTGTCGGCTCACGCGGGACGTTCTATACCAATGATATGGAGGGGCAACTGCGCACACGCATAATATCCTCGTTCTCAGACACGCTGGGGGAACTGAAGATTCCAGCACTCGACCTACTCACACAATACGATGAGATCAGCGCACTAATGACTGAAAAACTCAACGAGGTCTTCGATGAACTTGGACTTGAACTACTCTCGTTCACACTCGAAAATGTGGACGTGCCCGAAATGGTGCAGAAGGCCATTGACGAGCGTGCGTCAATGGGTGCGGTCGGGAATTTGAATAATTACACGAAGTTTCAAGCCGCAAACGCTATGCGTGATGCCGCCGACAACGAATCCGGCATGGCGGGAGGTATGATGGGCATGATGGTGGGAGGTCAGCTTGGCGGCGTGATGAACGTGGCATCACAGCAGAATACGTCGCCCACCCCGATAGCCACCGTCAGTTGTCCGAAATGCGGACAGGCAGTCTCGGAGAATTCGAAATTCTGCGGCGGTTGTGGCGCAGATATGACCCCGAAGGTCAATACTTGCCCAAAATGCTCCAAACCCGTCTCGCCCTCAGCCAAATTTTGCGGCGAATGCGGGACGGCACTGAGCGCAACCTGCAAAAAATGCGGAGAAGAATTGAAACCAACAGCGAAATTCTGTCCGTCATGCGGAACTGAACAATAATGGGCTTATCACACAAAAAAATTGCGCGGCATCCATATTGGACACTGCCGCCCGCGATCGCTTCCATCTGCGCACTACTACCCACCACGGTTCTGGCGCGAGCGGGTGGCGGCGGAGGGTTTAGCGGTGGCGGGGGGGTCAGCGGCGGAGGGGGTGGCGGCGGGGGCGGGGATCTTATCGCTTTTCTTCTATGGTTGCTTATCACCCATCCACTGATCGGCGTACCCGTGATAATCATCGTCATAGCCCTTTTTATAATCTCCAGTAAATCGGGCTATTCGGCTCATGTCTCCAGCACAATTCGCAGGGGATACGCCACACACAATTCGCAAAAACTCACCGTCGGGCTTGATCGTCTTCGCGAACGGGATCCAGCGTTTGATCTGGACGCTTTCACTAAACGCTGTATGTCCGCTCTTCCAAAAGTGCAGACAGCTTGGTCGAATCAAGACATGACCCCCGCCCGTCATCTGGTTTCCGATGGAATATATGAACGTTTTCAACTACAGCTAAAGATGCAGAAAGGTTCCTGTCTCCGCAATGTGGTGAGGGATGTGAATGTCATCTCCGTAAAGATCGTCGGCATGCAGTCTGACAACTTTTTCGATGCTCTGCACGTACGGATTGACGCAACGGCTGTCGATTATACGGAAGACATCCGCACCGGAAAAAGAGTACATGGCAACACCACTCCTGAAGCCTTTACTGAAATATGGTCATTTCTGAGACGACCTGGCGCGAAGACGCTTAGTACTCCGGGTTTGATTGAGGGATTTTGCCCCAACTGTGGAACGCCACTGAAAATCTCTGACTCGACAAAATGCCCATCATGCCAAGCGATTATCAACTCTGGCGAATATGACTGGGTGCTCTCCGAGATAACACAAATGGAGGTTTGGCGTGATACTGCGACAAGACCAATTCCCGGACTGGCAGAAATGCGCAAGAAAGACCCGGCGTTCAACGTACAGCATATAGAGGACAAACTCTCTGTCATATTCTGGCATCACTGTGCCGCAACGTTTTTCGCCGACGAAAAATATCTTAAAAAACTGACCCTGCCGGAATACATCAAGTCAAACGCCAGCGATTTTATGGCTCTCAAAAACGGTAAACACCGGTTTTTCGCGGACACCTCCATCGGATCTGTCGATTTGGCAGGAATTGAACTGGCCGACGAGGATGACGATTTTGACCGCGTTCACGTTCAGGTTAAATGGTCAGGGCATCTAGAGGAATGTGAAATTCCGTCCCTCATTAAACCAGCATACAGTCGTTCACAAATAAAATCACAGGATTTCATCCTGGTTCGTCGCAAAGACGCGCTGACATCGCGTGTGAACACGCTTACCAGTGCCCACTGCCCGGGATGTGGCGCACCGCAGACAATCAATACAAACGGGGTCTGCGAATATTGCGGTCTAGCGCAAAACGACGGTAGCGGGGACTGGGTGCTCTCCGATATACAACCATTCTTTACGTTCGCCGTCAAATTCAAGGATGCCTTGAAAACAAAGGCGGCCTGCGCCTCGACCGATATTTTTGAAAGTCGGCTCTCAAAACGCGAAAACGAACAGCTACTGCAATGTGCGGCAGCGGTTATGCTGGCAGACGGCATCATTGACCCCAAAGAGGAGAAAGCCCTGAAAAAGATGGCCGGACGCAGAGGAATCACCGATACGCGACTGAAAGAGCTTATCGAAAATCTACGCATCAACGGCATCGTCAAGCTACCCGAATCCCTCAAAGGACAGGAAGGTCATGAGTTTACGAAGGCACTGGTGCAAATGTGTCTGGCAGACGGCAATGTCTCCCGTAGCGAAAAAGAGCTCATAAAATCACTGGTGAAGCATATGTCTTACAAAGATGTAGACATCGACAGAATGATCGCGACAGAACGGAACAGACTTTATCAACAATCAAAACAGGTTATAAAAACAGCAAAAGGGGTGTAATTATGAATAAAGCGGTACTGAAGATATGTTTACTGGTGTTGAGCCTCACGGGATTTGGAGCTCAAGCCACAGAGGAATGGAATGATCTGAATGTTATTCAGATAAACACGGAAAAACCCCACGCGGATATGATGACATTTGCCAGCAAGAGAAGCGCGCTGACTCGCAATCGAAGACGCTCACCCTGGTTCAAACCGCTGAACGGAGAGTGGAAATTCAACTGGTCAAAAAATCCCGCCTCACGCCCGGCAGATTTTTATAAGGTTGACTTCAATGATGACGCATGGAAGACTATTCCTGTGCCGTCGAACTGGCAGACACTGGGCTACGGCACGCCAATCTACACAAACTCGAAATATCCTTTTAAAAACAATCAGCCAACTGCGCCACGTGAATACAATCCCGTCGGCAGTTACCGCACGACCTTCACCGTTCCGAAAAGCTGGCAGGGGCGCAACGCTATTCTACACTTTGACGGTGTTAACTCCGCCTTTTATCTCTGGATCAATGGTCAAAAGATAGGCTACAGCGAAGGAAGCCGCACCCCGGCCGAGTTCAATATCTCCAAGTATTTGAAAAGAGGCGAGAATCTACTGGCCGTGGAGGTCTACCGCTGGTGCAACGGGTCTTATTTTGAAGATCAAGATTTCTGGCGACTGGCGGGCATATTCCGCGATGTGTACCTTTGGTCGCGGGATACTGTATCGATTCGTGATTTTGAAATCGACACAGACTTCGATGCCGAATGCAAAAACGCCGTTCTCAGCATAAAGGTTGAACTTACGGGCGCGACTTCCGGATATAAAATTGAGGCACAACTGCTGAATGCTGAGAGAAGGGAGATTTTCAATAAGGCAATCTCCACCGCCACACCATCCATCTCTGTTCCTGTCAGCAATCCGCACAAGTGGAACGCTGAGGACCCCTATCTCTACACACTGCTGTTGACATTGAAAAACCGCCAAGGGAAAACCGTTGAAATCATTCCGTGGCAGATCGGTTTTCGCAAGATTAAGATTAAAGACGGCATCTTTTTTGTCAACAATGTCCCAGTCAAACTCAAGGGGGTGAACCGCCACGAGCATGAACCCGACACAGGACAAACAATCAGCCATGAGGCGATGCTCCGTGACGTGAAAATGTTCAAACTTTTTAACATAAACGCCGTCCGCACATGTCACTACCCAAACGACAGCTACTTTTATTATCTTTGCGATCTTTACGGTATCTACGTCATGGATGAGGCCAATCTGGAATCGCACGGCAACCGCAGTATCTCAGGAAAGTCCGAGTGGGTCGAGACACAAATGAACCGGATCACACGAATGGTGGAACGCGACAAAAATCACGCCAGCGTCATAATCTGGTCACTTGGAAACGAATCCGGCGGCGGCGCGGGTCCTAAAGCGATGTACGCATGGCTACATGAGCGACATTCCGACCGCCCGGTACATGCCCAGTACAGCAACGGCACAGCCGATATGACTTCAAAAATGTACGCAGGACCAGGCTGGTACGATAAAAGCAAACGCCGGCCAAGTGTGCTCTGTGAATACACCCACGCGATGGGAAACAGCAACGGCAATCTTAAAGAGTACTGGAATCACATCTACGCCACTCCGTATCACATGGGTGCTTTTGTATGGGATTGGGCAGATCAGGGTCTGCGTCAGCCTGTTCCAGAAAAATACAGGATTAATATCGGGGTCGGACCGATCAAGAAGGACTTTTTCGCATACGGTGGCTGGTGGGAAAACGCCAAGAAATTCTACACCGACGGAAACTTCTGCATGAATGGTCTGGTGAGCGCTGACCGAAAACCTCATCCGGGACTGTATGCGATAAAATACATCTACCGCAACATCCATGTAAAGGCACTGCCCGCCACGGGAAGATTCAGCGTTCACAACTGGTTCGACTTCTCCAACATCAAGGATGTGGCGAATGGCAGCTGGCAACTTTCCGCTAACGGTCGCGTAATTGAGGAGGGAAAGATCAAGCCTCTGGATGTTCCTCCGCACAGCTCCCGAGAGTTCAGCATTCAACTGCCAAAGATTGATAAGAGAACAGGCATTGAGTATATTTTAACCATGTCGTTCACTGCAAAAGACACCCTTTCACCCCTTATCCCCGGCGGACATGAGATATCATGGGAGCAGTTTGCCCTCTCCCCCACTCCACAACCGGCTGTCACCGAAAAACCCGCCCCAGCGGTCGAGATGAAAGATGTCGGCACCACGATTTCCGTAACTGGAACTGATTTTTCACTGAGCTTTGATAAAAGCAAAGGATTGATGACCTCTTTCAAATATAAAGGGGTTGAGCGTATTGAACGCGGGTTTGCGCCTGATTTCTGGCGGGCGACCACAGATAACGATAGAAAATCAATACGGAAATTCAGTAATCTCAAATGGGAAAACGGCGCGATGAAGATCACTGGTGTCCAATTGAAAAGACTCAGCGGCGACACCGTCCGTGTTGTATTCAGCGGCAAGATTATCAGTGTGAATGCCACAGTTCAGCTTGCATACACTGTGTATGGAGATGCCGAGGTTAATGTCGCCATGAGCTGCGATCCGCAATCCGCCGGGAAAGGACCCGTTCGTGTCGGACTAGAGATGCTAATTCCGAAAGAGTTCGAGAATGTTGAATACTACGGGCGTGGTCCCAATCCAACATATCAGGACCGCAAGTTTGAGCGTATAGGACTCTTTAAAACCACGGTCGATGGGATGTGGATTGATTACTCCCGACCACAAGAGAACGGAAACCGCGAAGAGACACGTTGGATATCGTTCACCGACAAGGTCGGCAAAGGGTTGCTCTTTATCGGAAACCCGGTGATAAACGCCTCCGCAAGACACTACGCACGGAATGAGATGAAGAAGACCAAATACTCCTTCCAGATGAAGCGTTCCGACTTCATTCATCTGAACATCGATATGGCGCAGACCGGGGTTGGCGGGAACAACAGCTGGGGAGCCACGCCAATGAAAGACTATATTCTACGGAACATCAGCCGATCATACACCTTTAGAATGATCCCCCTTGATAACCGGAAGACAGTCTCTGAAAAAATGATACTCCGCCCTAAAGCGCATCCAATTGAGTCCACGCTGTAAGTGGTCGCCATAGCGTCAAACAACTGCAAAAAATGCGCGGAAACCGGATTTTGAAGAGTTCCAAGATTCGGACAAACATCTTTCCGCGTACGGGCAGATTGAAGTGGACGCAAAACGGGAAAATCGCGTATGGAGCGGGAGACCGGACTCGAACCGGCGACGTTCAGCTTGGGAAGCTGACATTCTACCACTGAATTACTCCCGCGCAATAGCAACACAACGCCACGGAGTTTAGTTAAGCGACACCGTCTTGTCCAGCGATATTGCACGTAAAAATGGATAAGAAGAGAGACTGCGTACCGATTGCTAAACACTGCGGTTGCATATCTCTTCTCACACCAACGCCTGATGGGGGGCATCTCTTCGTCCAACCTGAAATACACATCTCTGCCCCAAGCTTCTTGTTTGTGGTCGTAAACCATTGGAAATTAAGGGCAGAGCCTTACGTGGGACTACAGAAACGACCCCCTTTTCACCTCTGTTCGCACGGGACGTGACGCTCAGCGGAAAGCGGATGGTTATAATACAATGTGTGCTCAACAAGTGGCGAATCGTCTACCCGTTTAGAATGCCGCAACCCGCACCTTTGTGAAGTATGCCGTCTATTTTTTACGAGCGATCTGTTATTGCACGTTTGGTCGCCTCAACCGTGTTGTGTAGCAGCATTGTGATTGTCATCGGACCTACGCCTCCAGGCACGGGCGTGATGGCCGCAACCTTTCCCTTAAGCGCATCGAACTCCACATCGCCGACCAGTCGATATCCGCGTTCACGCGTGGAATCCGGTACTCGGTTCACGCCCACATCAATCACCACGGCACCCGCACGCACCATATCTACTGTAATGGTATTAGGTCGTCCGGCAGCAGCAATCACGATATCGGCATCACGTGTAAACCCGGCGACATTTCGGGTGCGCGTGTGGCAAAGCGTGACGGTGGCATTCCCCATTTCGCTCTTCATGCTGAGCAGATTGGCGAGCGGTCTGCCAACAATATTGCTTCTGCCGACAATAACCACATTGGCACCCTCAGTCTTTATCCCCGATCGTTTCAGTATATGCAGTATCCCATGCGGAGTGCATGGTAAAAACGCCGGTCTCCCCAGCAGTGCCCGTCCAATATTAACTGGATGGAATCCGTCCACATCCTTTTCGGGGAGAATGGTCTCAATCACTTTTTTCTCAATCGAATTATCAGGGAGCGGAAGCTGAACCAGAATCCCGTGAATCTGCGGGTTTTTATTAAAGGCCTCAACCACAGAGAGGATCTCTTTCATGGATGCGTCCTGTGGCAGTTTCACCTCCTCGGAATGAAGTCCCACGCGCTCGCAGGCACGCTCTTTCGCGGTCACATACGAGCGCGATGCCGGATCGTCTCCGACCAGCAACACACCCAATCCCGGAACTACGCCTTCACTTTTAAGTTTAGCTGTCTCTTCAGCAAGCTCTTTCTGTATCTCTCCGGCAATCGCCTTGCCGTCCAATATTTTCGCCGTCATTAAAATCCTCACTTCCAGCAGTTAAATTCAGTTCCGCGTCAGAGTAGACAAATGAACGCTCAATATCGAGAACCATATCCCTCTTTTTACGAGTGTATGCCACGGTATATCTGCAGACGGTCGCCGACGGGCGATCACCCTGCGTCAAGCGCGTCGCTCTCACTCTTTCGAGGCAACCCAACGGGTGAGCAGGCGTGCGCCGAAGAGCGTGGCACCAGGTGCCTGATATGGTTTTTTCGTCTCCAGCCAAGCAGTTCCGGCAATGTCGATATGCGCCCAGGGAATCTCTTCGGGCACAAACGCACGCAGAAAAGCAGCGGCCGTGGCCGTGCCAGCCGCGTTGGATTTGCCGCAGTTGGATATATCAGCAAAGTCGCTCTTCATTTCATCGCTGTAATCTTTCCAGAGCGGAAGTCTCCACAGTCTTTCACCCGTGGCGGAGGCCGCGTCAATCAGGTCGTTCACGATCCCGTCATCATTGCCAAGCACAGCCGCCGCCGATTTTCCAAGCGCACCGATAACCGCCCCGGTGAGAGTGGCTACATCAACGATGGCCGCCGGCATCATTTCCGCTGCCAGCGAAAGCGCATCCGCCAGCACAAGCCGCCCTTCGGCATCCGTGCTGAATATCTCGATTGTCTTTTTATTGTACGCCCTGATAATATCACCGGGACGCATAGCGTTTGAACCCGGCATATTTTCAGCCACAGCGAGAATTCCGACCACTGGTATTTTCAAATTCATTCGCGCAATCATCCTCATGGCGGCAAGAACGGCCATGCCCCCGCACTTATCGTAACGCATCCACCCCATCTTCGCGCTTGGTTTCAGTGATATTCCGCCTGAGTCGAAGGTGACAGTCTTGCCGACGAGTACAATCGGCTTGATCTTTTTATCCGCACCGGGATGCTTGAGGATAATCATTTTGGGTTCCTGCGCACTGCCCCGGGCAACGCCAAGGATTCCTCCGCAACCGCGCTTTTCGAGTGCCGCCTTGCCGAGCACCCTGCATGACAGATTGTTTTCGCGAGCCATCTTCTGCGCCCACACCGCAATTTTCGCGGGTGTTGCCTCATTTCCGGGCGAGTTGGCGAGCTTAGCGACACTCAGCAACGACAAACCCTGGGCAATAACGGTCTTAATATCTACGCGAACCGAAGAGACGCTTCCGCATTCCCCCGCGAAAGCAAGGCTTAACGCCGGGCATCTCTTCGTGGAGGTCTTAAACTGGTTATTCTCATAGGTTCCCCAGCAAATGCCACGACCGACAATCTGACGATAATCGGATTCGGGCACACCTTTGACGGTAGCGGACACCGCGAAAGTTTTGCAACCAGCGGCGCGACCCGCACGCGCAGCGGCGGAGGCAGCTTGCTCCAGTATACCTCGGTGGAAATCTTTCAGCGTACCCACACCCGCCAATATAATGTTGTCGGCGGGCAATTTGCCGAATGTCGGGAAAACCGCGACCTGTCCCGGCTCTCCCTTGAAAGCGGTGGTCTTACTGTACTCCACAATCAGCTTTTTGAGAGGGCGGACGGATGTGTCCAGCAAGATTTCATCTGCCTGAGCAAAAACAATGAGCGCGTCCTTTTTTTGCCGATCAAGAGTGGCTTTTGAATATGTTATTTCCATAATTATCTCAATTTTTACAGTTTCACAAATACGCACAAACCCAACATCCAGGATTTGGATTCAGATGAACCACCCTCTATCACAAAATTCCTGTGTTTGGAATTTTTTTCCGCCAGTTTGTCAGTGACTCTGAACGGGACGGGGTTCTGTTGCCACGAATTCCGCACAATCTACGGCAACTTGGCTTCGACCTTATACAGCACCGATTTGACATCGTTTGATGCCACACCGAAGAGCATCATATTAGTACCCGTCCCCATTGAATAGCCGCCCACACCCGTCCAGTGGTTGGCAGGCATGTCACGATTATCATAGATGCGGTAGACGCGGCGTGCGGATGACGGAAACACAACTGCTGCAATACTGTCACCTGTCATCAAGCGTTTCAACGCGACGATTCGGATTATAGAAAGGCAGGACAAGGAGTTATGAGGACCTGTGTCACCCAAAAACTCTTCAAGATTATCGATGCCGTCACCATCTGGATCCTCATGCGGATCTCCCGCAACAGGGTCTCCAAAATTATCGGTTTCATAGCCATCGGGCATTCCATCGCCGTCGGTGTCTACTATTTCAAAATGCGAGAACTCGGAGGTGTCTCCCGTGTCTGTCCGGGTGGCAGTGGCGGTGATGTAGTCCGGCATCGGACTAACCTGAGGGAATGCCACATCAAAATTCCACTGGGAAAGCATATCAGTCGAACCTGCGACGCGGCCCAGAACGACCTCCCCCTCCCCGTAACCGCAGGGGTCCAACTGGGTACTGGCATAGAAGTTCATGGTGAAAGCTTTGTTGGCCGTGCTTATGAGGTGTCCACGAATGCGCACATTCCCTCCTGACAGAGAGACATTATCAATGTACGGGTGATTCTGCAAGTTGTTCGCACCCGTGTCGGGGTCTCCGTAGATACCGGGATCATTCGGTGTGTGACCTTCCGGCCCCAAGTCTATTCCCATACCCGCGTTTTCACTGATGAGATTATAATCTATATTGTTGCCAACGCAGTTCTCTCCATAAACATGGACACCCGGTCCGACATTCCCCTGAATGACATTTGAATCCAAAACGCCAACACCCCCAACCATATTATTGGTTGACACGCCACCCATATAAATGCCGCCATCTTCGTTTCTAAGGATGCGGTTCCCCGTAACCCCGCAATTGTTTGCATCCCACAACCGCACTCCCCAGTGCCCGTTGCCGACGATAAAATTGCCTCCGCTGATAATTGACCCGCCTATGACACATCTGTCCGCATGAGTTATCTCAATACCGCGACCAGCATTCGGCACAACGTCTATTCCGTCAGCGGCGGAGCCGATGTAATTTCCGACAATTCTGTTGCCTGTCGCCTTTGATGACGTTATTTTAATTCCCCCGCCGCCATTCCCTGAAATTACATTTTTTCCCAAACTTGCCACACTCCCGATGAGATTGGAGGATGCGTTGTCCACATACACTCCCCCGTAGTTATTCCCGAGAGCGGACTGGCCCGATACGTCCACTCCGATATAATTGCCTTGTATGACCATGTTGTGGCTGTTTGTTCCTGCAATCTCCACCCCATAGCGCTTGTTCCCCGAAATTAAATTACCCGCTCCGGACACGACCCCGCCGATTGTGACATTCTCGGTGTTCAGCAAATTGATTCCTGACTCATTGTTGGGAAGAACATCTCGCCCCGAGGCATCCGTGCCGACATAATTTCCCAGCACCTCTGTCTTTTTGGAGGATGCCCCAATTATATGGATGCCCACCCCTCCATTCGCCGAAATAACATTCCTCGCGCCTGCAGATGCGCCACCTATTTCCGTCATATACGAATATTCGTTTCGAATACCCGCCCCGCCATTCCCCAACGGCTTGTCTCCAGTTACGTCGGTACCGATATAGTTTCCTTCGATATTGTTGCAGTTGGCCGAAGACAGTTTTACGCCGCTCCACGTATTGCCGGATATGACGTTCCGCCCCAAAGATATTGCGGATCCGACGGTGTTCGAACTACAGAACGAACCCCGCATCTCAATCCCATATTCATTCCCAAGCGCAACGGTTCCTGTGATGTCAACACCAATATAGTTGCCCACAATCCGGTTTCTCTCAATTCTCGCTGTCCCGCTACCGTAACTCACCATTTTAATTCCGGTTCCCGTGTTCCCTGAAACAACATTCCGTGACCCGGATTTTATTCCTCCCACAATATTGTCTTTCCCTTCAATATTGATCCCCACCCCGTTGGGGACAGCGTTCAATCCACGTTTATCAGTGCCGATAAGATTCCCGCGAATTGAATTACTAATGCTTGTCCAGCCAATATGGATTCCACTGCCAGTGTTTCCTGAGATTAGATTCCCTTCGCTCTTACCGGTGCCGCCTATTAAGTTGTTGTTGGAAGAGACAAATATGCCCACACGGTTTGGATGCGGCGCACCCGACAATGGATGAACACCGATTGAGTTGCCATAAACCATATTACCGCCGCCAGTGTGATCGGCGATTCCAAAAATACAGAGAGCCATGTCGTTGTCGCCAAAATAGTTGCGATCTATACTGTTCCTGCCCGATTCGGTTGTGACTCCCGCATAACTGTTGTTCAGAAAGTAACAGGAGCGGATATTGCAATTTGAAGTCAGCACGGCGATCCCACGTTCAAACGACGACACCTCAATCCCTCGCACGGTCGATTCTGCGGACAGAACCAACCCGGTGACAACTCCGCCCGCGTCCTCCAACGCTATCACTGGAGATTTTGTGTAGCCCGGCTGGCTTGTACCATCGATCACGACCGCC
>CAYTQP010000069.1:0-13356 GCA_964440175.1 uncultured Verrucomicrobiota bacterium
TCATAGCAGTTAATGGAGAAAATGCTTCTCTTTTTATGAAATATTCGGGTTAGTTGGGTTGTACGGCGATGCCGGGAAGTTTGTTGTGGTGATTATGGGGGCAAATGACATGGTTTATATCACAAAAAGAGCAACGTGCTTTCCCTTTTGCGGGAGAAGCCGTTGCGCAGTTTATGAATAGATTGGGTTCGGGCGATGAGAGACTTATTCGCCAACCATCATGGCGTCGATGTCGGTCTGAACCTCACCGATGGGTTTGATGTCGAATTTGTCCACCAGTACCTTGGCCACGTTTGGCGAAAGGAATGCAGGAAGAGTTGGTCCGAGACGGATGCCTTTGACTCCAAGATAGAGTAGTGCCAGCAGAACCGTCACAGCCTTCTGTTCGTACCAGGCGATGTCAAACGAGATGGGAAGGTCGTTTATGTCGTCGAGTTCAAAGATTTCCTGTAGCTTCATGGCTATCACCGCCAGCGAGTAGGAGTCGTTGCACTGCCCGGCATCGAGTACGCGCGGAATGCCACCAATATCACCCAGGTTCAGTTTGTTGTAGCGGTATTTAGCGCAACCGGCGGTCAGAATAATGGTGTCTTCAGGAAGTGCCTGAGCAACTTCGGTGAAGTAGTTTCTGCCCTTCTGCCGTCCGTCACAGCCGGCCATCACAATGAAGCGTTTGACAGCACCTGATTTGACGGCATCGACAACTTTGTCCGCTAGGGCCATCACCTGACTGTGAGCGAAGCCGCCCACGATGGTTCCGGTCTCAATCTCCACTGGTGGCGGGCAGGTCTTTGCCAGCTCTATGACGGCGGAGAAATCTTTACTGCCACCGTTCTGCCGATCGGGAATATGCCGCACTTCGGGGTAGCCAGCCATGCCGGTTGTGAAGATGCGGTCTTTATATGAGTCTTTCACCGGGGTGATACAGTTGGTTGTCATAATGATCGGACCGTTGAAAGAAGCAAACTCGGAACCTTGCTTCCACCAGGCGTTGCCGTAGTTCCCGACAAAGTGGTCGTACTTTTTGAATGCGGGATAGTAGTGCGCCGGCAGCATTTCACTGTGTGTGTAAACATCAACGCCCGAACCCTCTGTCTGTTTCAACAGCTCTTCCATATCCTTCAGGTCGTGACCGGATATGAGAATGCCTGGATTCTGACCGACACCGATGTTCACCTCTGTTATTTCTGGATTGCCGTAAGTGGATGTGTTGGCCTCGTCAAGCAGAGCCATGGTCTGCACGGCCATCTCGCCAGCTTTGAGTACCATTGCGACCATCTCATCGACAGAAAGTGCTTTTGTTGTTGATGCCAGAGCTTCCACGGTAAACTTGTAGATGTCGTCGTTCTGATATCCCAGAACGGCGGCGTGATCACAATAGGCGGCAAGTCCTTTCAGTCCGTATATGAGTAGCTCGCGCAGGGAGCGGACATCCTCGTTGGCTGTTGAGAGGACTCCGACCGACGGGGCTTTGTCGAGAAAGGCAGCTTCGGTGTCCGCCGACCATGTCGCGCAGTCGGGCAGGGGCTCAGAGCTGGCTTCACCAATCTGTTCTTTCAGCTCATCACGGATTTTCAGTGCCTCCTTGATTAAGGAGACGAAGCGTGTGTTGTCGAAATTGGAGTTTGTGATTGTGGCGAAAAGTGATTCGACCACGAATCTTCCATATTTTTTCTCAAGATCGCCAGTCTCCGCAAGTTTAAATGCGTGGATGGAGATACCCTTAAGGGTGTGTATCAGCAGATCCTGGAGATTTGCGGTGTCTGAATTTTTGCCGCATACGCCTTTTATTGAACAGCCCTCGTTTTTGGCTGCTTCCTGACATTGAAAACAAAACATACTCATTTTAACAGTTCCTTTTTTCACGGTTATTGTGTTTATTGACTTTAAACTGTCGCCGATGATCTGGAGTTATTGCCAGAGATCGCGAACAGGTTCCACTCTACCCCGAAAGCGATTAAAGTCAAATAATGTTTTTCACAAGCATGCGTCCAGCATCTCTGCACTCCTCCAGAGTTTTCTCATCAGGGAGGTAACGGCAGGTGAGCGGGGCACGCAGAATATCGAATTTCATTGCACGCAGATAATCTTCAACATCATTACTGCCACCGGAGGACCAGCCGTATGAGCCGAAAGCGAAGCCTTTTTTCCCATGAGGGGAAAGACCTTTCAAGTAGGTTAGTGCCGCTGCCACCTGAGGCATAAGTGTTTTGTTGAGGGTGGGGGAGCCGACAGCTATTGCCGCGCTGTCGAGTACTTCTGTGGCGAGCGTGGTTATGTCGCCGTCTCTCAAGTTTATGAGGCGAGCCTGTGCGGAAGACTCCAGCACGCCGTCCATGATGGCTTTTGCCATCATTTCGGTGCTTTTCCACATTGTGTCGTAGGCTATTAGAACTTTGTTGCTCGATTTATGCTCCACCCAGTCGGTGTAGGCCGCCAGAATGCTGGCGATGTGTGTCCGCCAGATCACCCCGTGGCTGGGAGCAATGATTTTTATGTCGATTTTAGCAGCCTTTTCAAGCGTTTTTTTGATTGGAGCACCGTAGAGCATGACGATGTTGGCGAAGTAGGTTTTGGCCTCCATCATCACAACTTCAACAGGCTCTTCATCATCGAATCTGTTGGCGGCGGCGTAGTGTTGACCGAAGGCATCCATTGAGAAGAGTATTTTCTCTTCGGGTATGTAGGTGAACATGGATTCCGGCCAATGTACCATGGGGGTATTGATGAATGTTAGTGTGCGTCGTCCGATGGAGATGGATGCACCGTCTTCAATCACCCTGAATCTCCAGTTCTTTGTGCAGTAGTGCGCGGACAGAGCGTTACGGCATTTGGCGTTGCAGACCACCTCTGCGTTCGGGCAGGTCTTCACAACTTCGGGCAGTGCCCCCGAATGATCGGGTTCGGCGTGGTTGCAGACAATGTAATCAATGGCATCAAGGTTTACAAGCGCGGCGGTGCGCTTCAGAAGATCTTTGGCATAGGGAGCCTTGACTGTGTCAATCAGGGCTGTTTTTTCGTCGCGCACCAGGTAGGCATTGTAGCTTGAACCGCGTTTTGTCGAGTAGCCGTGAAAATCACGGATTGTCCAGTCTGTATACCCAACCCAGTCAATTCCATCACTTAGCGAAACATTCATCGCGTACTTTTCCCCCGTTACTTGCTTTCATAATCATTAGTTTCGTACATTGTAATTCATTATTCGTGAATATTCAACAATCAGATTATAAAGTTTCTCCAACCGCTTTGCGCACACAGATCAGGCGGGACGGTGTACGAATATAGAGGGAACTGCCTGTCGCCGTAATAGTGGCACAGCAATCCTCTTTGCCGATTGAGAAACTTTTCAGTAACTTCGGTTCTCGCCCGACCGCCCAAACGTAAATTTTGCCATGACGGTCGAGACAGTAAATTTTTCCGTCCGCAATGGTGGGCGACGCATAGAATCCAGCCTTGCTGTCCATTTTTTCCTCCCATACGAGCCTGCCGCTTGCGACCTCAATACAGCTCAGATAGCGTTTAACGCCGTCCAGCACGTAAAGCAATCCGTCTTTAAGTGCAGGGGAGCAGACATCTGGAACGTGACCGGTATATTCCCAGATTTTTTCCGGTGGCTTCCCTGAGCGAGAAGGTTTGAAAGCGAACATTTGACGACCTCGAGGGTAGGCGGAGATAATGAGATTATTATCTGTCACCGGGCTGGACACAATTCTCCAGTCGCCTCTTCGTGAATCATCGTCAACGAATTCATAGCGCCATAACTCCTCGCCCGTCCGGGGGTTGTTGCATGTCACCAGATCTCCGCCAGTCATAATGAGACCATGTTTGGTGATTATCGGGGTGCTGTAGGAGTCTTGCGATTCCCCCCGCGCGAGTGTCGGGCGTTTTTGTTTCCAGACGGTTTGCCCTGTGTCGGCGTTCACGGCCAGCAGCCATGAGTCATCCGGGATATCCCCCGGAGATGCCGGTTTTCGGGATGGGGAACGGTGCAACATAGGAATGTAAAGTTTGCCGTCATGAAGCAGTGGACTTGAACTATAACCGAACTTTTGTGTGAATCCGCCATATTCTTTTTCAAGATCACGTGACCAGAGTGGCTGACCGTCTACGGAGAACGCGGTCAGCAAGCCCTGCCCAAAGAGGAAAAAGATGCGTTTGCCGTCGGTGACCGCCGAGGGTGATGCCATATTGTTTCTTGCCGCAGTCCGTCCGAAACCGACGTTTTTGCTCCACGCAATTTGTCCGTCTTTGGCGTTTACACATACCGCTCGCAATTCGCGGGTTTCGCCGACTGTTACAGTAAGACAGACCATTCCATTCAGAGCGACAGGCGTGGAGTTGCCTTCGCCATCAAGCTTCATAATCCACGCGATATTGTGACCATCCTCAACCGACCATGAAGCAGGAAGATTGTTCGCGTCGTTCGCCCCATTTTGCGTCGGTCCGCGCCATTGATTCCAATCATCCGCGAACAGTGGCGGCAGAAGCGTCAGAATAGCGACACACACAGCCTTTAAGCTGGCTTTAAGCATTTTCAAGTTCCATTCATGAGTGGTTTGTGAAATTAACTTTGTGGATAGAATCAGGAACTCCCTTCGCGCACCAGTTTCAGGTCGACCCAGTCGCCGTGATCATCCTTGCTTCCGTCACCTGTGTCCAGTAGCTTCAAGCGCAGTTCTTTCACGCCCTTGATCTCCAGTTCCATCAGTTGCTTGATGTTGTCGCCCGTCATTTTCGGACTTTCAAATACCATTTTGCCGTCGGCAAAGACGCGGAACATAATGCTTCCGCCACTACCAACCTCGTCATCCATGCCGACATGCCCGGAGAGTCTGTCCCAACTCCCGTCGAGCTTATAAACCAGTTCAGACGGTGCGCGAACACCGAGTCCCTTTTTATATGTTTGCTCATTGACGGTGATGGATTGTTTCCCGAAGCTGCGATCTTTTTCGTATGGCGTGCTCGCAGATGCGGGTTCAATGTCGCTCAGGTAAACAATTTCGTCCGGCAGTGGCGGGGCGTTTAGGTCTTGCATGAGATTGAATTCAGCGGCGGATGCGAACTTGCCGCCGTTCACTTCACTTAGTATCTTTATTCTGACAAATTCACCCCAAACGGCTGGGAATGAAGAGGTTTGCAGCTCTGTACTCTTTGTGAAGACCCCTTTATATACGGGTTTGCCGAAATCCGTTCGACTGCGGCCAACGTAGATTTCATAGTCTGCAATCATTCCGTTCTCTCCGACCTGCCTTGCCAAATACTGGATACCGCTGATTGCGGCGAGTCTGCCCAGTTCAATATCGATTGTATAGGGATGCTCATCGCCGTCGGGGCCCCATTTTGAATGCCAGTTTGTCTCCGGCGTGCCGTCGAAGGCGTTGCGGATGCTGTGTCCGCCCTGACTGGAACTGCATGTTATGACGAACGCGCTCCTGTCCAGTTCGGGGGTTATCTCCGGCACGGGGTAAGGTGGTGAAGGTGGGATGCTTTGTGTCTCGTCAATATCGACGAACAGTTCCAACTTCTTCCCGATTGAGCACCGGTTAAGGCGGACATGAATGACCCCTCCCCGGTCTTCGCTATCGTAAACCCAGCAGTTTCCCCCTTTTTCGCTCTCTTCCAGTTTTTCCTTGTTGAGGCTCAGTGAGAGCGGTTTGAGACGGGAGTGGATTTCAAACTCATAGATGCGGGTCTTCAATTTACCGTCAAATTTACCTCGGTTTTTCCCGACCTCGATGCGTATGTCGCCCGCGCCGGTTTTTGGGGCGGTGACATTGACTGTTTGCGTGGAATACTCGCCGTTCTGATATTTACGGGTCACGCCGTCGTCCTCGTACAGCTCGAAACTAGAGCTTCCCCGTGGGTATATGTCGAAGGTGAGCGGATCTTTAGGCTTCTGGTTATTATAAAGCATTTCGGGATACATGGGAATGATCGCTCCGCCTCTGACAAAGAGCGGAAGTTTGCCGAGGGTTATCGGATAGTTCTTAATTGTGGTGGGACCTTCAATTATGCGTCCGTCCCAGTAATCTGTCCAGTGTCCTGCCGGCAGGTAGATGTTCTCCCTGCGCCAGCCATTGTTGAGATTCATACTGGTGAAGACAGGGGCTACGAGTAGCCATTCGCCCAGCATATATTGATGCCGGGTGGAACTGTCCCATGTCTTTTTGTCATGCGGAAACTCCCAGAGCATTCCGCGGACAATGGGGGCACCTGTGTCGTACGCCTCTTTGGTGTATTTGTACATATACGGCATCAGCCGCATTTTCAGTGTCAGATATTTGCGGTTGATGGAGAGATACGGTTCATCATAAGACCACGGGCGTTTACTCATACGGCTCCAGCCATTCATTGCGTAAAGCACAGGAGTGAAACATTTCCACTGTAGATCGCGGGTGTAGGTTTCGGCACTGCCGCCAAAGATCCCGTCCACATCTGTTGTGGCATAAGCCTGTCCCGAAAGCCCTGACCCGATTAAAGTGGGAATGTGATAGCGGATCAAATCCCACGAGCCGTATTGGTCGCCGGTCCAGCAGACCGCGTAGCGTTGAGTCCCCGCCCAGCCCTGAACGGTCCAGACCATGCCGCGTGAGTCCGAATATTTTGTCAGTGCATCCCACGCCTGTTTATTGGCTTCGAGAGAGAACTGATATGCGGGTCCTGTCCAGGCGACATCCAGTTTCTGAACCCGCGCCCCGGCAGTGCCGACCTCCCATTTTATCTTGTCCAGCTCTCTCTGTGTCCACAGTCCGGTGTGGAAACCCAGCTTGCGCAACTCTCTAACCACCATTGGCAGCTCCACATAACCGCAACCGTAGCCGTCGTTGACGAGCATCCAGCCACAAGGCATATTGTTTTCACGGTATTTTTTTGCAACCCGGTCGATACAGTCGGGGGTGGTCTCCACGTAGTTACCATTTTCGTCTTTGAGAAGCTCTTTCGTCTTTTTATCGCGGGTCATGTAGGCATCGGCATCACCCATCTCCAGTGCCCAGATGGTGACAAAGTTGGGGCGACCGGTGAACTGGGTGTACAAATCTAAAACGCGGTTAAACGAATCACCAGCGAAATAGTAGGCATCAAAACGCTTTTCGCTATGCGTCAAAATGATGGACTGATTGCCACGGAAATCGTACTCTCCAACGGAAAAAGTGTTGCGCAGAACCCCGTACCCTCTGTTGCTCATATAGAACGGGGCGGGATTGGGATGACCTCCCTCTTTCCAGTTGCCGTCCGCCTTGATGTCAATTTTTCTGCCTTTGTGTGAAAAGTATCCGTTCTGCTGTCCACCGCCGTAGAAGTGTTCATCAATGCTGGTGTTGAGCGTCTGGGTTGTGGTTTCGCCGAATTGGAGAGGTCTGATCTCTTTCCATATTCTGTTGCCGTCAGCGGACAGAAGCTCAAAGCGGCAGTCGATTTTTTTCATGCGCAGAGTCAGCAACTTTGTGGCGAACGTGATTTCTTCTTCGCTCTCTTTGACTTTAACTTTCGTTTTCTCAAGAGAGTTTCCAATCACAATTTGAGCTTTTTCGGGGTCGTTTTTCGGGTCTTCAAATTTTCCGTCTGGAGCGGCCAGAATACGGAAGACATCGGGTCTGTAGAAGATGATTTTGAGATCAATCCCATTTGCCGTCTTCAATGTGTATTCACGCAACTTCCTGTTTTTGGAAAAGCTGATAACAGCTCCGGGTTCGGTAGTGACGGCATCTTCCGCCGCCCCCCCGTTTATGACCATCGCCAGGAACAAGATCCCGAAAATCAAATATTGTACAATTCTTTTCATAATTCACTCTCAATAAGTTTGTTAAAGGTTAAAACGGAAATTCTTTCTGGGGTGCGGGCGTGGCAGTGAATGGGGCACTGTTTCCGCCGATCAGCTTATTGAACTTGGTCTCGTCTATTATCTCAATACCCAGTTCGCGTGCCTTGTCTAGTTTTGAGCCGTGATTTTCGCCGGCTAGCAGATAGTCGGTATTTTTGGAGATGTTGTCTGTCACCTTGCCACCCAGCGATCTGATTATCTCACTGGTTTTGAAGCGGTTTGTATGCAGTGCCCCGGTCAAAACAAAGACTTTTCCGCTCAGCGGCAAAGCACATCCGGTTTCTCCCCCGCCTTTTGGTTCGATTCCCAGTTTATTGAGGCGCTCAAGAACCGTCCGCCCCTGTTCGGAGGCGAAAAAAGAAAGAACTGCCTGCGCCGTTTTGACACCGATTCCGCTGTTGGTCATTGTGTATGTATGTCTCTCTTTTTTGCGTTTATACCATCCGCAGTCAATCAAATCCGTAACTTCGGCATCCAGCTCGGCACGGAGCGCATCCCTCTCTCTTGCGAGTAGTGTTAGCTCCTTTTCGCTCTTAGCCTTGTTGTGGTGCGCCCGGGGATTGAGCTGTTTGCAACGGTTTTGAAGTTCGGAGATACGGAGAATCTTGCGGAGCAATTTCGACTCGGCCACCGCCGCGAGACTGCTGTGTTTAGCTGCTACAATGCGGGCGGACTCGTCGCCGAGGCGTGGAATGCCGAGCGCGAAAAGCCATCTGTTCAGCGGGGCGGTTCGTGCCTTTTTGAGAGAAGCCGCCGCCTTGATAGCGTTCGGATTCCCGAAGATGCGCACGTCTTTATCCGTCCCGACGTTGAGCGTGGCCAGTTGTTGAACGGTGAGATCGAACAGATCCAGGACATGCCTCAGTAGCCCCCGCTCTACAAGCTTGGCGGAGACGACCCCGCCTAGTGATTCAATATCGAGTGCCGGGCGTGCGGTGAAGTGCTGAACCAGACGTGTCAGTTGGGCGGGGCACTGAAGGTTCTCGCAACGTAACGCGACTTCGCCGGATTTACGACTTACCGGTGTACCGCAGACAGGGCACGCCGTTGGCATCGCGAATGGTTTCGCGTTGACGGGACGGACATCCTTTTTAACCCGGACAATCGCAGGGATAATCTCCCCCGCCTTTTGAATTATCACCCGGTCACCCTCCCTGATGTCCTTACGCCGGATTTCATCCTCGTTGTGGAGTGTCGCCCTGCTGACTGTTGAACCAGAGAGGGATACTGGCTCCAACTCCGCCACTGGTGTCAGCACTCCGGTGCGTCCGACCTGTATTGTTATTTTTTTGAGTGTGGTTTCCGCCTCTTCGGCCTTGTATTTGTATGCCATTGTCCAGCGCAGACTCTTGGCGGTGCGTCCGAGCTGGTCGTAGAGTTCGCGTTCATTGACTTTTATCACGCCACCATCTATTCCGAACGGAAAATTATCTCTGTAATCGTTTAGCTCGTCGAGATAAGAGTATATCTCTTCGATAGAGTTGGCCGTCCAGCGCTTTGGGGGGATGCGCAATCCGAGTCGTTTGAGTTTTTCGAGCAGTTCTGCGTGGGTTTCAGGCATATCGCCTTCAACCGCGCCAACCGCGTAGAAGACGACGTCCAGGGGACGTTTCGCCACTTTGCGGGGGTCGAGGAGTTTCAGCGTTCCGGCTGCGGCGTTGCGCGGGTTTGCGAATGGGGGCTTGCCGTTCTCCATGCGTTCTCTGTTGAAGCGGGCGAAAGCGTCCCGCGGCATGTATACCTCACCCCGCACCTCCAATACATCTGGAACAGACTCCCCGTTTTTCAGGCGAAGGGGGATAGAGGAGATGGTTTTTATATTGGCGGTAACGTCGTCGCCAACCTCGCCGTCCCCACGGGTGCAGGCTTGAACGTATTTTCCTTTTTCATACCTCACCGAAATGGCCAGACCGTCAATTTTAGGTTCCAGAAGATAGGTAAACTGTTTGTTTTGCAGAATCTTGCGAATGCGTTCATCGAAATGTTCAAGCGATGATGAGTCTTTATCTGTGGATGTAGGCTTGTGTTTGTTATAGGTGAAATTTATGCTCAGCATCGGAACGGTGTGGCGCACGTTATTGAACCTGTCCAGCGATGCACCACCAACCCGCTGAGTGGGTGAGTCTGGCATGACAAGGTCAGGAAATTTCTTCTCGAGTGCCTCCAGTTCCTGATAGAGAGCGTCGTATTCGCCGTCCGTGATCTCGGGGCTGGCATCAATGTGGTAGAGACGGTTGTGTCGCTCCAGCTCCCGGGAGAGTTCGGTTATTCGCGCCTGTATGTCGGTCTTTGCCAAAAGAGTCTCTTTCCCCGCATTTTTAACCCGCCTTATTTTCCGCTCAATCCCCGCCCGAAGACGGAGATCGGCGGACTGTGTTACGCAGATCGACTCCGATACCGTCTAGTTCTGTTTGTTTCTTTTCCGTTTATTCGGTTTCGGCTTCGTCTCTGGCGCAGGGGTGGAATCGATGTTTTGAAGTTCCCGCATGGCCTTTTCGATAATTATGCGACGGGTTTCGAGTTCTTTCTCTTTCTTGGAGGACTGCGCCTTCTCGTTACGTAGAGCACTAAGTTCCGCGCTCAGTTTTGCTTCCCTGGCGGAGAGTTTGCGACTCTCCTCTTTAAGCACGGTCTCCACATTTTTCTGAATACTGTCGCGTTCGCTGCGTATCGCCACGAGTGACTGCTCAATCTCTTTCGCCACTTCGCGTTGACGTTTGTGGGTTTCGGCAAGCTGACGCGAGAAATTATCAATCATGGCTGTCTGGCTCTTGCGTGCCAAATCAAGTTCTTTCTTTATAGCGGATAGTTCTCTGGCCTGCGCGTTTCCCTCTTTGCGAAGCGACTTCATCTCCGCCGTGCGTTTGGCTGAGTCGGCTTTTGCGAGCAGTTTCGTTCTTTCGATTTCCGCCCTCAGAGCTTCAGCGATTTCCGCCTGTTTTTTGCCCGCAGTTGAGACCTCATTAAGGACGCGATCCGCGCTGGCAAGATACTTCTCAGAGTTTATCATTATCTCGCGTGTCATCCCTGACTGTTGTGCGCGTGTGGTTGCGAGTTCGCCGAGAACACCGTCAATTTGACCACTCTGCTTGGTGGCGACATCTTTAAACGTCTTTCTGGTTTCTGCTATTTCGCCGCTCACCTTCTCTGTCAGGTTGGACTGGGTGGACAGACCGGCACGCATATCGGTTGACAGTTGATCCTGATCTTTCGCGAAACCTTTGAGCATTCCCAATATGATTACGCCGACGAGCAATATTGCGACTGCTGCACCAGTGATGGTGCGATAGAGCTTCTGCTGCCGCTGAGCTGCTTCTTTCATTTGCGACATAAAGCGTTCCTGTCGATCCATCTCCTCCCGGCGCAAGGTTGTCAGCTCTTTCAGTTGTATCATTGTTTTTTCAACCATCTCTTTGGTTGCTGGTACGTTCTCTGTCTTCTTCACAATGGCGGACGGCTCTTTTTTTACAGCCTCTTTCTTTGCGGGGGTTTCTCTTTTCGCGGTTGTTTTCTTCTTTGGACTAGTAGCTTTCTTCTCTGCCATTACCGGCTCCTTCCATCTCTTTACTTCACTCAACTAAATTAATACGCTTACAGAACAAATCAATGTGAACCTTTTGACTGTTGCTTTCAAGGATTAAATGTACTTCAGTATGAATTAATTGTCAACATCCCCCCCTCGGCATTTCGCGGCAAACTGATCTTCCCGTATTTTTGACCATTTCTGCGCATTTCCGGGAGGCGAACCCCTCAGGCAATAAGTATGAGCAGAGCACGAGGGAGAGAGCATGTGAATCGGCTGCGGTAAAAGATTGAACTTCTCTGTTTTTTCTTGTTATCTGTGTCGCTTTTGGATACAGTGGCGACATGAATGTATATCTAATAGTGGTGCTTGCAGCACTGACAGGGCATTATCTTGTCAATCTGCTCTCCGATTGGTTGAACATCGGCAATCTGCGTGAGGAGTTGCCTGATGAATTTGCGGGTTTTTACGATTCTGACAAGTACAGTCAGTCCCAACGCTATTTGCGTGACAACACGCGCTTTGAACTGATACGCAGCACCGTCAATCTGACAGTCATGCTCGCGATGATCCTAGGTGGTGGTTTCAACATTGTCGACATTTGGGCGCGTGCGGCGGGATGGGGCGTAATTCCGACAGGACTCATCTTTGCAGGCATTCTGGTTCTGGGGAGTACCGTCATTCAGACACCGTTCTCACTCTACAACATATTTGTCATTGAGGAGAGATATGGATTTAACAAAACCACACTTAAGACGTTTGCGCTGGATCAGGTTAAGGGGCTGGTATTGGCAGTTATCATTGGTGCGCCCGTTTTGGCGGTGATTTTCTGGTTTTTCGCTGCGGCCGGAGCAATGGCGTGGATATACTGCTGGATTGCCCTAACCGTTTTCCAGATATTCATCATGTTCATAGCACCAGTGGTCATTATGCCGCTCTTCAACAAGTTTACGCCGCTGGAAGATGGAGAATTAAAAACCGCGATTGAGGATTATGCGGCCGGGCAGAATTTTAAGCTGAAGGGTGTCTTCACAATGGACGGCTCCAAGCGTTCCTCCAAATCGAATGCATTTTTTACAGGATTCGGAAAATTCAGAAGAATTGTGTTGTTCGACACGCTGATTGAAAAACACAGCGTTGATGAGTTAGTCTCTGTTCTTGCCCACGAGATGGGGCATTACAAAAAGCGGCATATTCTGATGGCGATAGTTCGTTCGATTATTACGCTTGGAATAACATTCTTTATACTCTCGCTCTTCATTGAGAACCGCCAGCTTTTTGAAGCGTTCAAGATGAGCGGTGAGCCTACGATATACGCCAGTCTCTTCTTTTTCGGATTTCTCTACATCCCGATAGAGATGATTCTTTCACTTGTTGAAAACGCCATATCCCGGCGGCAGGAGTATGAGGCAGATCGCTACGCGGTGGAGACCTATAAACAGTCCGGGGCGTTTGTCACCGCCCTCAAAAAGCTTAGCTCCGACAACCTCTCAAACCTCACTCCCCATCCGTTCAGCGTGTTTCTCAGCTATAGCCACCCGCCAGTGCTCGCACGCATCGCGGCGATTGAGGAGGGTGCGGACTGACCGCTTCGCCGCAGGGGCGGGAAACGCGGTTGTCCGAACCTTGGACAGTTTTTCCGGGCGATTGCCCGAAGGTTGGAACACGTCATATCCGACTGTGTTCGCCGAGCGGAATTTATTTTTAATAATCTTGCCGCCGGGCTTGACCCAGTATGCTGTTTTTTGATAAATATTGAATGAGAAGCATAGCGATGTAATTGAGAGGGCGGGCTTATTATGAGAACAGTTGTGAGACTTTTTTTGGTGTGTATCGTTTTTTCACTGGCGATGATAGCAGACGTTAACGCAGTGATAATCACAGTGACGAACAATGCCGATTCGGGGAGCGGAACCCTGCGACAGGCTGTTCAATGGGCCAACGCCATACCCGACACTGACACAATCAGATTTAATCTTCCCGCCGGAGGCAGACGGATAATGATTTTCTC
>CAYTQP010000070.1:0-13228 GCA_964440175.1 uncultured Verrucomicrobiota bacterium
ATTTGATATTCTTCCCGTCTGTAAGTGCGTTGTAATCCACTCTACTCGAAGTTGCGGACAAGCCGGAAGCTTGTACTACTCGCGCGCTATAAGCTGTTTGCGTCTCTATCACGATCACTCCTATTAATTTCACTGTCTGCCATTGCAGATGAATGCGTTCATGGTTGCAATGACAGTTTCGGGATTTTGTCCAAAGCATGGACAACTGTTTTTCACATTAATCCGATGCTTGGAACTTGCTCAAAGTGGTACAAGCAGAATGCCTGCTCTACTCTTTAAAAAAATAATGATTCAGGCGGGCCGACACCTTCGTTGCGAGAATTTTGCACTTGTATTGTTAATCCACACGTTTTGAGGATGGGATCAGCGGCGACTTGTCACGCAGTCACAGAATCCCCGTCCATCCCATCCGCCGTGTGCCCCCGCAAGATGGCGGAGGAACAGATTCGTTAGCATTTCTTCACTGGACACGCCTTGAGTCGACCAATCCGGGGGAGCTTGCCGACCAGCGGCATGGCATAGTCTATGAACGCCTGCGTCACATCATTGCCTGCTTCATTGATGAAGTTCGCCGGCATTTCGCGTGTGTCACGCGCAACGCTTTTGAGTGGGACACGCTTGTATTCCACAGCGTAACGCTTGCCTTTCTTGCGTTTAATGGCGATCGATCCGTCTGTATCAGCCTTCACTGACGACTTCACGGCCGCCGCACCAACCCTGAAAGCTTCAGCGGCATCAACTTCGGAGACCAGCCCGGTGAAGGAACGCTGGAGGTATCCGAATGTATCCGCCCGAACACGTGTGATGCTGGTTTTCTGCTTTATAACGCCAGCCAGCTGGTCACCCAATGCACCCGAACCGCTCAACTGCACATTCCCGTGTGAATCCTTCTCGGCGGCGGATGAAAGCTTGGCGGCGATCGGAACTCCACGGGCATCGGAGATGCCCTCCGACACAGCGATAACACAGCGTCCGAGGCGTTTGTAAACGGCCTTGACATCTTTCACAAACTGCCCCATCTTAAACGTTGTTTCCGGCAGGTATATGAGGTGTGGACCGTCGTCTTCGTTGACACGCGCCAATGCCGAGGCGGCGGTCAGGAAACCGGCATGCCGACCCATTATCACATTAATCTTAACGCCTGGCAGCGCACGGTTGTCGAGATTGTCACCCATGAATGCCTGCGCTACAAAACGGGCGGCACTTCCAAATCCGGGGGTGTGATCGTTCTGGCGCAGATCATTGTCCACGGTCTTGCAGATGTGGTAGCAGTGCAATTCATACTTCTGTCTGCGTGCCTCCTGATTGACAATGTGTGCTGTCTCTGCAGAGTCGTTGCCGCCGATATAAAAGAAGAAGCGGATGTTGTATTTCTTCATCACCTCGAACATCTTCGCGCAATCCTCTGCGTCGGGCTTTTTGCGCACTGATCCAAGTGCAGAGGAGGGCGTGTTGGCAACCGCCAGAAGGTTCCGCTCTGTTTCACGTTTCAGATCAACGAAGTTCTCGTCCAGTATTCCCTGTATGCCGTGCAGTGATCCGTATATGCCTTCGATACAATCGTGCTTCTTCGCCTCCAGCACCGCGCCGACAAGGCTCTGATTAATAACCGCTGTCGGACCGCCACTCTGAGCGATCAGCATATTACCCTTAACGTGTGTTTTCTTCTTTCTCTTAGCCATATCTACAACTCCTGTGATTTTCGTGTTAAACAATTATAATCCCGCACGGCTCTCTATAAAATCGCCACTTCTCATATCATAACCGCAAAACAAATCAAGCTCAACCTTAATTTAACTTTACAATCCAATTATAGATGCGTACCATTCACGCCTGATTTTCACACAAACAAATTCATAGAAGAACGAAATACAGAAGATATGAGAAAAGAGATATTTAAACTTTTACTACTTGCCGCTTTCTGCGTGTCCTCCGCCTTCTGCCGCGCCTCCAACCGACAGCTGACGGATATTGCGGAAGAGTGTGGAATGGAGCTTGAGCTGGCGACACCCGGCTCTATCACACTGAAGAACAAAACATCATTGCTACGGTTTTATCCGGGGCAGCGCAAATTTCTCTTCAAAAATATATATGTGTGGCTCAACGGCGATCTACGCAAAGACCATGGTGAATGGGTTCTGCCAGAGGTTGATATGCTGGAAACAATCAGCCCTCTCCTGCATCCCGACAACTATCTGAAAGATTACAAGTGCGACATTGTCGTTCTCGACCCCGGACACGGAGGTAATGATCCCGGAGCCATTGCGGCATCCAATTCACTGCTCGAAAAACAGATGACTCTCGACATCGCCCGCCGAGTCGCGAAACGCCTGCGGGCAGAAAAGCTGAAAGTCTATCTGACCCACGAAACTGACAAGACGCTCCAGCTCGAATTCCGACCCCGCATCGCCAAAAACAGAAAGGCCGACATCTTTGTCAGCATTCATCTCAATTCGTCAACATCCCAAACTGCGTCTGGACTCGAAACCTACCGCCTCACCGCCTCCGGATTCCCCTCTGTGGAGTCAGCACTGGAACAGACATTTCCGCAAACCGCATACATCGGGAATGGGTTCAACGAAGCCAACGTTCTGCTTGGATTTCATATTCAGGAACAGATTCAGCGCAAGATCACCACCATCGACCGCGGCGTGAAACACGCACGCTACATTGTCCTCAGAGATGCCCCCTGCCCCGCAGTGCTCATCGAGTGCGGATTCCTGAGCAACGTCAAAGATGCCAAAAATATCGCCTCCGCTGGATACCGTAACGAGATAGCGAACGGCATAGCCCTCGGAATCCTGCGCTATCGCGACGCAATCAATCACGCTCGCCTGCTGGCAAATCCCATCTCGATGGGGCAATGATTGCAACATGACCCTCTCATAAATTTAGAGGAAAGAGCGCGGAGGTTGCGTCACATAATCTTCTCCAGCGTCAAAGTCCGGTTCTCAAGCAGAAACGCCGCTTCGAATGTGGATGCCGACATCAGGACAGCGTCATCACCGCGATCATGCGGGGCAACTACCTTGACATGATCAGAACGCAATCCGCCGAGATACCAGCGACTGTCTTCCATATAAACGATATCCCCTTCACGAGCTTTGAGCTTCTCCATCACCGACGGAGAGAGTGCGGCGTACTTATCGGGAATCGAATCGTCAATCACATATCTCACCGCACGTACCTTGATGCCCAACTCATGATTTGGCTCGCCCCCCTTGTACTTGCGCATTCCCTCATCCAGCGTGTCAATTGTCAGTCCTGCAATCTTTTCGTCCTCCGGCGGCCTGGTTCGCAGGGTCACCACAATTCCAACCAGCGCAGTGACAACCATCCCAAACAATGCACGCATATAGATGTATTTTCCGTTCTGTGGTCCAGACACAAACCATGAGAGCGGATATATCATATTCGGAAAGAAGTTTGTTATAACAGTCATGACGCTCCCGACAATCATCGATATACAGGCTGCCATAGCGTTAAACCTGCGCCAGAACGCCCCCAGAAAGATGGTCGTCACAATGGAGGGTATAATGATCATTATCCCTTTATAGTGGATCGACATCAAACTCCCCTTCTGATGCGAAAACCAGATAACGAGCAACAATCCAATCATCGTGGCGATAACAGATGCCCATCTGGCGGCCTTTAGATAGTGACGGTCATCGGCCTTTGGCCTGATGAGCGGCTTGTATATGTCGTAAACGCCAATAGCCGCGCAGGCGTTTATGAGAGTGTCAATAGTGGACATCAACGCCGCAGTCAACGCTGCCACCACAAATCCGAACACCAATGAATTGTGATGCAACGTCTCCCAGCAGACTATTATGAACGTATGGAAAGTTTTCTCAATGTGAATCGGATCCAACCCCTCCAGTACCCCGCCCGCTGCTGCCTGCTTGAGCACCAGCGACTTGCCTATCCAGCCGACCGCGCCGACAATCAACGCAGAAAGAGGAAGCGTTATCAATACATTAAAAATCCCCGCCTTACGCCCCTCATTGATGCTTTTAAGAGCCAGATAACGCATGATGAAACCTTGATTCATAAACGCGAACGCAATGCTCCCGGCAAGTGCCTCCCCCCAGAAAAGCCCAGAGGTGTTGAATTTGGCGTTCTCCGTCAAATGCACAAACGGGAGTCGGTGCGAAACCGGCAACCAACCCCACCAGTCCGCCAATCCACCAAGCGCGTAAATTCCTGCGACGATGGCGACCGCGCCAGCGACATAGAGAAGTATACCTTGAACCAAATCGGTGAAAATGACCGCTGTCTGCCCCCCCAACGTAACATACGCACCGAGAAAAAGCGCGACTATCGGCATTGTGTACATCAGCGGAAAACCGAAAAGTCCCTCTATAGCGACTCCGATAGTGAAAAGGTTGTAGCCAATATAAAAGAACATGTACGCCAAAATAATGAACACCGCCAAATAGCGAGCCGTGCGGTTGAACCGGCGTTCAAAATACTCAGGTATCGACTTCACGCGTGCGAAGTAGATGATAGGCAACCATCCAAAAAGGAAGAACGGCACAATAAACCAATCGTTGGTGTATGTCATGGTGCTGCTCATTCCCGTGTTGAAGCCCTGCTCCGAATACTTCAGGAAACTGTATGAACCAATCCCGGTCGCCACCATGCTCGCCGCCGCCAACCACCAGGCGAAACGCTGACCACTGTAGAAGAAATCGTTCACATTCCGGCTAAACCTCGAAAAGTACGTACCGAATACCGAGATGAGAATAATGTACAGAATTGCGATGAACGCGACAGCGAACAGCGCTCCGCCTGTTAAATCTAAACCAAAACCATGCTCCATCACATTCCCCCCTTAACAGGAATTCGCAATGCCAGAATAATCCAGATCGCGTGTGTTACGGCGTACAGCACAAAACCGGCCAGCAAAATCCTAAACCAAAACGTATCCCGCCCACGACCGGGACGGCATGCGCCGGTGTTGATAATCAGGCGTATTCCGATCAGAAACACAACCAGCCCAAACCCGTATTGGTACAGATAGCTCGTCCAGGGACTTTCCTCTCCCAGCCATGCAATAATCAACCGGGGGAACCCGTATATAAAAGCCAGAAACGCCAGTGCTGCAATCCCGACTTCCCACTTCTTTGGCACGCTTCTCATTCACTTCACTCCATTAAGTTCGCATCATAAATACGTCTGCGTACTTTACACAACATTCATCTCCCGACGAAGAAAGAAATTAACTTATGTTAGAGGCCGATTCATTCATAAATTTCACAGCGAATTTCTTATAACAGTTCAGTCTCGCTTCTCCCGTGCCGCCTGGCAAGCCCACGCATTCGCTCTTTCATCTCCTCTGTCAGCATTTCCTGCGTAAAACGCCACCGCCAATTACCAGCGGTCGTCCCCGGCGTATTCATTCGCGCATCGGAACCCAGCCCCATCACATCCTGAAGCGGCGCGATAAAGATACGTGCGCTGGAACGCATTCCAAACTCAATCATCTTCCAGTGTAGATTCTCTTCACCATCATCCAGCAAGCCCATGTCGCGAACACGTTGAAATGCGGAAGATTCACGCGCCTGCTCCCCGGCGAACCAGCCCCGAACCGTGTCGTTATCGTGTGTGCCGGTATAGACAACCGTGTTTTCAGGATACGCCTCAACCGCCAATGCATCATCACCCTCAAGCTCAAACTGGAGTATTCTCATACCCGGCAGACCAAATCTGTCGCGCAACGCCAGCACCTCATCAGTTATCACGCCCAGATCCTCCGCAACAAATGAGTCACTCCCAAAGCGTTCAACAGCCAGCTTAAACAACTGCGCTCCGGGAACCTTCACCCAGTTACCGTTCACCGCCGTCACCTCCCCTGCAGGAACCTCCCAACATGATTCAAAACCCCGGAAATGATCAATCCGCAGAATATCAAACAGCTCCAACGCTCGCTCCAGCCGTCCAAGCCACCACTCAAAACCAGTCTCAATATGCGCGTCCCAGCGATAAACCGGATTCCCCCATAACTGCCCCGTCTCGCTGAAATAATCGGGCGGAACCCCAGCCATCATCAGCGGATGCCCGTCCGCATCGAGCTTAAATAACTCCGGATGTGCCCAGACATCCACACTGTCAAGAGCCGCATAGATCGGAAGATCTCCAAAGAGTGATACTCCGTGCGCGACGGCGTGTTCACGTATCCGCTGCCACTGCTTGTGAAGCAGAAACTGAAGCATCTTTTCCCCCTTTATATCGTCGGCGCAATCTCTGGTGACCGTCGCCAGCGCCCCTGTCTGTCGCCGCGCCAATTCCGGCGGCCACTCAATCCACGACCGCCCGCAAAATCGCGCCTTCAGAACAGTGAATATCGAGTGATCATCCAGCCACCCGGCATTTTGGCAACAAAATTCATCGAACTCCGCTCGCAACTCCGCCCCCGCACACCCGTCAAACCCCGCACACACCGTCGCGGTCATCACCGAAGACTGCCGGAACACCTCCCGATAGTCCATCCCACCCTCTACCATGTGCGGCAGTTCATACTCTTTGATAATACCATCTTCCCGCAACATCTCAAAATCCAGCAATAGCGGACTGATCGCTGAACCTGACGGCGATGAATACGGACTTCCCCCCGCGTCAACGGGCGAGAGCGGCAACACCTGCCATATTCCCTGCCCCATCTCTTCCAGACTCTCCACAAACCGCAACGCCTCCCGTCCCAATGTGCCTATACCCCGGAAACCAGGCAACGAGGTCGGATGCAACAGCACTCCGCTCTGTCTGCCACCTTCACCGACGGCGTGGTTATCTTTCATATAGCTCATCACAACAAACCCAACGGCAATGCTGGTGTCGTTGATAAATATTCAGAAAGATGGGTGTAAATCATTATAGTTTCAACATTTTTGTACATTGGCAACTCCTGAATATCCCGTATATTGAACGCCTCATTCTGGATGGACCCCGCAACTTTTCGGACTGCCGTAAGACGCGAGAGATACAACTTCACGCTATCACCCAGCTGGCAACAATATTCATGCGCATCGTAATCACGGATACACCTCTTCACCCAACGCTTCTCCGTTCTATATGCGTAAGGTCTGAGTCTCAAGACCGTCTTCGTTTCATCAACAAATTCCACAACCAGAGCCTTTCCGTATAATAACGTATAAATGCCGACTTATTATCCGTATAACTGTGTCATACAAATGACAAGCCCCGAAAATAACAAATTCCATGTTTTTAACAAGATATCAGAAGCGCAATATATGGTAATCACATATTTCAAGCCCCATACATTTCATCTCGCATCAAGTGCGTGTCCCCAAGTGCAGGGATGACGGTTTCTTCTCCCGGCACTTTTGAATTTACAGAAACAATTCACACTATCGAATTGCGCGTCTTATTAACTTGCATTACTCTCTTCTTGAGTCTACTTTCGTGTCGCTCACATATCAACAACATAATCGAGGACAGAGAAATGAGACGTATGGGATTTATCGCGGTTGCTCTGTTGCTGAGCATCGGCGCGATAGCCGTTGCGCAGAGCAAAACAGCGACCGGCAATATCTACACCCTGACACCCGAAATCGACAACTCCGGTCGAGGCGGGAGTATTCATCTGGTCACAGATCGTAATCTGCAGACTGAAATTATGTTCGGCGTGAACAAAAGGAAGATAGCATTTAAGATGATTGGCGACAGCCTGAACGTCGACATGAATGGTGACGGTCGCTTTGACGCAAAAGATGGTGCCCCGATTACGAACGGGAAAACGTTCTCGCTTCCAGTTGAGATTGCCGGCAAAAAACTGGAGTATCCACTCATGGCGGCATTTTATGAGAGCAGTGTCAGCCTGAGTGGTGCGCTGATTCTCAAGACCGATGTCGATGGTGTTCCCTATCGGCTGATAGACAGCAATGTGAATGGGGTTTTCGGGGAAATGGGAGTCGACCATTTGCGTATCGGCAATACCAGCCCCATTCCTATTGAAAAAACCATGATCGCGAACGGCAAGTTACGACATCTGGAGGTGCTTGATGACGGTAAAAGCCTGCGAATCACTCCATACACAGGCACGCTCGCCAAACTTAAAATCACCACAATGGATAAATGGGGTATCTCCTTGAGCATTAACGGTGTCAGCAATAAATTTCACACACATCTCACGGGAGGGAAAACGACCCCCCTGCCGCCAGGTAAATATAAAGTTGAATATACCTACATCAGAACCCCGGTCGGCAACGCGAATTCAAAACCAACCCCGCCAGATGCGTATCTGTATGGCAAAGAGGATGCGGAAGCTCCCGAGCTAACAATTGACGCTGGAGAAAACAGTATAAAGTTCGGAGCACCATTCTCCCTGACATTCAGCGCGAAACGCCCATCCAAAGACGGAATAATTATCAGCACCGCATCACTGATCGGCATAGCTGGCGAGCATTACTACGTCTCTATCCGCGAAAACGGCAAGAAAAAGAAAGCCGGGATATGGGTCAGAACAGGCAAAACAGAAAAGTTTCTTGGCAATATTGAATATGGCTGAGGTGGCGGACTCTGCGGTAACACCGTGCGTGTGCCCCCCAGATTTTCAAAGGCGAAAGATTGCGAAATTGCTGTTAAGTTTGAGAGTGAAGTCACTGGAAAACTTGAAAAATACATCCCGCTCCGAAGTATAAAAGTGATAAAAGAGAAGAGTTGATAATGAAAAGATTTATATTCTGCATCGCGGTTGCGGTATGCCTTTTCGCCACAGGTTGCGCAACATCAACCGACAGCGTTCTGTTCCAAACATCCACAATAGATGCCTTGCTGGCAAGTGTCTACGATGGAGAGCTGTCGTGCAGGGAACTTCTGGAACACGGAAATTTCGGGATAGGAACCTTTGATGCCCTTGACGGTGAAATGGTTCTGCTGGACTCAAAGATATATCAAATCAAGGCGGACGGTCATGTCTACACTCCGAAACTCTCCACCATGACTCCGTTCGCAACGGTATGTGAGTTTTCCGGCGAAGATCCCTTTCAGCTTGGCGTAGCGACCGATTACGATGAACTCAAACGCCTGCTCGATAAACGCATACCCAATCAGAACCTCTTTTATGCCATAAAAATAAGTGGCAAATTCCGGCAGATTAAAACCCGTAGCGTTCCAAGGCAGAAGAAGCCCTACCCCCCTCTGAAAGAGATCACAAAAAATCAACCAGAATTCGAGATGAAAAATGTGAGCGGCAACATTGTCGGTTTCCGTTGCCCTCCCTATGTTACAGGTATAAATGTCCCCGGCTATCATCTGCATTTTATCAGCTCCGACAAAAGCAGTGGCGGACATATCCTGAGCTTTGAGCTTCTCGAAGGCATCTGTGAAGTGGACACACTAAATCGCTACTTCCTGACCCTTCCAATCGCAACCAAAGAGTTCTCCACAACCGACCTCTCCCTCGACAGAAGCGAGGATCTGAACAATGTCGAACGTTAAAGTTAAATCACACCAGACGCAACTTCACGAGGAAAAGACAGAATCCCGATTTTCCATTTGAGAATCAAAACAGAGCAAATACGCAACGCAATTCATTGCATTGCCAGCTTTGAGGGCTTCCCCCTTCGCTGGGCACGGAACAGGGAAAATTAGAGGTGCGGATCTTGTTCTTTCTTCACCCGCCAGCCCTCAGCCATGCTGAATGGCTACGATATATTTTCTTTCCCACCCTCGCTTGACAAAATACAATTATGGGTATATGTTCATAACGTTTATTTGAAAATGAAAGGTTTTTGATATGGTTCGACCGCGCAATGGAAGATGGATCGGGTGCAAACCGCTGGCTACACTTTATAAGCCGGCTGGTGTTCCCGCTACGGTTTTGGAGATAATAAGTGTAGATCTCGATGAACTGGAGGCCATGCGGCTTGTCGATGGCGAAGATATGCAGCAAAGCGACGCGGCGGCGGAGATGAAAATCTCACGCTCCACTGTAGGGCGACTACTCGAATCCGGGCGGAAGAAGATTGTGAAGGCGTTGATAAATGGACATGGGCTGGATATACAGGAGGGAGATGCCCCTATCAATTATCATGCACTTCCCCGTTTCCGCCGGCAGCGCAGAGGGCGCAACGCGGGTCAAATGGGAGAGCAGGAAGAGCAAAATACAGAGAAAGGTGGTGATAAAGATGCCAGGTGAAGATAAAACAGGACCAAATGGTGCCGGAGCGAGAACCGGACGCGGACTTGGAACATGCGGCGGCGGTCAGGGCCCTGGTCAAGGCGGATTGAGACCGGGACGGGGTCTTGGTGCCGGAGCGGGCCGCGGATTAGGTCGGGGTGCCAGTCGCGGAACAGGCCGCGGATTCGGACAGGGACGGCGATAAATATCGCGTAATTGTTTGAATACCCAAATTATTGAATAGTAAATAAATTGAAAGACCGCTCAGCGGAAATTCTTGACGCTGAGCGGTCTGACTGAGTTAGATAGAGAAAGGAAATGGCAAAATGAAAATAGCAATAACATCGATGGGGTCGGATTTGAAAGATGATGCGTCATCGCGCTTCGGGCGCGCTCCGTATTTTCTCATTGTGGAGACAGAGGGGGACAAACTTATTGAGTCTATCAAAAATCCGAATGCATCTGCTGGCGGAGGGGCAGGAGTTCAGTCGGGTCAATTGCTTGCCGACCGGGAGGTGGCGGCAGTTTTGACTGGAAACTGCGGTCCGCGGGCGTTTGAAGTGTTCGCTGCTGCGGAGATTGATGTCTACACAGGAGTTTCCGGCTCGGCGCAGGACACGCTGAACTCTTTCCTGAAGGGTGAATTGCAAAAGGCGGGTGGCGCAAATGTCGAGAGTCATCACGGAATTTAACAAAGCAAGATAAGGCTGGAGTGACGATGGAGAAAAAGACGAAACAATACAAATATCTGTTTGGTCCGGTTCCGTCGCGGCGGTTCGGGCGTTCACTGGGCATCGATCTGACACCCTATAAAACATGCAGTTACGATTGTGTGTTCTGTCAGCTTGGTCCAGGTGAAAGAACGACTACGCGACGCAAAGAGTATGTTCCAATTGATGCGGTGATCGAAGAGTTACGGGACTGGCTGGAGGCAGATGGAGATGCCAACTATATCACTCTCTCCGGCTCTGGAGAACCTACTCTTCACAGCCATTTCGGACGGATTTTGGAGTATGTTAAAAAGAACAGCGATATTCCGTGTCTTCTGCTCACAAACAGCTCAATGTTGCGAATTCCTGAAGTGCGTGAGCAGGCTTGTCATGCGGATGTGGTTAAGATATCCCTCAGTGCGTGGAACCAGGAGTCACTGGGATGGATAAACCGACCGAATGACGCACTTAAGTTTGAAGAGATCATTGATGGCATGAAACTTTTCCGCGAGCAGTTCAGAGGGCAACTGTGGATGGAGGTTTTTCTGGTGGCGGGTATAAATTCAGCTCCGGGCGATGTCGAAAAAATCGCCGCGCTAGCCAACGAAATACAACCGGATCGCATCCATCTCAATACGGCAATTCGTCCACCTGCAGAGGAGTTTGTCTCCGCTGTATCTCCGGAACAGATGCGGGAACTCGTGAAACTGTTTACTCAGGAGACGGAGGTGACAGCCAGTTTCAGCGGGGGAACAGACAACAAGATTATGGCAAACGAGGATACAATTCTAGCTATGCTGCGCCGCCGTCCCTGCACAGCGGATCACATCTCACAGGTTTTTGGAATGCATCCAAACGAGGTATCAAAATATACTGGACGTCTTCTGCATAATGGTAAAATCCAGGCAATACTCAAAGATAAGCAACGCTACTACTCTGCGGCGGTGCTGTGATGGAGGAGAAACGTATGAACATTACTGTCGCGAGCGGAAAAGGTGGAACGGGGAAAACAACATTTTCGACCAATCTCGCCTGGACCCTGTCACAGACCGGGGAGCGCGTCAGGCTACTCGACTGCGATGTCGAGGAGCCAAACTCAAATCTTTTTATAAATGCCGCGATTGAGAACCGCGAAGCAGTTGAAATATTAAAGCCAACCTGGAATTCAGAGCTGTGCAAGGCCTGTGGCAGATGTGTCGCGGCGTGTCGCTACAACGCAATGGCTCTGGTTAAAGACAAGGTGCTCATCTTTAATGAACTTTGTCACGGTTGCGGGGCATGCACTTTTGCGTGTCCAAACGGTGCTCTCACCGAGAAACCTGTTTCGATTGGCGAGATCTCATCAACGTCCGACTCTGAGGCAATGTTTTTCGCGGAAGGTCGCCAGGCTGTTGGCGAGACTCTTGCTCCTGCAGTGGTGCGCAGCGTGCAGGAGAAGGCGGGTTCCACATCCATAAACATCTCCGATGCCGCTCCGGGAACAGCGTGTCCAGTCGTAGAGGCGATTGAGGATAGCGATATTGTTGTGCTCGTCACCGAGCCAACCCCTTTCGGACTCCACGATCTGCGCCTGGCACTTGACCTGGTTTTCGACATGAAGATTCCTGCGGGCATTGTAATAAATCGCTCCGAGGGTGATGACGCTATTATCGCCGACTTTGCGGATGAGGCGGGCATTCCGATTCTGGGAAGAATTCCGTTTTTACGGGAATATGCGGAGACTTACTCGCGTGGTGAGTTGCTTGTGGAGAAATTTCCAGATATGCGCAAACTTTTCCTCTCAATATACGCTAAGATAAAGAAGGTTGCATCGGAACCTCTCTCCGCACTCAGCCTGAAGATGGAAATACTACCGGAAGACAATGAGAAGAAGGCGTTTCCTGCGGGCAACTCCAAATCGCAGAAAGAGATTGTCGTTCTCAGCGGAAAGGGCGGCACAGGGAAGACAACATTGCTGGGTTCGCTCGCGGTGCTTGCAGAGCAGGCAGTGCTTGCAGATGGCGATGTTGATGCATCAGACCTGCACCTGCTACTACCGCCAAAAGTGCGCGAGAGGGGCGACTTTAACGGAAACAGAAAAGCGGGTATAGAGAGGAATGCGTGTATAGGATGCGAAGCGTGCTCAAATATATGGCATTTGAACGCGATCCATGAAGTCAGACTGGAGGAAAATCAGATTGGATTGAAGTTCGAAGTGAACCAGTCGGGATGCGAGGGATGTGAACTCTGTCCCGAAATCTGCCCGGTAGAGGCAATCACCATGAAAGAGAACATAAATGGATCGTGGTATATCTCCTGGACGAAGCACGGTCCGATGGTTCACGCCCATTTGGGGGCTGGTGAAGAAAACTCCGGGAAACTTGTCACCATGGTTCGA
>CAYTQP010000071.1:0-13162 GCA_964440175.1 uncultured Verrucomicrobiota bacterium
ATGCATGACCTGCAACAACGGTTTTCAAGCTGGTTCAACCGGACGCGACCCGGACTATTGTCAACAATCACACGCAGTCGGACGTAGCAAAGACGCATTGCTGATGAGAATCGTTCAGTTAATATGATGAAAAGAATCCTGATACTATATTTCAATAGCTGGTGGCTACCTGCACTTGTGTACATCTGCTTGCTCGGCGACTTCACAATCATGGCAATTTCGCGATGGCGAACGCTGATCATTGTGACTAACGTTCTGTTTTGCATTGCAGGGCTCGCATTTCTTGGACTGATTGCCGCATCCATATGGAACTTGAGCAAGAAACGCTGGGGCAAAGGTATCATCAACATCCTTTTCATCTTCGGCTGTGGTGTAACCACCGTCTTCGCCTTTAGCTTTCTAATATTTGCGTCCATGTTCGGTCCCAGTGAGGACGGATTTGCTGACAACCTAACGATTCCAGAAGGCATTGAGATTGTCGAGCCCGAACCGTATGCAATTGAATCTGTGGGCGTAAACACATCTATGGGAACCGATGAGTTTCAGGATATTGTCCGCAAGGCTCTGGCTGTCCCTGGTGACTATGTAACAGCATTCACTCCAAATATGCCATCTTTACGCAAAGCATCGACGGATCACCCCAAAACATTCCGCGACTATATTGAAGCCTCTCCAGACTGGCATGTGTTTTTAGAGCAAGGAAATCGCTTTGCATCCAGACGCTGGAGCTACGGAGGGGAACCCCGAGATACATTACACGGTTACATCTCAGAGTTCGATAGTGATTCCTGTTTCCAAACTCGTTGTCTCCTCTGCCTAGATCGCAAGAAGTGGAGTAGATATTCGGTTCAGCATACACAAGAAGGAACCAGACAGGTAACGCCTAAGATGAGCTTGGGTAACAATCTACACGAAAGTCGGATAATGATTGAGTGTGGCGAAGTGTGGGTGGAGATCTTTGAACAATCTGGCAACCCAGAACGACGCATTACCAAAGCCACCGTGGTCACTCTGGAAAAGGAGTTTTCAAAATTTTTGAGGAGTCCCGAAGACGCAGTAGCAGTAGCCCAAGCCAGATCCCGTGAGTTGGCTAGTCGCCTTGCAGGCGAGGATGCCCAACCCTTTCGACTGATTACGGGTATGCAGCCAGGAATCTACGGGGTCGTCTATTCTCTGAACCCGGGTGAACCCGGCTCGGTTTATCTGAAGGCGTTCGAAGTTACCAAAGGCACACCATTATCGGTTGATTCGCTTAAAGGAAAATCGGAAACCCGCATGACATGGTCAACGCAACCCGAGGAACGGTTCGGAGCCAAGGCAGGATTCACAATCTACGAGGGCGACTGGGGGAAACCCTACGCAGCTCGTTTTGAAGTTTGGTTCATCCCTGACTCGGGCAAACCCGAACGAAAGCTTGCTAAGCGGATTTACAAGATTGAAGGATGGCAAAGATGACAATCATCAAACAATTGTTTCCACAACTATTTCTTCCGCACGCGGAATTAGAAAACTGTAAAAGGAAGCGTTGGTAAATTATAGAAATGAAGAAATATATTACAACCATAACTTTACTCACTCCCATTATTGCACAAGCAGGAGACAGCAAAATATTCTGGAGGATTGGAGAGATTGATAATCTAATTTTATTTTATCTGGATAATGACAAATTTTTTGTCCCCCAGATACCAACAAAAATATTTTTCTCTGGTGTATTGATCTCAATAATTGGTCTGTGCGCTTATCCCCTAACTCGATTCATAAAGAAAAAAGAATATCACCTGTTTCTGAGCTTATTCCCATTGGTATCAACACTGGGAGCATTTATATTTACATCACTATTTGGATGGATTGCCCGACGTTGGTTTCATCAACAATCAGCTGCAATATTTTGGAGTTGGTATACTTTTGGAGCATTATTCGGGGGAATCATGTTTTTTATAATATTTTTAAAAATTTTGGTACTAAATAGAAAAATTACGAAATCGGATAAGGGGCGGGGTTTAGTTTCCCCACCCCACACCACCGGAGCTACATCGTTCACTCCCGACAGTTCGATGCCGTCCCCTGATTAATGGGAATAGTATATTTTGACCCATTGTTCCTTTCTTTTGGTTTGCCCGTCATCAAAACCAAGTTTGCGCAATTCGCGATACCATTTTCCGGGTCTTTTCCCGATATTCCAATAGCACATCCAGATATGGCGGTGTATCCATTAGTCGAGCGGAGGAATTGTAGTATTCGCCCTCAGTATTCGATCCACTCGCGCATATATTTGCGCAGTTTCCTCATTCCAAACAGACGGAATGCAGAGGGTGATTGGTAGATATTTACCGCTGAACGTAAAAACGGCGTAGCGGGGTTTATGAATATATCCGGCTAAAACTCATCATAGCTGATCATCTCTTCTTCGACTCCGAGGTCGTAGAGCATTTTGTTGACTGCAGCGATCATCATAGGCGGTCCGCAGAGATAGTATTCGATCTCGGTGGGATCTTCGTGAGTGTCGAGATAATTTTCGAATAGCGCAGTATGGATGAATCCGGTGGGTCCGTCCCAGTTGTCTTCGGGCATGGGTTCGCTCAGGGCGACGTTGTAGCTGAAATTGTGGAATTCTTTTTCAAGAGCCTGGAATTCATCGTCATAGAACATTTCGCGGCGTGATCGGGCTCCGTACCAGAAGCCTATTTTACGGTTTGATTTTTTAGTCTTGAGGAGGTCGAAGATGTGGCTACGCATTGGAGCCATACCCGCACCGCCGCCGATATAGATCATCTCACGTTCAGTTTCACGGGCGAAGAACTCGCCGAACGGACCGCTCATCACAACCTTGTCTTTCGGTTTCAGGTTAAAGATATAGCTGGAAGCAATTCCCGGCGGGACATTCATCCCGCGCGGCGGAGTGGCAATGCGGACGTTCAGCATGATAATATCTTTTTCGGCGGGATAGCTGGCCATCGAATAGGCGCGGAAACATGGCTCATCGTTTTGAGCGTTGAGATCCCAGAGACCAAATTTTTTCCAGTCATCGCGGTATTGTTCTTCAACATCAAAGCTTTTGAAAGAGAGTTGGTAGTTGGGGATATCGATCTGAATATAACCACCGGCACGGAAGTCGATGTCCATTCCGTCCGGCAACTCGATGATGAGTTCCTTAATAAAGGTGGCGACATTGTTGTTGGAGCGCACGGTTCCTTCGAACTTTTTAACTTCGAGCATCTCGGGAGGAATTTCGAGTTTGAGATCGTTCTTAACCTTCAGCTGGCAGGTGAGGCGGTAGCCGGCACGGGCCTCTTTTTTGGAGATATGCCCGCTTTCGGTAGGGAGCATTTCGCCACCGCCCTCTTTCACAATGCACGTACACATGCCACAGGTTCCGCCACCGCCGCAAGCGGAGGGCAAGTAGACCTCGTTTTCGGCGAGGGATGCAAGCAGTGAACTGCCGGGATTCACATCCAGCACTTTTCCGCCATCGTTTATGTCTATCTTGACAACGCCGCTGGGGGTCAATGTCTTCGATGCCAGCACGAGCAACGCGACCAGAATCATGACAACGATTGCGACAACAGCGAAACTTATAAAAACAAAAAGTAGATCCATATCAAATACCCGAAAAACACATAAAGCCCATCGCCATCAAACCTGTAATTATCATTGTTATTCCCAGCCCCTGCAGTCCGGCGGGAATATTGGAGTAGCGCAATTTTTTGCGGATACACGCAATCGCGACGATCGCCAATGCCCAGCCTGTGCCCGAGCCAACACCGTAGACAAGGGCATCGGCAAAACTGTAACTACGCTCCACCATGAAAAGCGAGGCTCCAAGAATCGCGCAGTTGACGGTGATCAACGGCAAGAATATACCGAGCGCATGGTAGAGGGCGGGAAAGAACTTGTCCAGTACCATCTCGACAAGCTGCACCATTGCGGCGATCATGGCAATGAAGCATATATACGTGAGAAACGAAAGATCCATAGCGGCAAGCGCGTCAATGCCTGTCCAGGCAAGCGCACCATTGCCCAACAGAAAGCACTGAATCGCCCAGTTGGCGGGCACAGTGATGGCGAGTACAAAGATGACTGCCATGCCCAGACCTTGCGCGGTCTCAACCTTTTTTGAGCAGGCGAGAAATGAGCACATACCCAGAAAAAAGGCTAGAAGTATGTTCTCAACAAATATCGATTTTATTGCTATGTCTATCAGATGCATTTTTACAACCGCGTCGAAACGCAACTCCCTATGTCATATTATTCTTCCAATTCCGGATTCCCAAAGATTGAACGCTGCGCCCATATCAGCAGTCCCAGCAAAATAAATGCCCCCGGTGCAAGCAGGGCGAGACCGTTGCAGGGATAACTCTCCGGTAGCAGGCGGAATCCCAGCCATGTTCCAAACCCCAGAATTTCACGGGCTGTTGCCACCAGTATGAGCACTATGCTGTAACCCAAACCGTTGCCGATTCCATCGACGAACGACGGCCAGGGCGGATTTTGAAGCGCATAGGCCTCGGCGCGTCCCAGAACAATGCAGTTGGTGATAATCAGTCCGACAAAGACGCTGAGCTGGCGGCTGACATCAAACAGGTACGCCTTCAGGAGCTGGTCGGCAACAATCACAAGTGTGGCGATTACCGCCATCTCCACAATAATCCGTATGCGCACGGGAATGGCCTTGCGCATTGCCGATATAATGAGATTTGAGAAAGCGACCACAATGGTCAGAGCAATACTCATCACCAATGCGGTTTCAACCTTGACCGTGACCGCCAATGCCGAGCAGACACCCAGCACCTGTTTGCTTATCGGGTTCTCATCCGCCAGCGGATCGATCAGGATTTTTTTGAGGTTTGCCGCCATAGCTATTTAGTCCCTCTTTGAGTTTTGAAGTATTCGTTGTAGCGCTTAAGGTCGCTATTGAGAAATCTTTCGACGCCTTTACTGGTCCTTGTCGCGCCACTGATTCCATCGACTGCGTGGCTGTTTCCGTCGGGATAGCGGTCAGCTACTTTACCCTTCACAATCTCCAGCCCTGTCAACTTGCCGGCTTCCAGTATTTTTTTACCCTGGAACTGATCCTGAAACCACTCCTTCTCGATCTCTCCGCCCAAACCGGGAGTCTCTCCGTGATCGTAGAAGGTTATGCCCTGGATGGTGTTCATATCCGATTTCAGTGCCAGATAACCTCGAATTGTGGACCACAGCCCTTTACCGGAGACCGGCAACGCGCACATAGTTGTGGTGCCATCCTTTTTCCATAGATATAGAGGCATCTTGCCATCAATTCCAAGTGCCGTCGCGCACTCCATCTCAGTTATATGCTTGTCGAACACTGTTTGCACCTCCTGCTTTTCGACCACCTTCCCGAACGCTTTCAGAACATTTATTTTGCGATACAGCTCAACGTTCAGCTCCTGACGCTCACGCAGGCTGGAGGCTGCGACAGCTAAAATAACACTGCAGACAGCGCAGACGGCAAGTGCAAACAGGAGCGTATATGTGTCACTCTTACGCATTGCGGAGCCTCCTTCTTATATGCGCCTGAACAATATAATGATCTATCATCGGTGCCATCACATTCATGAACAGAATAACGAGCATAGTTGCTTCGGGGAAGGCTGGATTGTAAACGCGGACGATGACCACCAGAAAGCCGATCATGAACCCGTACAGCAGTTTACCCGTATTGCTGGAGGCTGCGCTGACCGGGTCGGTGGCCATGAAGGTTATGCCGAAGGCGAATCCACCCATAACGAAATGGTAGTAGAACGGCAGTGATGCGTAGTCGTCACCTTTTGCGCTGAGATTCAGTAGCAGAGTAGCGGTGAAGAGACCGACAATACCACTGAGTATCACTCGCCACGATGCCACGCGTGTAACCAACAAAATCGCCATGCCGATTAGAATACATATTACCGATGTCTCGGCGATAGAACCCGGTATCCAGCCAATGGCCATATCCAGCCAGTTGAAGCCCGCATTCTTCAATGCGGTAATGCAATTGCCGCCATCCGGAAGTCCGTTGACCACCGCCAGCGGGGTTGCGCCGGAGAACCCGTCCACCAGCACACTACCGTTGGCGAGTTTTGCCCAGACTGAATCGCCGGATATCTGCGCCGGATAGGCGAAGAAGAGAAAAGCACGCCCGGTCAGTGCCGGGTTAAGGATGTTGTACCCGACCCCACCGAATATCTCCTTGCCTATCACCACGCCGAAGGAGACTCCGAGCGCAATCTGCCAGAGCGGAATTGTCGGAGGAAGAACAAGCGGGAAAAGTAGACCCGTCACCAGAAAACCTTCGTTGATCTCGTGGTGGCGTACAGAGGCAAACAACACCTCCCAGAATCCGCCAACCGCGTATGAAACCAGAATCATCGGTAGAACAATTATCAACCCCTGCAAAACATCAGAAAGAAATCCGATATTCGCCGCCGATGCAAGATTGCGTTGATGTCCAGCGTTCCAGATGCCGAACAAGATGCAAGGCATAAGAGCGATCGCGACGGTAATCATAAACCGCTTGGAATCGACCGCGTCGCGAATATGCGGTTTTTTGCTGGTGACATTATCTGGTGTGAAAAGAAACGCATCCCCGGCCTCATAGACAGGGCTCAGTCTCTCCAGCTTGCCACCCTTCTCAAAAAGCGGTTTAACAGAGTCCAATAGTTTTAACAAAATCTTCATCGCTATTCGTAAACGCCTTCCTCTTCAATCTCTTTAAGACCCTGGCGGATTATTCCAACGACATCCGTGCGCGAGGGGCAAACAAATGAGCATAGCGCGAAGTCTGCCGGCTCGGTTTCGAGAATGCCAAGCTTGACGGCCTCCTCGGTGTCGTGCGCGAGAACCGCGCGGATGAGGAAATCAACCATAATATTCAAGGGCATAACGCGGTCGTAAACACCAGTGGCAAACATGGCGCGTTGTCCGCCGTGATCGGCGGTGGTTAAATCCCACTCCGCATGCGGGCGCAACCAACGCGAAAGGAAGAGTCGCGAAGAGCTGAACACATTCAATCCAGGCTTCAACCAGCCAAGGAATTCGCGCTTACGCTCCTCACTTATGACGGTGATTCCGGAACCGAAAAAACGCAGCCCACTTTGCAACAGAATTTTGTCGCCCATGAGAATATCGCCGTTCAGCAGTCGCTTTTCGCCATCGATAAGCCCTGCAGGAAACGCGCTCTCCAACCAGCCACCGCGAATAATCCGGTAATGTTTGCGCATCTTCGGCTTCACGCCGGGTCCAGCAAACGATATGGTCTGCTGAGGCGGCAGTTCGCCACTGAGAAAAAGTTCGCCGATGAGAATCAGTTCGCGTGCATCGACCGTCCAGACTACATCCCCCTGCCGGATCGGATCCAGTTTCGCGATATGCACACTACTGTTGCCTGCGGGGTGAGGACCGGTGAATGTATGTACCTCCGCGTTCTCCGCCTTAATCAGCGCGGGAGAAGTCGCGGTCTCGGGAAGAGCGAGATGAACCTTGCCGTCTGTTAGATGTGCGAGAATATTCAGTCCAGCCTGAAACGCCTCTTCCTTTCCGCGCAGGACGACCTCGATATCTATTTGAAACGGGATCGTATTCATCCCATTCACAAAGATTGATTTGGGTCTTGCACCGGATTCGGCTATTTTAGAAAAGGGCCTTTGCCGTATAAAAGACAAAAACCCACTCTCCAGCAACTGGTCGAGAATCTGATCCCGCGACAAGTCGCGAATGGCGGCAGCGGTGTATTTGGCAAACTTGACCGTCGGGTTTTTCGGATCGGTCTCAATCACTATCTCTTGAATTGAGCGACGCTCACCGAGGTTTATCTCCGCTATCTTTCCCGCAACCGGAGCGCAAAAGCGTAGTTCAGCACGCTTTTTACACGTGAACAGGAGTGAGCCACGTTTGACCAGATCACCAATCTTCACCTGCATGCGCGGTTTTATGCCGGGGAACTCAGACGGATAAACCGCCGCTTTGGCGGGAAACAGCGTTTCAGAAATATCCATCGCCGGTGCCCCTGCCAATCGCAAGTCTAACCCTTTTTTTATCTTAAACGAACCCATATATCACCATATTCCAATATAGCTAATCGAGGCTATGCACAAGAAGCCCAGATCTTAATTTTGGCTCAAACCACGTGCTTTTCGGAGGCATAACCTTGTCCGCATCCGCAACCGCGATAAGGTCAAGAATATCAACAGGAAACATTGAGAAAGCCACCGCGTATTCACCCGAATCCACTGCGTATTCAAGTGCAGATGTTCCGCGAATACCGCCGATAAACTTCATGCGGTCACTCGTCCGGGGATCTTCGATGCCAAGGATTGGATGCAACAGACCATCTTGCAAAACAGTCGCTCCCAGCCTCGCCACGGGATCATCCGACTCCGGTTTTGACCAGCTGATGCGAAACCATTCTCCGTCAAGGTACATCCCGGCTTCTCCTTCGGCGGACGGTTCAGGACTGCCACCTTCGGTGACAGTGAAATTCTCTTTCAGGCGGTTAAGAAACGCCTCTTTATCCATGCCGTTCAAATCTTTCACACAGCGGTTATAAGACATAAGTTTCAGCTCAGAGGCGGGAAACAGAACGCAGAGGAACCAGTTATATTCCTCGTCTCCTGTGTGGTTAGGGTTTGCATCCATACGTTCACGCGCTACGCGCACCGCACTCGCGGAGCGGTGATGCCCGTCGGCAACATATGCGAAAGGAACCCTCTCAAACGCGGCGACCAGCTCCGCGCATTCAGAAATTCTCCACACATTGTGGCGGGTTCCGTCGGGAGCGTCAATGTCGAACAGTGGAGTTGTCTCCTTGATCCCGGAGAGCAGAGCATTGAGTTCCTGATCGTCGCGGTAGGTGAGAAACACCGGACCGGCATTCGCGTTGAGTTCCGATACATGCCGGGTGCGATCGTTCTCTTTGGACTTCAGTGTATATTCGTGTTTTTTGATAATTGATCCATACTCATCCGCACGGCAACAGCACACCAATCCGTACTGGGTGTGTTTACCCATCGTCTGACTGTAAAGGTAGAGGCACTCCGCGTTCTCGCGCACGAGATATCCACGTTCCTGAAACAGTTTAAAATTCTTCACCGCCTGTGCATACACCGCGTCCGAATAGAGATCAACGCCCTCCGCAAGATCGATTTCCGGTTTGATCACATGCAGAAAGCTCATCGGATTGCCATACGCCATTCCCCTGGCCTCAGCCGAATCAAGCACGTCGTATGGCGGCGATGAAACCGCCTTGGCATTCTCCGGCAAAGGTCGTAGTGCTTTAAATGGTTTTATTTTCATTAGTTTTTGACTTCTTTTAAATTTTCTACGCACATCAGCACATCACATTAAATAATGTGTGATTCAAAGAGCCGCAAATATTCTCTTTTCTCGCTCCAATATTCAAGCCTGTTTTTTACATTTATTTATTTGATGATCCGGAACAGAAAAAAGAGTTGTTCAAACTTTGCTCATCACAACACAGAACACGCCATTTTTCCCGATTATACCATTGCAATCTCACGTCATTATGATAATCACTCTTTCGGTTTTTAAGCAGAGTGAGTTTTAGATGACACAGAGGCGGGAGAGTAGAGAATATGTATAATGCGTCAAATTTAAGGAAAGGGTTAAAGATAGAGATAGACGGCGAGCCGTACGCTGTTGCCGATTTCCAATTTTCAAAACCGGGCAAGGGTCAGGCACTTTACCGCTGTAAACTTAAAAACTTGCTGACAGGCGCAACATTCGACAAAACCTACCGTTCGGTGGACAAAATAGACAAGCCGGATCTCCATCAGCGCGACATGATATACTCCTATCCGCAGGGCGACCTCTTCGTCTTCATGGACGGCGAGACCTATGAGCAGGCGGAGCTGGGTGAGGATGTCATCGGCGAAAAAAAATATTTTCTGGATGAGGATATGCCGGTCAAAATACTGTTTCACAATGGACGTCCAATCGAGATAGAACTCCCGTTCTTTATTGAGATGACGGTTGCGGAGACCGAGCCGGGAGTCCGTGGCGACACCGCGACAAACACGCTCAAGCCCGCAAAACTCGCGAACGGATATGAGGTTCAGGTTCCATTGTTCATCAACGAAAATGATGTCGTTAAGATTGATACCCGCACTGGCGAGTACAGCGGCAGAGTCAATAAAGCCTAGTAACCCCGTGCAAAAATGCGGTGGCAAATGAAAGATAGCGACATAGAGATTCTGGAAAAGCGTGATCTCATAACGCAATCGCTTCGTTCCTTTTTCCATAAACACAGATTCACCGAGGTGCAAACACCCGTTCGTGTGCGTACTCCCGCGCTGGAAGAACATATCGACGCGCAGGAGTCCGGCAAACTCTTTCTGCGCACATCTCCCGAACTCCACATGAAACGTTTGCTCTGTGCCGGGCATAAACGCATCTTCCAGATTGGTCCGTGCTTCAGAAAAGACGAATGCGGACAACATCACTCGCCAGAATTCACGATGCTGGAATGGTATCGCGCTAACGCCGATTATCGCGACATACTGGACGACACTCAAAAACTGATTCTCGCCGCGGCAGGGAACGAAACCATCTCTTATCAAGGACATCAGATCAATCTGCGTCCGCCCTGGGCGGAGTATACAGTCTCTAATGCCTTTATGCGTTTTGCGGGCTGGGATCCTGTTTTAAACTACGATGCGGCGCGGTTTGATGTCGATCTTGTGGAAAAAGTAGAGCCACATCTGCCGAGTGACAGACCAGCCGTGCTGACAGACTATCCCGTTGAGCTTGCCGCTCTCGCCCGTTGCCGGGCGGACGCTGTTCCCGTCGCCGAGCGCTGGGAGCTGTATATTGGCGGTCTTGAACTCGCCAACGCCTACAGCGAACTAACCGACGTTTGCGAACAACGCCGCCGCTTCGACAACTGCCTGGAACAACGCCGTGCACACGGAAGCGAGATCTATCCAGTGGACACCGACTTCCTGTCCGCTCTCAAAAACGGCATGCCACCCTCCGGCGGTGTTGCGCTCGGCATAGACCGCCTCATAATGTTGCTCACCGATAGTGCATCCATAAATGACATCATTTCGTTTAAACATTGAAAGCCTTCCCCTTTCTGAAGCGCAAACAAGAAACTTGGATTAAAATCTGGTTCATGTTTTTGCGCTGATGGCTTATTTCGTCGGCATTCTTCCTGTTCTCTAAAAACGCCTCACATGGGACAGACTCTAATTACAAGCGCAGAAATTCATATATGACATCCAATGTGAGAAGATAATAAGCGAGAACACTGATAACAATGTTTCCATCAACTCTGTACGCAAGCTGATAATAATTCGGTCTCAGCCCCGGTCTTATCTATTCAATTTCATCCGTCTTTTCACGTAGATCGCCTTGTTCGAAAATTAGTTTTTTCAATTCGTCTAAATTGCAAACCATCTTGGGTATAATAATCAATGGATGTTTTTCATGACGAATGATATACGAGTGTTTATGTTCAGTAATCTCAGTTATATAGTTGCATTTGTAAGAGCGGGAAGACGTAGCGGTTGAAAATATAATTTCGTCTCTCTCTTTTTTAATACAGCGTTCTCCTGTTTCAATATCGTCATCTATTTCGCTTGCATATTTCTTGACAATTTTAAGAATACTCTCTCTTCCGAGATATTTTATCAAGCGAAAGAGTTGATAAACAATCAACACGCATAGTGGAAACTGGATTACATATATCATAAAGATATTAACAATGGATGTTGGTATCCCGGACACTTCTCCGCCAGCAGGTTCGATATTGACATATACAAGTGCTATAATTACAGAAACGAGTTTAAGCCAAATGGTTTTTTTGTTAGCCCGGCTGCGATCTAAAGTGTCTATTGCAACATCCATTTTCAGGTTGATCGCATCATCTTTTGTTAAGTTATATCTCATTGTGATTTCTAACAGTTATTCTCCAATAATTGAAAATTGAATTTGGCAGGGGGTATGCGAAAAAGCAACTTTAAAATTTTATAAACATCCGCTTGAGTATCGAAAAGGTGCTGGATACATGTATTGCGCAAATAAGAGTGATATCCCCATACACAGGAAAGTCCGATTTAAGGAGATCCCGGCTGAACACCATTATAAAGGTGCTTTTAACAAACGTCTTTTCCCGCTACGAAGCACTGCGACTCGATCAAATCCGCAAGCTTTTCACTACCGGAATGGAGGGAGTGCCGCACCGCCGCCTGACGCATACGTTCTAAGCGGACGGGATTGGTAATGCTCTCGTCCAAATACTGCGTCAACCAGTCGTCAGTAAGATTCTCCTCCGCTATAAGATTGGCGCAGCCGCGATCTTCCATAGCGCGGGCGTTAGCCATCTGATGCCCCTTAACGGCGTGCGGATACGGTATCAGAAGGGATGGTATCGCGAATGCGTTTATCTCCGCGCAAGTCGAGGCACCGGAGCGGCAGATGGTCATATCTGTCTGTCGATAGACAACCGCCATGTCGTGGCAAAACGCATAGACTGAATGTCGCACACCCGCTGCAGTGTATTTGGAGCGAACCTCCTGTTCGTCATCAACACCGGCGAGATGAATCACCTCGAACTCGACCCCTTTCTCGCGAAGGGCGCAGAGTGCTTTCACGCAGATATCATTCAGCCTGTGCGCGCCTCGGCTACCACCCATAATCAATATTGTAAAAGGTTTGTCCGGCAATCCACTGTCTTTCACAGATTCCGCCGCCGTCCGCAGTTCAGCACGCAAAGGCATACCCGTAACATCTACGCCCTTGCGCTTGAGATAATAGCTCGTCTCCTCAAAGCTGAGTGCCACACGATCCGCATGGCTCAAAAGCCAGTTTATCGCCCGACCGGGAATGACATTGGCCTCGTGCAACACTACCTGCGCTCCCAGCTTGTCGGCGGCTAGCACCGGTCCTATCGAGGCATAGGAACCCATGGCCAGCAGAATATCGGGACGATTCGCCGCCATCTTTCGACGACACTCCCGCGCCACTTTCATGAGTGTGAAAACCGTTTTGACAGCACTGAAAATGTTGCGACCCTGAAAACCACGTGACTGAACGGTGACAACCTCGCCATCCCATTCATTTAACGCCTCGTTCTCTATATCCTTTCCTGCAAGCCAGAGTGTCACTAGGTGTCCACGCGTTTTCAGCACCTCCCCCACCGCCAATC
>CAYTQP010000072.1:0-13017 GCA_964440175.1 uncultured Verrucomicrobiota bacterium
ATGGTGGAGGCGGGGGGAGTCGAACCCCCGTCCGCCTAAGAGTCACCGCAGCGTCTACGTGTTTAGTCTGCCATTCAAATCTCATCCCTGCGGATTGCCGACAGACGGGCGGCCGCGGGACCAGTGTCCACGAATCATATTTTCGCCTTGCGACCCGGTCATCCAGTCACAAAACTAACCTGCTATCGTCGCCTCCGTCACCTAGCAGGTGTCGGTGGGGAGACGTCGTGCGTATTATCTACGCAGCGAGTGCATACTCTTCGTTAGCACTTATTGTTGTCCCTGGATTTTTTACGAGGCCAACCAGGATCCTCGACACGCAACTGAGGCTTCAACCTAAACGTCGAAGCCAGTCGCCCCCACAAATATTTCAAGGCACAACTCCCTCCTGAACCTTGATATATGACGCAAGGTATCCCTTTTTCAGGAGAATTCAATAAAATAGTGTCACCAATTTCCGGCGTGTTCGCAAAAAAACAGGAATGGCATTTATTTATGGCGGTGGGTGGAACCGGTGAGGCTAATGATCCATTTTTTGCAGGAGGATATCACAAACCTGCTCGCGGAAGTTGTTGCGACGAGTGGGGCTTCCCGATTTTCGTATTGAGTTTATGAAAGAGGTCAGTGTTTTGCGTTCCTCGCTCTTCCATGCGCGTGTCAACCATGGTTGTTGTGTGATTTTAATGGGTTGCCAGCGGTTTTCCCGGCGGGCATGCGCCCATTGGCTGATGGTGACAAAATAGAGTAATGCCCTGTCTGTCAGTATGTAGGCAAGTTGTGAGTTTTTACCCAGTGGTCCAAGCTGCAGGCGTTGACCCCCAAGCTTGAGTGAGAGGCGTTTTTTGCCGATCCTTGTGTTGCTGATGGACTTGGCACCAAAGAACGAGGATAATCCGGCAGTTACGGCACCGCCGGCGGTGAACACGCCGAATGTTATCGCGCCCAGCATTAGATCGATGCCGACACCGGCGGTTGCGCCGGCGATGGTGGATGCTACGGTGAGTTGCCAGCGGCTGAGTCCCAATACGCTTAATGTGCTGGCGGAGAAGAGGTCGTTTTCGCCGAAAACAACGCTTGTCTCCAGTTCCCCCTCGAAGACTTCGTGGCGAAAGCGTTTTCTGATGGTGCTGTGGCAACGTTTCTCGCGCTTAATTATGCTTTTCTCGTAGCGTTTGAGGAGCTCTTTGCGGAGGCTGTCCTCATCGTACTTCTCCTCATCGAGAAGCGCGGACTCTGTGTGCGAGACAATATCTTGCAGTAGATCGCATATATCGGCGGCGGTGCCTGCCAGACGTGAACGCCAGTTCAGCGTAAGTGATTCGATTGCCGAGGAGATGTCGGATTCCCAGTTTTGGTGCATGACTTTAAGGGCTTCCAGCAACTTTATACGCTCGTCAAAAGATGCGCGATGGGCATTAAACTCTCTGATGATGTTGAAGTTGCGATTGAGTTCATCTTTCCAGTCCGCCAAATGAGTTGAATCATCTTTGCTGTTTATCAACGCCATGCGCGGACAAGCGGTCAGTCGCAGTATCTCCATCTCGTATCTGTCGTGGTTGCGCAACGGATGAGATGCATCGACAACAAAGATGGCGGCGGCTCCGTCTGCGAGGGGTTGTAGCAATTTAACATCGTGGTCGAATGCTGTGTTATTGAGGTGTTCTTCAATGAAGGCTGGCAATACTCCGTTTGCGGAGTTGCGGGAGTCCTTGTAGTTGTTGAACCATTTCAATATCTTCTTTGTATGCTGGAACCCCGGGGTGTCTATAAAGGTGATGAGGGTTTTACCGTCAATTTTTATGGGAAACTTTTTTGCATGACGTGTCTCGCCCGGAGTGGAAGTTATCATTATGCGGTCGTTCTCTGTCAATGTGGAGACGACCGAAGACTTCCCCTCATTAGGGTGTCCGATCACCGCGAATGTGGGCGTGGGAAGCGTCATTTGACCCTGCTTTCAATAATAAACTTTATAGGTGTCAGTGCCGGATCACGCAGTGTGCTGAGGTGATACTGCCAGTCGCTGAAGAGTTCGCTGTCGATTTTCAGGGGAGTGTTGCTTTCGAGTGGAGTTTGACCGATAAGTCCCACCACCAGTAATTGTTCCTTCTTCATGATTTGCCGCATGGCGCGGATATAGTCGAGGTGTTCCAGGGTGCATGCCTGCCAGCCCTCAAGGAGGAGGAGGATCGGTTCGCCGGGCGGTATTTGGCTCCACAGACCGCCGTCCTCTTCTTCGTCCAAAGAGATTGTTAAAATTTTAGTGCAGTTTACATGCAGGTTTGTCTCAACGGCGACAGCAATCATCTCTTTGTCAATCGGGGTGATGTCGTCGGGAATTAGAACACTGAAGGTTGTATTTTCGTGATGATGATCGGGAGTTTTTGGTGGAGTCTGTGATGAGTCGCGAAGTTGCGGATCGCGCGTGGAATTTGTGTCTTTGGCGATGCGCGGCGAGCGCATTCTTCGGAAAAGTGCGGAGCTTTCTGGGTCGTTGAAGCTGATTGTCATAATGGAAACTTTTTCGGCGACCCATGCGATCAGGAGCAACACTGTTCGAGGGATGACGGCATAGAACAGCATGGAATAACAGATGAACTGCCACCATGCCGAGAGATCGTGGCTGTTCAGAGCGGCAAGCCCGTCTTTGAGCACAACGCGACTGCCGGCGATATTTTGGGGGGTGGGGCATCCATTCTCCGCCCAGCTTCGCCATGGTGTCGAGAGCGTGGTGACAAAATTATGAATGGTGTCAGGAGCGATGTTTGTTGTCGTTTGCCAGGCAAATGCCAGATCATGAACTGTCCCGCTGAGTAAGACGGCGAGCAGGCTGCCGATCTGGAAAGCGAGCGCGAAATACTGGAGGCGGGCACTCAATATCCATGTCGGGACTGCCCCGTATTTCCGCAAACGAATTGAGGCGTTGTTGAAAAAGGTCTCAATCCCGCGCCTTTTCTGTTCGGAAGATATCAGCAACCCTGTCAATTTCTGATACAGTTTTTGTATCAGAGTATTCTCGTTTAGTTCAAAGTTGCGTCCGATATACCGGCGAAAGATAAGTGTTAGCAGACTGAAGAAGGCGAACAGGAGAGGGAAAAAAACGAGAAGAGAGAAAGCCAGCAGCAGATTTATGGCCTCTGTGCCGGTATATTTCAAGACTCCCCAGCCGTAGAGCATTCCCGGAAAAAGTCCCGCTCCGGCTATAATCCAGTTCAGTATCCGGTCAATCTTTCGAAATGTCTCGCCCGGCAGGGCGGTTTCCCCTCCCTCATCGCGTCTAGCATTCAGCCATATTTGCGCCAGTTTTCGTTTAGTGGTTTTTGCCGTTCCCGAGGCGAGATATATCGCTCTGTCGCGTGGAGTTCTCTCTGCGGGCGGGATTGACCTGTCCGAATATTGGAAATAGTCATAATCCAGCAGGTCGGCGATATTCCATCTGTCTGTACGCTCTTTCATGTTTTTTCCGCGCATTTTGTGGAACCCGTATCGGCACTCTTTATGGTCTTGCTGATTCAGGTGTTAAGATAACCACGCGCGGTCTCCAGTATGTTTTGGGATGTGAATCCGTACTCTTCGGCCAGTTTGGAGCAAGGCGCAGAGGCACCAAAATGATTTATGCCGATGATTTTTCCGTCAGACCCGGTGTAACGTTCCCACCCCATGGAACAACCGGCTTCAATTGAAATTCGCCGTGTGCAGGCAACAGGCAGAACCTCTTCTTTGTACTCCGGGGACTGCTTTTCGAAAAGTTCCCATGACGGGAAGCTAACCAAGCGCACATTCACACCCTCGTCAGCCAGCGTTTGTCCCGCTTCATGGGCAATTGACACCTCGGAACCAGTGGCGATCAGTATGAGTTCAGGTGTACCGTCGCCACTCTGCCAGAGAGTGTAGGCTCCGCGCTTAAGATTGTCTGCCGCTGGATACTTGTTGCGATCAATCACGGGTAAGTTCTGGCGCGTGAGAAGCAGTGCTGTGGGACCGTTCTCGTTTTCAAGAGCAGCAATCCATGCGGCGACAGTTTCGGTTGCCTCCGCCGGGCGGATGACTGTTAGGTTCGGGATGCAACGCATTGCGGCAATCTGTTCAATGGGCTGATGGGTTGGACCGTCCTCGCCGACAAAGATGCTGTCGTGGGTATAGACGTACACGACGGGTTGCTTTGTAAGTGCGGCGATACGCATTGCTGGTCTGGCGAAATCGGAGAAGACAGCGAATGTTCCGCCGAAGACCCGGAAGCCACCGTGAAGGGATATTCCTGTCATAATTGCGGCCATTCCCAGTTCGCGCACACCGAAATGGAAGTTGCGTCCTTCGAAATTGCCGGGACCAATGTCACCACAACCATCGAGATAGGTGTTGTTACTCGGAGCTAGATCGGCGGAGCCGCCGACGAAGCCGGGCATAACCCTTGCAATTGACTGCATTACGATGCCAGATGATTTACGGGTTGCGGCGGATGAACCGACCTCGAATACGGGCATAGCGGATTCTATGTCGACTGGTAATGCTCCGCTCATAAAGCGTTCCCATTCTCTTGCGTCTTTCGGATTGCTTTCACGCCATGCCTGGAACATGGTGTTCCAGTTGTCTTCCAGTGCTGATAACTTTTCTTGACGCTCAGCGAATATGGCGTGTGCAGCATCCGGGACATAGAATTCCTGATCCGGGGGCAGGCCGATATTTTCTTTGGTGAGTCTTATCTCCTCGTCGCCAAGCGGAGCACCGTGGCTCGCGGCGGTGTTCACTTTATTGGGACTGCCCTGACCAATGTGAGTACGCGCTATAATTAGTGTTGGTTTGTCGGTTTCCGCTTGTCCCGTCGCGATTGCCGACTCGATTGAGGCATAGTCGTGACCATCAATCTCCTCGATATGCCAATGATAACTCTCGAAACGTTTACGAACATTGTCACTGTACGCGATATTAGTGGAACCCTCAATCGTAATTTTGTTGTCATCATAGAAGACGATAAGTTTGCCCAGCCCCAGATGTCCGGCTAAAGCGAAGACTTCATGTGATCCACCTTCCATAAATTCGCCTTCACTGGCGATTACATAAGTGAAGTGATCGACCAGATTAGCACTGGCGTTAAAGCGGGTTGCCAGCATGCGTTCCGCAATGGCCATGCCGACGGCGTTGCCGCATCCCTGTCCCAGTGGGCCGGTTGTTGTCTCCACGCCGGGCGTTATGCCGTATTCAGGGTGTCCCGGTGTCCGGCTGTCCCATTGGCGGAAACGTTTCAGGTCGTCAATAGACAGGTCGTAGCCGGAGAGATGCAGAAGCGAGTAAATCAGCATGGATCCGTGCCCGGCGGAGAGAATAAAGCGGTCGCGATCCGGCCAGTCCGGGTTTTTGGGGTTGTGCTTCAAATAGCTTGTCCAAAGTACTGCCGCCACATCGGCCATTCCCATCGGCATACCGGGATGTCCTGAATTTGCTTTCTGAATGCCGTCAATGGCAAGTCCGCGAATCGTATTGGCTACTATATCGTATTGCATTATTCTCTCTCCAGGTTTAAACTTAACTTTTTCAAAAATCAGGCACACGTATAGCATAAATTGATGGTATCGGAAATGGGAAAAGAGAGTAAATCGGAATACTGCAGTGCAGCGTTTTTTTTCGAAGGAGAGTCGCCTGTTGTTGTATGGACGGCATCCGCCCCCGCCTCTGAAGTTATGTTGCAAAGACTTTTGGAGGCGTTGATTGCCAAATATGAAGAACATGGTTCCAATATAGATAGAGATGCTCTTACGATTAGCGCACTTGATAAACGTGTTATGGCGACGGATTGGAGCGGGGAGATATTTGTCGCACCAGCGTCAGACGGTGACGCTCTAGTCGCTGTCGCGAATCGGGATGAGATTGAAATTTCGAAGGATATGGCAGATATACTTCTCTTCCAGTTGAAAACAATATACAAACTTCGCACACTCGCGTCCACGGACAAATTAACAGGTTTGCGCAACCGCCGACATCTCGACTTTGCCTTGCGCGAACACATCGAAACAGCACGCCGTTACAAGCAAACGCTGGCGGTTGCAATTTTGGACATTGACGACTTCAAAGATGTCAATGATGAACGTGGTCACGCCTTTGGCGATCGTTTGCTTTGTGAGCTTGCACGACTGCTTGAAAAGCACATGCGCGATGCTGATTTGCCGGTGCGTTATGGTGGTGATGAGTTTGTGTTGGTTATGCCGATGACCGATCGGGATGGCGCGACTGTTGCGATTAAGCGCTTGCTTGACGCAGTGGCAGGTTTCGTTTTTTGTGATGATGGTGATGGTGGGGTGCGTATTTCGGTGTCGGCTGGAATTGCAATTACCGGTGATGACGGATGGGAGGCGAACGACTTGCTTTTGCGTGCTGATATGCGACTACTTGATGCCAAGCTTTGATTTTGCGCAAAGTTAAAAACCCAAAGCAGGAACCGTTTGATTACTCTCGAATGTCGACACCAAGTTGTTCGCGGAGGGCGTTTTTTATCTTATTGTGATATTTGTTGGCCTGCTTGTCTGTGAGGGTGCGGGTCTGATCGCGATATGTTAGTGTATATGCCATGCTTTTACAATTCTCGGGAATACCCTTCCCCGTGAAAATATCGAACAGCTCTACCTTTTCCAGGATGTCTGGAGCGAACGCCTTGATCACCGAAAGTATTTCGGCGTGACGAACATTATTGTCGGCGACAACGGCCATATCGCGCTCAATTGCCGGCTGAGTGGAGATTGGCTCGTATGCACATTGCTCGAAAAGGCGTGCTGTTATAGCGTTGAGCTGCAACTCGGCAACGGCTATCGGCTCTTTGATGCGCCAGTTGCCGGAGATTGAGGATTTGATAATCCCGATTCGGCCAGCGTTCGAGCCGTCGATAATGATTCGGGCACTGTGAGAACTTGACAGGGAGGGATACTCTTCCGCCACGAATTCGGGGTTGTCAATCTTCTGGGCGCGGAGCAGGCTTGTCACAACACCCTTGATCCAGATAAACATCTCGTCTGCGTTCGTCGGCTTAAATCTGTCGAGTCCAGTGCGGCCGCGTGGACCCATGATACCTATGGAAATACGATCCTCTTCGCTGATTACCCCTTTGGGGTTGAGATGAAATACTCGACCAATCTCGAAAAAAGAAGCATTCTTGATCTGGCGGGTATGGTTACGACCAAGGCTTTCGACCAATTGAGGGATCAGCGATGTTCTCAGGATAGACTGGTCTTCACTGATGGGGTGGGGAAGTTTAACTCGCACGGTATCGTTGGTTTTATCAAAAATATCCAACAGTTCGATGGAAACCAGGCTGTAGTTCATAATCTCTCGCATTCCGAGTCCAACCATATTTGCGCGGCAAACTGATTTGGCCTTATCGGCTGGATCGGAGGCATCGGGTACGATGAATGCCTGTGGATTTGATTCCGGTATGTTGTCGATTCCGTATATCCTTGCGCACTCCTCTGCCAGATCAACCTCGCGCTCAAGATCCGGGCGGAAAGATGGTATAGCAACCGTGCAGAAGTCAGGACGGCTCTTCAGTATCTGTAGTTCAAGACTCGTAAATATTTTTTCGAGATCATTGTTTGTGAGGTCAACACCCAGCAGGCTGGAGATAGATTTCGCACTGTATACGATCTCTTTTCGGGGTTGTGGTTGAGGATACACATCAATCACCACTCCGGCTATCTTTGCGTCTGCGTGTTGCGCCATCAGTGATGCCGCACGGCGACTTGCCCATTCAACACCACCACAGTCAACACCGCGTGCGAAGCGATAGGACGATTCAGATGTCAGGGCTAGCTTTTTCGATGTCTTACGAACATTCGGCGGATCGAAATATGCGCTTTCGAGCAACACTTTCACAGTCTCTTCTTGTATCTCGCTGTCTCTACCGCCCATGATTCCTGCTATGGCTATTGGTTTTTCAGCATCGGCAATCAGTAGCATATCCTCATCCAGTTCGCGTTTTTCCCCATCCAGCGTGGTGATGGTTTCGCCTTTGCGTGCGTGGCGGACAACGATCTGGTCTCCCGCAAGCAAGGTTTGATCGAAAGCGTGCAGAGGGTGTCCAGATTCGAGCAGAACATAATTTGTTATATCCACAACATTATTAATCGGACGTATGCCGACAAGAGACAGGCGTTTTTGCATCCAGTCTGGCGCGGGCTTTATGACAACCCCGTCGAGAGTCCGTGCGGTATATCGCGGGCAGGTATCAGAATCCTCAACGCTCACCGTTATTGACTTCTCGACAAGGCAGTCAGCCTCATCGAAATTGACATCGGGGCGTTTTAGTTTTGCCCCATAGATAGCGGCAACCTCTCGGGCGATTCCAATAATGCTGAGGCAGTCTGGGCGATTCGGGGTTATCTCCAGATCGAACACAACCTCAGGCGGTCCCATAATTTCCGATAGCGGTGTGCCGGCGGCAACGTCGGGATCTAGAGACATCAGTCCCTCGTGATCATCTGATATGCCCAGCTCGTCTTCTGCGCACAGCATTCCGACCGACTCCACGCCCCGCAGTTTTGCTCTTTTAATTTTGAAATTGCCAGGCAGGGTTGTGCCTGTTCGGGCAAACGGGTATTTCCCGCCCTTCGTCACATTTGGCGCACCGCAGACAACCTGAAACTCTTCTGTTCCGTCTGAGACGCGGCATACAGTCAGACGATCTGCGTTCGGATGGCTTTCAGTCGCGACAACCTCGCCGACCACAATCTCCTCGTAATCGCCGCCAATTATCTCAATGCCCTCAACCTCTGCGCCTGAAAAAGTCAGTTTGTCAGCCAAGCCATCAATACTGTCCTCAAAATCCACATACTCTTTCAGCCAAGATAGCGGTACTTTCATTTCAACCCCGTCTTCAATATATAAAAGGCGGACACATTATTGAAACAGCTGGCAAATTGCAATCACGGAATTATGTGAAATCCTCAATTGTCATTAGAGACTTGCTCGATAAGGGATGTGTCATATGGAGACGATGAGGGGTCGGGGGCAAGCACTCTTGCTTGTGACTGCTGTTTACTGTAATGCGGATGGCGGAATGATTTTTTTAAAAATTCAGGAATAATAACGTAACTATTTTTCCGTAAATTTGAAGATCATATGGTTAAAGTTTCATCCCTTTCACATTTAAATAAACATTTTTTGACTTCCGTTTACCGCTGATCTTACGGGGCACAGTCTTAATCCGCGTTTCTCATTTGTGTGCGTGAGTTATTGGTAATCAAAGACGGGGGAGGTCAGACTCTGTCTGTTGGTTGACAGGGTGGCTATTATCCGATGATTGGACAATGATTTTCACGCATTATCCGAACGTTGGATAACTTTCCCGGGCATTTATCCGAAGGTTGGAACTTGCTCAGAGCAACACAAGCATCCTGCTTGTTTAATAAAACAGGCGGAAATGTCTGTTCTGTCCATCAAATCCAGCTCATTCGTGAAAATTCGTGGTTCTAAAAAAAGAAAGCCGCCCAAAATTATTAAACTTGTGATGTTGCCCATTCGTGTAGAACAGGCACTTTCCCGCAAAGAAACAATGGAGACCACAAATGAAAAACCCGAATTAAGATTTGTTCTCAATTGCTGATTACAATACTGTATTCAACGCATTAATTTTCTCTTTGCGGGTCATTTGTTGTCCTCCCTTTTTGGTTTTATATTTTATAGAATAACTTTGATCCACATTTTTTCAACTACTGGTCGCATCCTTTGGAGGGTGTGGCTTTTATTCCGTGTACGCACTCTTGTTTGTTTGGAGATTTTCGTTTTTTTATTGTTTAATGTTGAAAAGTGAATATAGTCATGTGTCATGAGTGTCGCGGGTTTGGATTTCGGCACTCATTTGAAAACTACCGGAAGTTTCCGGCGGGTATGCAAACAAAAGAGGGAGTGAATATGAAGAGATTGATAGTTTTGACAGTGCTGGTTTTGACCTGCGCCAATTTTGCACACGGTGATAACAGCTGGGGTGCACACGCATCGTATTGGGATACAAAAGACGCTGAAGACAGTTATGGAATGGGCTTGAAGTTTTCCATTGAGGCGTTGCCGAATTTCAATGTTGATCTTCGTCTATCATGGTTTGACGATATAGGTAAATCCGCTCCTGAACTGGGCGTCACTCATTACAGTCTGGAAATTGTGCCGCTTGAGATAGGTGGTTCTGTGATTGCTGAGCCGTCTGAGCGCCTTTTGGTTTACGGCGGCGGCGGACTGGGCTATTATTTTATGAATGGTGATATGCGTACGGAGAACCGTCCCAACCGAATCACTGCCGACCCAGATGATGAGATCGGGTTTTATCTGAATGCAGGTTTTGAGTTTATTATCTCCGAGCATATGCAGGACATGCTTGCTACTCGCGCAACAATATTTGCGGAGGTGATGTATCGTTTTGTCGAAGTGAAAGATCTGGCAGTGGGGAATTCCAGAGATTACCCTGTTGAGAAAGGAAAACTGGATGGATTCGGTGTTAATCTTGGATTTATGTTGCATTGGTAGTCTATTGTGAAGACCAGCTGGCTGATTATAGCGATTGCGATGGTAACATTGTTGATCTGCGGAGAGAGGGTTAGCGCGGGAGTTGTCCTGCGCGGCGCAGAGACCAAGTCTGGTTATGTTGCCAGACTGCTCATTAATGAGGTGCCCTTTCCGGGGGAGCGCGGGTGGGTGAGTGAGGCGGACAGCAAGGCGGCGATGCTGGCTATTCTTTGGGTTTGTCATGGGCGAATCCATGAGATTCCTTCGGGTTACCGGCAGTCGCAAATCGCCGCAGTGTCCACGACCGACATTATAGATGTCATAACGGTTGGTGGTGAAAAGGGGCAGTGCGACGGGTTCTATCGGGATAAGGCGGGGCAATTCCGGGCTGTCTCGCGAATTCATAAGCGCATCGATTATCTGTCAAAAATTGCGAACGATGGCAAGCCGGGAAAGTTTGCCCGACTCATGGAGTATGCCCAGGGGCTGGCAGATGCGTATTTTAAGGGCGGCATGTCCGGTGCCGACCGTTTTGCGGGTCTGACGCGAATTCAAGGGAAGTCTGTTACGGGTCGAGCCTATTCGTGGATGACGGATAAGGATTGTTATAGTCCCGGAGGAAACTTTGTCCGCATTCCAAACGATGACAGCGGTTCGCTGGGTGGTAACCGCTTTTTTACCCTGAGGAAAAAATAGATTATGAAAACAGTCATTCTAATAACACTCGTATTTATTGTTGCCACTTCGGCGTTTTCCGCGCAACCGGAGAAGTGTTCGTTTTTTGAGGAAGAGTATCTTTTTGAGGTAATGCGACATCTCTACCGCTGGTATCTGGATGAGACCGATGTCGAAAAGATTGTCGGCAAAACAGAGATCAAGTTTCTGGTGCGGGAACTTGATCCCGAACTTGATCCAGGAGATAAAAGCCGCTTCGGCGAGATAGTCATCCCGGCTCTGGATGTGCGGGTTGCGGTCAAAAAGGCGGACTACACCATTGAAAAACTGGGTTTGCTTGTAAAAAACGATGACTTTAAGATCATAAGTGTGGCGAAAGGCGGGCTTTCTTCCGCCACGGATGGGTATAAAACGGTAATAACCAGCTATCAGAAAATGCGCGACTATGCCCACCGGACACGTGCACAGGCACGCTTCCCTGAAGACGAATTGCTGCTGCGAATGCGTTCCTCGGCGCGACGAAGCATATTTGAGTATATGGAGGAACGCGAGAAAGATGAGATGGAGAAGCTTGAGCGGGTTATTCATATTGCGCCCCTCTCGGAGATTGCCAACGAGACGTGGGTGTTTTGGGAGGCCGGACGTATGCTTATCCATTTCTCTTCTGACATCGATCTGGAGAATCCAGCTATTTGGGATCACGATGAAATGACGGTCAAACTCTTTAACATCGATGAGCAGACCGTTGTGTCGCTTGATGAGGTTGCCGGCAGCAATGCTTATATGACCAGAGATCAGGTTGGGCGCATCCTTTTCAACTGCATCGTTCTTGGTCAACGTATTGTTTTGGAAAGCGAAGAACTGAAGATGAACGGGCATAAAAAGATAGAGCGGGGTCGATAATGAGTTTAATAGTCTTTTATATGTATCCGATGTGGATGACAGCGGCAATCCTTTTGAGCGTACTGTTGGTCGCATTGGAAATTGGCTACTGGCTGGGACGCTGGTGGCAGCACCGGACATCCGAGAAGGAGATTGTGTCCGGTGATATCGCCCTGACAGCCATGTACGGATTGCTCGGTCTTGTGATGGCATTTACTTATTCGTTCACAATCGGTCGCGCTGACCTCCGAAAGCATGCAGTGATATCCGAAGCGAATGCGCTTGGCACGGCGTTCCTGCGGACAGATTTGATTGCCGAACCGGAGCGGACTGAACTGCGGATTTTGTTGCGGAAATATGCCGAAACCCGACTGATCACCGCTGAAGAAGTGTCCACGCTGGAGCGATTGAGGGAGACAATTAAGAATACTCTGGACGCGCAGTCCAAACTGTGGCCGGTCGTCACGAGGATTGCGAACAAAGGTGATGGTGGGCCAATCGAAGCATTGATGATTCAATCTATCAATGATGTCATTGATATGCACAGTCTGCGTATAGCTGTCTCTTTTGACCGTCTGCCACTTGCCGTTTTCTGGTTGTTGCTGTTTATAACTGGTGTCGCGCTGGCGGTGTCGGGGTATAATCGGGGGCTGGCGGGGGATATGAACCGCATGCGCATGACGGCACTTGCACTTGTTTTAACTGCAGTGATGACCACTATTACGGATTTCGACCGCAGTCTGGACGGTTTTGTGAAAATCAGCCTGCAGCCGCTGGTCGATGTGATTGATGACATGGATGTCAACATGGACGCGAATAAATCGGTGATCACCCATAAAGAAGAGGGCGATTAACAATGTTTATCGAGTAGCTGTGGTTTCATCTACAGCGAAAAAAACTGGTCTCGCCAGAACAGGTGTGGTGTACCTGAAATTAATTCGCATTAAGGGGGCGACATCAAGCTGGTACTCTGACCCCTTCTCA
>CAYTQP010000073.1:0-12923 GCA_964440175.1 uncultured Verrucomicrobiota bacterium
TCAAGAAACCGCACGTTACTATCGGGTTGCGCTCTGATTCCGTTCTGGATTTCGGGCGCGACCTCCAAAATCAGCTTATCATGGATGAACTAAACGACATAGAGATAGGCGCGATACCTGATGGCAAAACCATCCCGCTGAATATCTACTGGGTCAAACAAGCCGCCGTTCACTTGCTTAAAGCCGAAAGAGCGTATAATCTGCAACAGTGGGATGAGGCCATTAATCATTATAACGAGGTTCTGACGATATTTCCCGAAATTGAGGACGTAGAGGTCAAACTCGGTCTCTGCTATATTCGTATCGAAGACTACGCGACATCTATAGAGTCTTTCAGTAACGCAGTCACTCAAACCACCAACTCCTACCGGATCATAAATAACATCGGTGTGGCATATCTCTCCAACAAGGATTTCGAGAAGGCGGAACAGTGCTTCCTGCGTGTTTTAGAAACAAAGCATGACTACTCCCCTGCATACCACAATCTGGCTATGCTGTATTCGCGCACGGAGATGTATGCGGAGGCGGCGCAAGAGTTCGAAAAATATTTTGCCCTCGTCACATCAGACATCTCCGCGAAACAGACGTACACCAAAGTTCTGATTAAATTAGAGCGCTGGGATGACGCTAAAAAAGTCCTGAAAGAAAGCATTAAAAAGCTACCTAAGGCCGCGCCCCTGTATATGGCACTTGCGCAGGTCATGTCTCATTCCAATGATGAAGACGAAAGAGATAAGGCGATGAGCTATCTTATGCATGGCGTAAGCCTTCTCGATAGATCCGCTGCCATCACAATGCTCGGAAGCCCGGAGTTCGATCTGTTACGCCCGCGTGAAGACTTCAAAGAACTCATGAATAAACTCACAATGGGTATTGAATAGCCACCTTTCCATTTTAAATCCTTCAAATTCAACAAACATCACAGAGAAAACAGGAGTCTGCAAAATGAGAGTATTGGTCACCGGCGGAGCCGGATTTATCGGTAGCCACATCGTTGAACATTTTCAGGGAAAAGCCGAGGTAAGGGTGCTTGACAATCTACGTAGCGGATTCCGTCATAATATCGAGAGATTCGACCATGAATTCATTAACGGCTCAATTGATGACCGCGAGACCGTGCGCCGGGCGGTTGAAGGTGTGGACTACATCTTCCATCTGGCCGCGATGATAAGCGTCCCTGAATCTGTGGAGAAACCAGTTGAATGCGTTAATATAAACGTCTGCGGCATGCTTGTTGTCCTCGAAGAGGCCGTGCGGGCAGGCGTAAAGAAACTCTGCTTCTCCACATCCGCATCCATATACGGCGACAACCCCGAAGTGCCGAAGTTCGAAACCATGATGCCCGAACCCAAAAGCCCGTACGCCGTCACGAAACTCGATGGAGAATACTACTGCCGTCAATTCCACGACACTGGACGTCTTAATACCGCATGCCTGCGCTACTTCAACGTCTTCGGACCGCGCCAGGACCCCAAAAGCCAGTACGCCGCCGCTGTGCCAATCTTTATTCAAAAAGCCGTAAACAACGAAACTATCACCATCTACGGGGACGGGGAACAGACTCGCGACTTCATCTATGTTAAAGACATCGTCGCCGCTAACGCGCACCTGGCCGCCAATCCCGACATAACCGGCGTCTTCAACACCGCTTATGCCCGCAAACTGACAATCAACGACCTCGCTAAAAAGATAATAGCCATCACCAATTCAAGCTCAAAAATCGAATACGCACCCGTGCGGGCCGGTGACGTGAAACACTCAATGGCAAACACCGATAAACTACTCGCAACCGGATTTAAACCAGAATCCAATTTTGACGAAGGTCTCGCCACAACCATAAAATTCTTCCAGAATATGATGTGAAACACTAACGTGAAAACGACTCAACGATAACGTAACCATTTTTCTGTAAATTTGAAAATCATCTGATTAAACCTGACTCAGGTTTCTCAAAAACTTTTTAAAGGCAAAAAAACGTGGTTTTTATCAAAGTTCAACCCCACAAATATCGCAAGCCATTGATTACCAATGTTCAGTTTTTCACAAGACCCAAATACCGCGTTTAATGCAATCACCATAACCCTCTCCTTAAATGCCGAATGCTCCGGGAATCGTGACGGGAAAATGTTGTTTTTCATTTAACCTCCAGTGGATACAGAAACCCATCCGCTCTCAATCGCAATGTCAACCTCCGCACCTCCCGCGCTACGCCAATGAAAGCGAAATAGAAAGTTAAACACAAATCAAAGGTGCAAAGGAACAATGCAGCATGCATACAAGAATCGGCATGCCATGACATTAATTACGTTCATCATTGTAATATCTTCACGTCAGCAATCTTGACTTCACTGTTCCTATATCCTATCACCGTTGAGAAATTTTTATGCATAGCAAACGAATACGTTAAAGAGCGACAACGGAATTTAATGAAGAATAACAGATTAAAATTAACACTAATAATTTCAGCGTTTCTGTTTCTTCTCTGGACTGTTAATGTGATCGCCGATCCCGGCACTGCCGTCACGAATGGTCGATCCGTCTGGTTTTGGCCACTCGCCCTGTTGATTATGACATTTCTAATCGGAATAGTCGCCCCCATCTCCGGCATCGGCGGAGGGATTTTGTTCGTTCCTCTGGCACTGGCCTTTTTTCCGTTCAACATCGACTTTATACGCGGGGCAGGACTGGTTATGGCTCTCACCAGCGCGCTTTCGTCCACTCCTCGCCTGAGCGCAAATGGGTTGAGCCGACTCACCATGGTCACGCCTATCCTCGCCGTCTCCATCCCTGCGTCAATCGCCGGCAGTGTCAGCGGGCTTTGGCTGACAGACACACTTCCAGATGGCGAACACTATATCGCCATCGCCCTGGGAGTTCTCCTGCTCGTTATTTTTTTCATTATGACGCGTGCCAAACACATGGAGTTCCCTGAGGTGGAAAAGGCAGACCGTCTCTCTGAAAAACTGGGCATTCCGGGGGTCTATTATGAACCTTCGCTGGAAAAAACAATCACATTCAAAACGACAAATCTGCCATTGGTGATCGCGATGTTCGGACTGCTTGGATTCTTCGCTGGACTCTTCGGGATCGGCGCTGGCGTGGCGAATGTACCAGTGCTGAATTTGGTTATGGGCGCACCTATAAAGGTTGCAACCGCGACCAGCATGATGATGATCAGCGTTAATAATGCCGCTGCGACCTGGGTCTATCTCGCGAAAGGTTCAATTCTTCCAGCCATATTTCTGCCATGCGTTATCGGTGCCACAGTCGGAGCACGCATCGGCGCACGACTGGCGTTAAGAGCCAACGCTGTGCTGGTACACTATCTTGTTATGTTAATACTTCTGCTCGCCAGCATCCTGGACATTGCGAAGGGACTCAGCGGACTGGGAGTTATACCCTGATTATCACAAGGATCAACATGGAAAAGAACAGCATAGAACCAGACAGCAAAGCCTTTGGCGCCGCCATGAACTGGACTGCCGTAGTTGGATTACTGGTAATAGGGGGCGGCGCAATACTTTATCTTTCAGGGTTCTACCAATATCTCAGTCTCAATGCCACGCTCTGCCACTGGGAGAAACCAGTCAGCATCTTCTGGACGGAGATCAAAGATATTGAGACACCGGGATACTCATTCTTCCGCCACCCTGGATACTCAGACTGCATCTGCCTGATCGGGGTGGCCATACTCGCATCAGCACCGCTTTTCGGTTTGGCATTTGCGCTCCCGAAGAGCAGAAAAATTCACAAAATCCTGATCTCTGTATTGATAGTGGAACTGATCTTCGCAATGACGCGCCAGTTGCTGTTCAGTGGTGGCTGACAAAACTTAAAACGAAATCTCACTCCGTTGTGCTCTCCCGCTTGAACATTCGCAAAAGCGCATTGACCGCCAAAGCAATCAGAACAACAGCCGCTATTATTGCACCGATCCAACCGAGAAGTGACAGCGCGGTAACTATCACACCGGCAATCAGCACGCCCAGAAAGATCGACCACATTGCATGCTTAAACTTTATTCCCATCAGAAAAGCCGCCATTGCCCCAGTCCATCCACCGGTGACCGGCAGTGGAATGGCGACAAAAATCGCAAGTCCCAGCGTCTCATACTTCTCGATAGATGCCCCCTTGCAACGTGTCCGCGCAAAGAGCCAGTCAAAGAATCTTTTTCCGAATTTAAATTTCATCAACTGACGTGAGACGGGTCCAAGCGTCAGCAGAATTATCGGGATCGGAATCATATTCCCGGCGACCGCCAGCATATACACCAGCCACCATCTATCCTTCATCTCGAAAAAATTATTACCAATCGGAATAGCACCGCGCAGCTCGACAATCGGAAGCGTTGAGACCAGCACAACAACCGCCTCTTCCGGCAGTCCTTTCTCATTCATTTTTTCCGCCAAGCGCACCCCGAAGTGTTTATGCGCCGCCGCTTCGGGAGCAACCGTGTCATTTTTATCATTTTCAGCGAAAAGTTGCGAAGCGGAACATGAAAGCATAACGATCAGCAGACACTTAATTAAATTCTTAATCATCATTTTCTCTTTCTCATATATTTGAACAGCATTCTGAAAAACAAGCGTGTATCCTTTAATGGATTAATTTTGCTTTCGCCAGTTCCATAAATAGTTGAAACCCGCACCCAGCCCATCTGTATCCCGCGATCCGCAACCTGCAACAATATCTCTGATTCGGCTTCAAACCTGTCACTAATGGTCGTTACATAGGGAACAACATCACTACGATAAAGCCTGAATCCACACTGAGTGTCTGGAATATATTGCCCCATCTGACGGCTCAGCAACCAGCTCATAAAATGGTTTGTCAATCGGCGCATGGTTGGCATCGTTTTATCGTCAAGCAGACGATTACCAATTAACACCGGGATGCCGGTTCTGTTGTAGGCCTCAATGAATGTTGGGATATCAGCAGGCGCGTGCTGTCCGTCTCCATCCATGGTGATTAAGACTACACTGCCAATGTCGCGTGCATGTTTATATCCGGTGTTCAACGCCGCGCCCTTGCCTTTGTTCAGATCGTGACGCATAACATCGGCTCCCGCCTTGCATGCCTCTTCGGATGTTTCATCCGTCGACCCATCATCCACAACCAGCACCTTATAACCCATCTTGCGAACTTCCGATACCACCGCTCCGATATACTTCGCCTCATTAAAAGACGGTATCACAACCAGAACATCATCGTCGGAGACAGTTCTTTTGTCTGAAATCGGAGTGCATTTGCATTTATCCCGCATTATTCACCGCCTTCACTCGTTCAACCATCTCCGCCGCGTTATACGAAGACCGCGCCATTGGCGACGACTCTACTGCGTCGAATCCAATCATCTTCGCTTTTTCCGCGTAGTGTCTGAATTTTCCAGGCTCGACATAACGGTCAACAGCCCAATATTCCCGACCGGGTCGCAAATACTGTCCCAATGTCAGAAGTCGGCATCCAACATTATACAAATCCGCCATCGTTTCATAAAGCTCGTCATCACTCTCTCCGAGTCCCACCATTATCCCCGACTTCACCGCTATCGTTCCATGATATTCCGCCGCACGGCGCAATACTCCAAGAGAGCAATCATACGATGCCTGTGGTCTTATCTGAGCTTGCAGACGACTAACAGTCTCAACATTGTGATTCAGAACGTCCGGCGTGGCACGCAGAACAGTCAGCAGACTCTCCTCATCTCCCTGAAAATCGGGAATCAGCACCTCCACAGTGGTTTCCGGTAACTTATCATGTACTGCCCGGATACACTCCGCGAAAATCTCCGCGCCACCATCATCGAGGTCATCCCTCGTGACACTTGTCAAAACCAGATGCCGTAGCTTCATCCGCATTGCCGCCTGAACCACCCGCTCCGGCTCATCCGTTTCCGCCGCCAACGGTCGACCGCTACGCACCGCACAAAACCGACAGTCACGTGTGCATGTGTCTCCCAATATCATCACTGTTGCCGTTCCGCTGTTCCAGCATTCCACCCGGTTTGGGCAATGCGCATCCTCACAAACAGTACGCAACTGCATATCGGAAAGCAACTTACGCACACGCGCATACTGCTCGTCCGTTTTCGTTGAACATCTTATCCATTTGGGTAATCTTGCCATGCGTCCGAAATTAGTGTAATCAGGCATTGAAATCAAATCATAAAGAACGAAGGTTGCACAGTTATGGAACTGACAGAGGACATTATATACATGAGAATGGCACTGAGAGAGGCACAAATCGCCGCCGAAAACGGCGAGGTTCCTGTCGGTGCTGTCATTGTTTACGAAGAGCAGATAATCGGCAAAGCCCATAATCAAGTGGAACAGCTCAATGACCCCACCGCCCACGCCGAGATTCTCGCTATAACTCAAGCCGCCAGCGCACTCGGAGACTGGCGATTACTAAACACCAGCATCTACGTCACTAAGGAACCCTGTCCCATGTGTGCTGGTGCCATCATCTCAGCCCGCATCCCCGAAGTTATCTGGGGAATGGACGATCCAAAACGTGGCGGTGCCGTCTCGCTTTTTCAGATACTCGACAGTCCCGCCCTCAATCACCGCCCAACCATCAGACATGGACTCCTCGCGGAGGAGTCCTATGAGATAGTAGTCAGATTTTTTAAAGAACGGCGGTAAGTCCAGACGTTCTCCGTATTCTCAATCCAACTCACGGGGACGCGGTCTTTCATGGCTAAAATAGATAATTATTAAGGACGTTTCGCCTTATTCTCATCCCGCACCTTGTGTGTTGAATTCAATGCGCCGTGCGCTACGCCTTTAGCAACATTTGTTTTCGCTTTATCTTCAATAACTCCATGACTGCCACCGCGCACAGCACCCTTCGCAATCTCTCTACCCGCACCGGACCGACATCCCGCAACCAGCACTAAAGCCGCAACTGTCGCAAAACATATCACATCTCTTCTGGGCTTCATATTTGCATCCATTTTTCGTATTACTGTAACATAATCAAAAATCAATCGTCTTAGTTCGTAGTGGCATAATCTTCGACGGAATGATTACTGGCACATCTTCCCCGCGAACCCAATAGGCATATCCCTTAATTTTAATTTTGTCACCCTTAAAGGCATCCAGTTGCTCTTCATTTCCCTTAATATAGCATACCGTCGCAAAACCGTTGCCACGTTCCACCACCAGCCGGTATTTCGCCGGTGCTCTTGAGAAAATTCGAAATCCCTTTTTGCGAAGTATTCCCTCCGCCTCCTGCTCTTTCCCCTGCCCTTTCAGCGGAATCAGATTCAGGTCAGGTGGAACACACTTCTCCTCCTGCTCCACCACCGCCGGCTCTTTCCATGCGGTCTTGATGAGCTTCTGGCTCCCCGTGTGCTTCACCGAACGAATAACTGGTTTTGGCGGTGTTCTCTTGACGGGTTTTGGCGGTGTTCTCTTTATTGCTGAAGCTGCCCGTTCCCCGCCAGCCGGTTTCTCATGAGCTATCTTCTTCGGCTCTGCCTTTTTCGGAACATCCTCTTTTCTGGCATTCGGATCCTTCAAAAACTCGGTACTGACCCAGAGCACAGACCCTGGCGGAGGCGCAATCTTCAACCACTCACCCAGATGCCCGCGAATCATCACCTTGTCGTCTTTCTTCAACATCCCGACATCCTTATAGTTGACTGTCGGACCCGACCTGACAAGCAACTTACTCACCTGAACAACATGGTCATTCACAAACGCGCTGTGTACATAGAAATCTACGGTATTCGGAGGCACTATCTCCGCCCAATCACCCTCAATCTTTATCACTTCAAGAATATCACCGGCATTCAATTGCGGTTTGACAACTTCAACCTTAAGGGAGGGTCTAGCCCTCATATTCACGCTGTCGGCGGACACTCGCATCTGTTGCCCGGCGATAGCGACGCACGTCGTCATCATAAAAACCCACAAAACAGATATTTTTCTCATCATATCACCATTCCAAATCTTCAACTAAAAGACCCTTCGCCGTAACATAGCACCTGTCTGCAAAAGTTTCAAAGCTCATTCCTTCTCTTTCGCTTTGCCTGTCGCCACTCCGTGCATACGCAGAACACGCGCCGTCTCCGCATGTCCATTTTCAACAGCCAAATCCAGAGCTGTCTTACCGTTTATATCAGAAACATTGCGCGAACAGCCCTTTATGAGCAACCATTCCGCCGCAACATCATTCCCCTTTTCCGCCGCCAGATGAAGCGGTGTCTGCAAATTAAAAGTGAGTGCGTTAATCTTCGCCCCCCGACTGATAAGCAGGTCGATCATATCCTTCTTTCCTGCCAGAGCGGCGAGATGTAAAGCGACATACCCATTGCTGTCAGCTGCGTCTATCGATGCACCGTAACGCAAGAGCAATGCCACAAGAGACTTGTTGTCTGCTCTAGTTGCCACATGCAAAAGAGGATCACCATCATTGTTTTTCCGGTTCTCATCACAACCAAGTTCCAGCAGAATATTGGTAATCAGCACAAGCTTATGCTCCACCGCGAGGCTCAGCGGCGACACCCCATCCTTATTTTCAATATTTTTGTCGGCACCGCGCTTCAACAACATCTGCGCCGCAGGTGTCTGTTCTGCCATCAGTGCGAAATGCAACGGTGTGTTCCCCTCCTCATCTTTCGGGTTTATCTTCGCCCCCGCCGCCACCAGTAAATCTATCAAAGCGGGTTGTCCGTATCTCGCCGCAAGATGAAGCGGTGTCCAGCCGTGATCGCCACGCACATCGACTTTCGCCTTTCGATTCAACAGCAGGTCGGCGCAGTTCACACGCCCATAACGCGCGGTCACATGAAGCGGGGTCGCTCCGCCACGCATCTTTACGTTTAAGTTGGCTCCGTAGTTCAAAAGAATGTCCAGAATCCCCACCTGCCCATATCCGGCAGCGTAGTGCAGTGCCGTGGATCCGCCTTTGTCTCCGGCATCAACTTTCGCCCCCGCCTCCAACAAAGCCTTAACCACATTTCTGTCGCCCGCCTGCACCGCCCGGTGCAACGCTGGAACCCCGTCTCCGGCAGTGTGATTCAGGTTGATGCCAGCGGCGATCAATCTGGATATCTCATGTATATCCCCTCTTGATATCGCACTGCAAAGACCCGCCGTATCCTCATCAGCCCCGCCAAATACCATCATTGTGGCAACGAAGCACAAAACGCCAATCCATAATTTTATACATAAATTTTTCATGGCGTAAATTTATCAATATCTACGCCCGGTTGAAAGCCCCATTTTAAATAAAAGTCAAAAAACAAACTTGTCATCATCCCCTCATTCTTCTATCTTCCCGCATAACACCCGCACCACGGAGAGGTGGCAGAGTGGTTGAATGCGGTGGATTGCTAATCCATTGTAGGGTTATTTGACCCTACCGCGGGTTCGAATCCCGCCCTCTCCGCCAACCTTGGCACGAAACGCCAAGATTCATCTGCGGCAGATTCGGCTTGCATTTTCACTCCGAACACCAGTACCTTGCCAGTTTTCAGAAATAAACGGATTTAATTTATATGAGAGCTTTAATTGTAGGCGCGGGAAATGCGGGAACACGTTTGGCTCACAAGCTGTGTGAGGAGAACTACGAAGTCGTCGTGGTTGATCAGGATGCGGCGGCACTGAACGAACTTGAGATAACCCTGGATATAATGACCGTCCGCGGGCATGGATCAGACCCGGATGTTCTCAAAAACGCGCAGATCGGGAAAACCGATGTCTTCGCCGGTGTCACCAACAGCGACGATGTCAATATTCTCGCTGGCATACTGGCCAAACGGGCGGGCACAAAATACGTTATTGCACGGGTCTCTAATTCAACCTGCCTGCGACCGGATCACTATGCGAACCTCCGCGAAATGGGCATAGACCTGGCGATAAACCCACACGCCCAGTGCGCACAGGATATTTACAACATCCTGAAACTTCCAGGAATACTGGAGACAGTCGGACTACTCGGTAACCGCGTAATGGTCGCTGGTCTGGCAATACCCCCCGACAGCCCTCTGATCGGAATCGCCATGAAAGACCTGCCGCGTAAAGAAATCGCGAACCGCCTCCGCTTTATCGCCAGAATAAGAGACAAAAATCTGGAGATTCCGTTCGGTGATACCCGCCTTGAGCGCGATGATATCCTCTACGTCGCCGCCTCACGTAGTGATATAAACTCCTTCCTCTACTGGTGTTGCCCGGACACTGCACCAATAGACAAGGTTATAATCGCATCGGGACACGGAACCGGACGGGAACTCGCACGTATTCTAGAGAAGGAGAATGATGTTTTCCTGATTGAACCAGATGAAAATTGCGCCAGAGAATGCGCCGACATTCTCGACAAAACAATGGTCATGCACGGCAGCATGCTTTCACAGGAGATTTATCAGGAGATCAGCTTCACCGATAACACCGCCTTTGTAGCAACCAGCAAAGACGACGAAGATAACATCATTGCCTGCCTGCTGGCTGAAAAAAGATCCGCAGTTCTGACAACCGCCCTCATCGGAGAACCAGAATATGTGCCGATAATCGACAGCCTCCAACTGGTAGATCGAATCGTCAACACCCATATATCACTGATAAACTCCATTCTGCAGTTCATCAGAGGCGAGAATGTGCTCGCGGCGGCCGAACTGCACTCGGCGGAAGGAGAACTGCTCGAAATCATAATCGAAGAGAAGAGTCGACTGGCCGGTAAAACAATCGCCAACATTAAAATGCCGAAAGACTCCATCATCGCTACTGTCCTTCGGGAAAACACCATACATCCCGCCATCGGCGATCTCGAACTTCAAGCCGATGACCGGCTGCTGATTTTCTCGTCTCCAAAATCCGTCAAGAAGCTCCGATCGCTTTGCCACGGCTAAACGAAACCCGCATCTATGAATATTCGCACCGTATCACATCTAATAGCCTTCATGTTAATCGTTCTCGGCGTGGCAATGGCGGTGTGCTGGGGTGTCTCCATCCATTTTGACGACCCCGTCACCGCGCAAAGGGCACTGCTCTACTCAAGCTGTATCATGATCATCTTCGGAACCATGGTCGCCATTTTGACACGCGGATCGCCTGAACTCACACGCCGGGACGGCTTTGGCATTGTCACCTTCGGCTGGATTTTTGCATCTCTCTTCGGTGCGCTCCCCTATATCCTCTCAAATGTGATTCCCCACCCCGCCGCTGCTGTGTTTGAGACCATGTCCGGCTTCACAACGACAGGCGCATCCGTTCTCTCCGGGCTGGAGTCACTGCCACGCGGGATCCTCTTCTGGCGGGCACTCACCCATCTGTTTGGCGGCATGGGCGTTCTAATCCTCTGTGTCGCAATACTCCCGTTTCTTGGTGTGGGCGGGATGCAGATATACAGGGCGGAGGTTCCCGGTCCATCCAAAGACCGCCTGACCCCACGCATCGCGACCACCGCCAAACTGCTCTGGGGTGTCTACATCCTGCTCTGCCTGGTTGAAGCCGTACTCCTCCGTTTCGGAGGCATGAACTGGTTCGATTCTCTCTGCCACACCTTTGCAACCATGGCCACCGGCGGATTCTCAACTCGCTCCGCCAGCTTGGGTGCCTACAACAGTGTCTACATCGAAACAATCGTCACCATTTTCATGTTTCTGGCCGGAGCCAATTTTGCGCTCCACTACCGTGCCCTCACCGGAAAACCATCCGCCTATCTCAAAGACCCCGAATTTCGCTTCTACTTCTTCTTCTGGCTAACAGGTTGTCTGCTACTCACACTCAACGTCTGGCACTCCGTCTACCCCTCACTCTGGGACGCACTGCGAAACTCTTTCTTCACCGGAACATCCATCATGACAACCACTGGCTTCTGCACCGCCGATTTCGATCTCTGGCCAAATGCCTCGCGCCTGCTGTTGGTGCTACTCATGTTTCTGGGCGGATGCGCCGGATCCACTGGCGGTGGCATCAAAGTCGTGCGGGTTGTTATCATCGTCAAAAAAGTTATGCGCGAAATAAAACTCTTCATGCGCCCCAAATCAGTGCTGACCATAAAACTTGGTAAAGAGAGCATTGAACAATCCGTCACCTCTCATATCGCCGCGTTTTTCATCATTTTCATGCTCCTCTTCGGGATTATCTCCATTGTTATGACATTCTACACCCCCGACATCGAAACCGCATTCACATCTGTGATCGCGACAATGGGGAACATCGGTCCCGGTCTCGCCAGCATCGGTGCCACCCAGAACTACTCACAGATACCGGCGGTCGGACAGATTATACTCACCTTCTGCATGTTGCTGGGTCGGCTCGAACTCTACACCGTACTAATCGTCCTGCTCCCCAGCTTCTGGAAAAAATGACCCGTGCGCCATTCTCCTCCCACTCTCCGCCATGGAAACGTCCCCAAAATTGTTAAAACTCAAAAGTGGTCTCCACAACCTGCATCTTTGTGTAGTACAGGCATTTCCCAACAAAGAAACAATGGAGATCACAAATGGATAAGATGGAGCAAACAGCAATCCCTGGCAAAGCAAATTTAGAAGAAATGGAGGAGCATTTCAGCAAATTTTTAATCGAAGTTGCTTGCCACCGCACTGCTTTATGCCGAGAGCGAATTTAAACGGATAAAAAACTACGAGCATTTGAAAATCCTCACAACATCATTGGATCGACCAGGTGACACCTCAGATCAAGGAAGAGAGTTCGCAAAAAATAAGAGTTAACCATGATCCGGTAAAAGGTATAACTCAAGTTTCTCATTTGCATGCGTAAGTCATTGGTAATCAAAGATGGCATCTCCAAAGGCACTACAAAGTCGTTCCCTTTTTCACCTTCGTCTGAACAAGGGGAAAACGCTTCCCCCGCTGGATTCAGGAGTGGCAGACTCCACGCTCTAAAGCAATCTGGAGCCGTTAATAATTTTGGTTCTAAAAAACATATATGCAATGTAACAGATTAAAAGTTCCC
>CAYTQP010000074.1:0-12890 GCA_964440175.1 uncultured Verrucomicrobiota bacterium
AAACTCGCCGTCCCTCCATACACTCGTACTGTTGAGCAGTCTGCGGTCAGAGAGGTCCTGGATGAGTGCTGACATACCTTTATCCATCTCTGGCAACTTCCGGCGCATAGTCTCGAAATGTTTTTTGTGAGTGTCCCAGCCCTTGTAGTTGATTGTGACATAAGGAACGCCCTGCTCAATCAGCCGGCGTGCAACCATGCAGGACTGTCCAAAGGTGTTGCGTCCGTAACGCTCGCGTAGCCCGTCTTCCTCCCGCGAGAGGTCAAACACCTTTCCGGCATCACCCAGTATCAGATCGTAAGCCTTCTGTTCGCAGCAGTTGGATGCTATCATCTGCGGATTGTCTTTCGCGGCTATGGCGAGGCTGTCGAGTTTGTGGAGTAGTGCACGCCGCGCTTTCTGACGTTTTGTTGATATACCGGGTGTCACCACGCCCTCGACGGCAAAAATCTGCTGGTTTGGATTTCCCCCGGTGGCAAACGGCTTGTAGCGTGAACCCATAAATCCAGCCTCGGAGAAGCGACCCTGCGGCTGGGTCAGCACAATATATGGGGGAATAAGTCCCTTGTAGCCAGCGTCAAAACCCTTGAATCGTGACACAACAGCTCCGACTGAAGGGTGAACATCCCGTCCGCCGGGTTTCCACCCGGTCTGCGTGATATAGGATGCTGTTTCGTGCGCAAACACGCCGTGGGTCATGCTCCGAATAATGGAGTATTTGTCGGCTTGCTTCGCGAGCAAGGGGAGCAGTTCGCCGATCCTTATTCCGTCCACATTTGTCGCTATCGGATTGCTCAGCGGTCCGCAGTATTCCGAGCCGCTGTCTGGTTTCGGGTCGAATGTGTCGAGGTGTGACGGACCGCCCCACATCCATATTTGAATGACCGATTTTGCTTTCGGGCGGGGAACGGCTGCCTGGAGGGGTATGCCGCTGCCGGCCAGCATGAGTCCACCTGCGCCGTACAGGCAACCTCGGAGCAGGTCGCGTCGCGGAAACTCTTTTTTTTGTGCTTTCTGAATGTCACTCATCTTGTCTCTCCATCAATGTTTATGCCATAAAATTGTGTTCTAATGTTGATATAAAAACTCCGCACTGTTGATCAGAGCCCAGATTAGATCAAGCAGTGCATCACGTCCGGAAGTTTCGTCGCTTTGCATATAGGCACGCAGTATCGCGCTCTCTCTATCTGTCGGCTTACGCGACAGAACGGTCAGATAGATGTTTGAGACAGTTCCGCGCATACGGTTTCCGCTCGCATTTCTTTTTTTCTTCGGTCTAAGGAGGTTTCTGATTCGCCCGCTTTTGATGAGTTTTGTCCAGACATGACTGGAGTTCCTCATGTGCAGCAACTGTTCGGATGACGGGTCGCCATTGCGTTCGGAGCTCAAGCCCGTGTCGCGGGATGGACGACCAAACATGTCGAGAAACGGACTAGTAATGCTTCCGTCAGGCAGGGCGATCGAACGCTGATCGTCGGGGATGAATGTGAACGGCTCGGGTATTTTGCTGGAATAGCTCTCTTTTGTTCCAGTGAGTTGACAGAGCGCGTCTATCAACACTTCGGCATCGAGCCGGCGCAGGGGATGGCAGGCGAAATTAGAGACAGCATCGGGGTTGTCGTCTGCGGGAATGAATGAGAGCTGATAGGTTTTTGAATTGAGGATAGTCCGATAGATATGCTTTAGGTCGTAATTTGAATCGACAAGCTCCTTTTCGAGAAGGGCCAGCAGTTCCGGGTTTTCGGGCGGATTGTCCGAGCGGATATCGTCCGGCTCATGAATGATTCCGCGCCCCAGCAACCAGTAGCAGATGCGGTTCACGATGTTGCGGGCGAACCATGGGTTCTCTCTATTTATCAGCCAGTTTGCGAAATCCTCGCGTGGATCCCGCTTCGCCGATAGTTGCGCGGGTGTGCCGTCAGGGAATACAGCATTTTTCAAGCTGTTTGTTGTCGCCTTAACGGAGTCGAAGAAGACGATCTCCTCTTTCCATTCTTTTGTGGACTTGAAGCCGATATACGAGAAAAACGGAAGCATACCGTCTATCTGCTCCTGTTTCCAGCTCTCCGTGCGGCTTCCCATAAAGGTGAGTGCGACGGCACGCACAATGGCGGCGGGTTCTTTGCTCTGTATGGCGCGATAGAAATTGACGGGTGATGTTCGGAAGTTGCTGCCGCTCGCGGTTATCATCTCGTACGCCAGACGGTCGTAAGGTTTGTTCTGCCGGATGCTCTCATATATCCAGTGGTGATAGGTTTGAGCCGCGTTTGGCCAGAGATTGATTGGAAACTCCGATTTTATCCTGAGAAGATCACTCCATTTCATTGCCTGATATGTGGCGAACTCTTCGCGTTCGAGCAATTGGTCTATCAGTGTGCCGCGTTTTTCGGGGTTTGTGTCTCGAAGAAACTGATTTGATTCGCGAACAGTTGGTAGCGTTCCGATCACATCGAGATATGCGCGTCGCAAAAAGACGGAGTCAGAGCATATCCGTGCTGGCTTGATTTCCAGTTGCTTAAGCCGATTCAGAACGGCTATATCAATTGCCGTCGCAGGTGTCAGCTCGGCTTCGATCTCGAATGGATGGACGACCAACTCATTAGCCGTGCAGATGTCGATCAAAACCGACATGGTCACCACTAAAAAACACAAATATTTCATACCCTGTTCCGCAATCAATTCTCGATATCAACCAAATATCAATTCACACTTATTAAGATAACGTTTCAGGGTAGATATTATTATTCAAAACGAAACGAATATTTGTCCAGCCCTTGTTGATTTTTAACATATTGAAACTGGACAAAGGCGGGATTGAGCTATTAAATAGAGGTCTGTTTAGTTCTCGCTTTCAAAGAAGAAAGATAATGTGATGAAAAAAGTTTGCGTTATAATGTTTGTATCGATACTGGCGATTTTGATTGTGACCACTACATTGGCGTGGCAGCCGTCAGGCTGGATCTATCATACAGGGGCATATGCCTACTCCATCGGAGAGGGCGAGTGGTACTATTTCAATGCGGCTGATACGCAGTGGCGTGTTGATCTAGCCTCTGGCGTATGGGATAAGGTGATAGATGCTGTCGGCTGGAATTACTACACATGGCCCTATGCCTATTCAAGCGGAGCCTGGTATTGGTTCAATACGGGCGATAAGCAATGGTGTGTTGAGTTGGGGAGCGGAAGCTGGAGCGTGTTTGGACTGCGCTTTGCCCCTTCGGTTATGGTGCAAATTCCTGCCGGCTCGTTTAGCATGGGTGATAATTTAGCTGATGCCTTTGCCGATGAGCTGCCTGTGCATACAGTTAATGTGAGTGAGTTCCATATGGATAATCACGAGGTGACGAATGACAAAATGCTTGCCGTGCTACAGTGGGCGTACGATCATAACAAGCTGACGGTAACACCGACATCTTTGCACAATGCCGGGGGCAACAGCAAGGAGTTGCTGGATCTGGACGATCCGGATTGTCGTATTACGTGGAACGGAATCAATTTCGGTATGAAAGAACCCAAGGGTTCCGGATATCCGTGTGTAGAAGTTACATGGTACGGCGCGATAGCTTTCTGCAACTATCGTAGTCAGATGGATGGGCTTACCCCTTGCTATAATTTGAGTAACTGGAGTTGCAACTGGAGTGCTGGCGGCTATCGCCTGCCAACTGAGGCGGAGTGGGAGAAGGCCGCACGCGGAGGGCAGAGTGGACAGCGATTTCCATGGGGTAACACCATAAACCATAGCTATGCAAACTACGTTGCTAACGGCTCCTATGAATATGATACGAGTACATATCTTGGCGGTGGGCGGCATCCTGATTACGACGAAACGAGACCATACACTAGTCCCGCAGGGGCATTTGGAAAGAACGGTTACGGGTTATACGACATGAGTGGCAATGTGCATGAATGGTGCTGGGATTGCTTTGGCTACTATAGCTCGTCACCTGCGACGGATCCCCATGGACCGACAGGTGTCTCGGATCGGATTGTGCGTGGGGGCAGTTGTGAGAGTGGACCTTTTTCCTGTCGAGTTGCGCATCGTAATTCCGGGCATCCTGACGAGTCAGTCGACTTTCGCGGGTTTCGCTGTGTGCGCTAAGTTTATGCTCTATTTTATAGTTGATGCTATATTTGGAGAATAGATGTTTATTTTGAATTGTGCCGGTAACTGTTCGTTATCGGAACTCTTCGGTCGCGTCCGAACGCTTTGGGTGTGATCTTTATGCCGGGTGCACCTTGGCGGCGTTTATATTCGTTCAGATCGACAAGCCGCGTGATGCGTTCGACTGTCGCCCGATCGAACCCTGCGGCGATTATCTTATCTGTATGCTGGTCGAGTTCGATGTAGCGCTCCAGAATGGGGTCGAGGATGTCATATGGCGGCAGGGAGTCGGAATCTTTCTGGTCCGCTCGCAGTTCGGCGGACGGCGGACGTGTGATTGTCGAGGGAGGAATGACCGGACTGTCGCCCTGTCTGTTTCTCCAACGCGAGAGGGCGAATACCTGTGTCTTTGGAATATCTTTAATGATGGCGAAACCGCCGACCATATCTCCGTAGAGTGTACAGTAGCCGACGGCCAATTCGCTCTTGTTGCCGGTGGAGATGACGAGCTTACCGAACTTGTTTGAGAATGCCATAATCAGCACTCCGCGGATGCGTGCTTGCAGGTTCTCCTCGGTTGCATCTTCATCGTGATCGAGCCAGAACGGAGATAATTTGTCGATGAATGCGTCGTAGAGCGGACGGATGGGGAGGGTGTGCAGGGTTATCCCCAGATTCTCCGCCAGATTCTCCGCGTCGGTCAGTGTTCCATCGGAGGTATATTGCGATGGCATTGTCAACCCTGTTACGCATTCCGCGCCCAGTGCATCCACAGCCAGGGTCGCGACCAGAGCGGAATCTATCCCGCCGCTTATGGCGATTAGCGCATTTTTGAATCCGTTTTTGAAGAGATAGTCGCGCAATCCCAGTTTCAGTGCCGAATATATCTCCTCCTCTTCTTCGTGAATGTGTTCAATCCGAGGTGCGAACTTGCTTGTTGTAGAAGGGAGTGTGAGGCAAAGACTTTCCGGCTGACATTGCTCGCCGTCCGTTTCTGAATTGAAAGGCAGGCGATAATAGAGAATATCCTCTTCAAAGTGCTTGGCGCGTGCGCGGACGACACCCGCAGAGTCGGCAATCATGGATGCACCGTCAAAGACCAGCTCATCCTGTCCGCCAATGAGATTTGCATAGAGAAGATACGTTCCGATATCTCTTGAGCGTTCTGAAATCATGTTCTCGCGTTCTATCACCTTGCGCTGATGAAAAGGAGATGCCGACAGGTTGATCAGGGCGGTGAGTTTGCATTTTTGCATGGAGTTCACGGCGACGCTATCCATATACCAGGAGTCCTCGCAGATATGTATCGCAAAACGTGCGCCGTTCAGCGAAAAAAATAGCTGTTTTTCTCCAGGTGTGAAGATGCGTTTTTCGTCGAACACTCCGTAGTTGGGAAGCAGGTTTTTGCGGTAGCGTCCAACGATTTCACCGTTGAGCAGGATTGCCGCGGTATTGTATGTGGTGGTACCGAGCCGTTCTGGAGTTCCAAGAATTACGCAGACATCGGAAGGGATGGATGTTGCAAGACGTAACAGTGTTTCCTCGCAGTCGGCGATGAAGTGCGGCTTCAAGATCAGGTCTTCTGGCGGGTATCCGGTCAGTGCCAGTTCGGGGAAGACAATGAGTTGCGTGCCGTTCTCCGCAGCTATTCGCGTGCGATCCAGTATCTTTCTGGAATTTTCTGCAATCGCACCGACGGTGGTATTGATTTGAATCAATGCTGTTTGAATACTTTTCATGGTTGGCAATGTAGTCGGTTCGCCAATTTGATACAAGGAGAAACTGCACGTATACAGTTGACGAAAGAGGGGTTCTGCGGTTATCTAGGGGGCGATGAGAACTATCAGAAAAATACATTTTGATAATGCGCGTGAGGCTCAGGCTGTAACGGGGCAGAGGCACAGTGGCATGTGCGATAAGATCCAGTCGGTGTTCGCTGTGCGCGTGACAAGCCGTGATGATTGGGTCGAGATTGAGGGAGAGAAGGCTTCTGTCGAAAAAACTGAGGATTTTCTGGAGGCGATGCGGCGCGCACGCGGCAACGGAGTTTTGCTTCATGCGCATGAGTTGCGCTATGCCTTGTGTGCATACGAAGACGGACGCGGGCATGAGTTGCGGTTGCTGACAGAAGGACGTGTCAACGTTTATAAGGGCAAGCCGCCGGTGTTCCCCCGGACTTTCGGGCAACAGCGGTATTTGAAGGCGATTCGCGAGAACGACCTCGTCTTCGGGATAGGTCCGGCAGGAACGGGCAAGACGTATCTGGCGATGGCAATGGCCGTCTCATGTCTGCTTGCCGATGAGGTTGGGCGTATTATTCTGACGCGACCAGCGATAGAGGCTGGCGAGGAGCTGGGATATCTTCCCGGCGATATGCACGCCAAGGTTATGCCATATTTGCGTCCACTCTACGACGCGATGTACGATATGATGCCTCCCGAACAAGTGGAGCGTTGTCTGGATCGCGGCATTATCGAAGTGGCTCCGCTGGCATATATGCGGGGGCGCACATTGAACCATTCGTTTGTGATACTCGATGAGGCTCAAAACAGCACACAGGAGCAGATGTTCATGTTTTTAACGCGTTTAGGATTTGACTCAAAATGTGTGATAACAGGGGATCTCACGCAGATAGATTTGCCCGTCACCAAGCATTCGGGGCTGATGGAGGCTCGCAAAACACTGGAAAAAATTCATGGGATAGGATTCTCGTTTCTGGATGACAGCGATGTTGTACGCCACGAACTGGTGCGTAAGATAATTAAGGCGTATCGCAAGGGAAGGTGCGTGCAGCGTCCCGTTAATTCCGGCAATTAATAAAAATGACTTAGATTGAAGAGGATAGAGATATGTCGCCTATTTCAAAATCGAGAACAAAACTGTCGCGGAAGCGTGAGAAGAGGAGTTCGGTCAAAAATCGCGTTGCGCTGAAGAGCCTGATCTTTCCGCTTCTCATTGTGGGCGGTGCCTGGGTAGCGGCATTTCTGATGCTACTCGGACTTAAACCGTTTTACTCATATAAACTGCTGATCGGTCAGCGTGCTCCCTCAACAGTCGTGGCTATGGTCAATTTTGAATGCGTCGATCTCGCGCTCACAGAATTGGACAGGAAGCGGGCGGACACCATGGTTTTGCCAGTTTTTAGCGTGGATTACAGTGGCTATGAAAGCATGATTCAGACACTGGAAAGCATTTATGGAAAGTGTGCGGATATAGGAAAGCGGGCGGAAGCTGATTCGGGGGCGGCGGATGCTATTACCACACAGATTGAGGTACTCCTGAAAAACGCGAACATCTCGCTTGAAGTTGATGAGTTGCTTGCAATGATGAAGGCGAGCGAAGACCCGGCAGCGATATTGAATGAGATAAAAAAGAGTGCAAAGGCGACCTGGTCGCAGGGTATCGCTTCAGCCAAGGAGAAGCATCAGCGTTTTCAAGGAGTTGCCAATATTGGCGGCATAATTGTGGAGAGCGATTCGGGGAATACGCTCAAGGTGTCCGTAAAGAAACTACAGGAGCCGTATGAGGCGGCCAGACGTGTGGTTGACCAAGTGATGAATGTGTCTGACGGCAAAGTGTCGATGCATTCGATTTATGCCCTTATCGCTCCGATGATGACACCCAACCTGCGCTACAATCCTGAGCGAACCGATTCCGAGAGAAGTGCTGCCAGCAAATCTGTGCCGGCACATCTTCGCAATGTGCATAAAGGCGAAACTCTTGTCAGTATTGGGGAACGGGTGACCGATCAGGTTGAAGAGCTGCTGAGAGAACACGAGAAATGTCTCAACGAAATTTCCACTACCTATAGCCGAATCTCAAAAAGAATAGGGCAGGGATGTATCCTTCTGTCCGCACTTATAGTCTGTGTCGGACTCTTCAGTATAATGCGTCCGCAGCTTTCGGCAGATGTCTCCGCTCTTCTGATGATGTTAACGCTTTCCATCCTTATCCTTCTGTTTGCACGCGGTTTGGTCTATGTCGCAGCCACGACTCGTTTGCTCTCGCCCTCATTGCTGAATTCGCTTCTGCCGCTGGCGGTGGCTGTTATGGTGGCAGGTCTTCTCATCGACAGCTCCGTCGCGGTTATTTTGGGTATATGGGTTACTTGCGCGGTAGCGGTGATGTTTGACAGCAGTTTTTCGGTTATGATGCAAGGACTAGCGGTCACTGTGGTTGCCGTGCTGGCCGTGCGCACCGTCCGTAAACGCGCCCAGCTTTTCCGTGCTGGTTTGCTGGTGGGTGTCATTTTGATGTTCTTGCTCATTGCCACAGGAATACTTCAAAATCAGCCGTTGAACACGGTGATACTTCACTCATCACTAGGATTGGCAAATGGCGTTTTCTGCACACTGGTCACACTCATGCTGGTGCCGCTCATGGAGGTTCTGTTTGGACTCACCAGCGATATAAGGTTACTGGAACTCTCAGATATGGGGCATCCGCTTTTGCGCCGACTGGCGGTTGATGCCCCCGGTACATACCATCATAGCCTGATGGTTGCCAATCTGGGGCAGGCGGCGGCGGATGAGATCGGGGCAAACTCGTTGTTAGTGCGCGTTTGCGCATACTTCCATGACATAGGGAAACTTTCGAAACCGGAGTTTTTCAGCGAAAATATAAAGGGCAAGAGTAACCCGCACGACGACTTGTCGCCACACATGAGTATGCTGGTAATTCATGCCCATGTGAAGGAGGGTGTGACAACTGCAAAACGCCATAAACTGCCGCCCCCTGTCTTGGACGGGATTCAGCAACATCACGGTTCCGGTATGATGAAATATTTCTATCACCGGGCACTCAAGCAGGCGGAAGAGGAGAACTCGGCTACAAACGGGAAAAAGACCAGATTTGATGGAGACCACTTCCACTACGACGGACCGAAGCCTACCACCAAAGAGATGGCGATTCTTTCGCTTGCGGACGCGGTTGAGGCGGCTTCTCGATCCCTCGAAAAACCGAATTCAAGTCGGATCACAACGCTCGTGAACGATATTGTGCAGATGAAAATTGACGATGGACAGCTTGACGAATGCGCCTTGACACTGGCCGAACTGAATGCCATCAAGCGTTCATTTATATTCTCTCTGACAAATATGTTGCACGCCCGCGTCGCTTACCCGAAGGATGAAGAGAACAATGAAGATAGAGATAACCAATCGGCAGACATTGATGCCGATAAAAAAAGTGCCGCTACGCAGGATGCTCCTGTTCCTGATGGAAAAAGTTGCACGCCTGAACAGAAATAGAGAGTGGGGCGAAATATCATTGGTGTTGATGGATAACGAGGGGATAATTCCTGTTAATGCCGCGCACCTTTCAAAGTCGAACCCGACCGATGTGATAAGCTTTGCCTATCCTCCAATGCCAGGTACGGAAAAATGGATCGGTGAAGTGTTGGTCAATGCGCAGCGTGCAATTGAAGAAGGTGGTCGTCGTGGTGATATCCCCAAAGAGCTGGCTCTCTACATTGCACACGGCTGTGATCATCTCAGCGGGGCTGATGACAGCACCGATGTGCTTCGTCGCCGTATGCGTCGCCGCGAACTGCGCTGGTTGCGTGAAATAAAACCACTTTAAAAAAGGCTTGTCATCTACCCGGAAATAATCTACTCTGCCCGTCTTTAATGCGTACCCATAGCTCAATTGGATAGAGCACCTGACTACGGATCAGGAGGTTGCAGGTTCGACTCCTGCTGGGTACGCCATCTTTTTCAGCAGTTCGCGATATTTACAGACATTATTCTCCGACACCGTCCGATCCGATTATCTCGCGGTATTTACGGAGTTGCGTCGCCACGTAGCCCTTTTTAAGCTCAAGTATGTTGCAATCGCGCCAGAACACGGGATGATGGGATGCCATAATGACCTGCCCGCCCCCCTCGCAGAGCGCGTTCAGACCCTCTCTTATTTTCAGAATGCCGTCCAAATCCTGGCCCGCCTCCGGTTCGTCGATAAGCAGACAGTCACCTTTCTGAATAGGTAACGTCGTGAATGCGGCTTTCAAAATCTCGCCATGTGATGAGAATGCGGCGCGAAGACGCAGTGCCATGTTCGTCATATTGAGCGCAGGACTTTCATCCGTGCGCGGGTTCATGGTCACGGAGTTGAAATAATGGAGACGCACGTCAATATCCATCGCATTTTGACACCTGTCGCAACTGTAAAGAGCCTTCAGAATGGTGCTTTTCCCTGATCCGTTCGGACCAACGATGACGTTGATCCCCCGCGTAAAGAACAGAGGTCCTTTTCTTTTAACCCTGCGGGCATGATTGACGCACATCTCCAGGCCATTTAACATCTCATACTTTCGTAAGCGCGTTTTCAACCGCAAGCACTATCGCGCTCGCTGCGGGGAAAAACGATTGATACGGCTGAGCGGAATAGCTTAATTTGAGCAAGTCCCGCAGTGTGGAGTTCATCTGAATCGCATACGTCAAAAGATCGATACGTCCGGTTACCGGCTCACCGCTCACTATCTGACCGCCAATCAGGCGGCCACTGCCAGCCTCGGCAATCAGCTTGACGCGCATGGGTTTGGCATCAGGCATGATGGGGAATTGCGTGGTTGTCTCTCCGTATCCAGCGACGACCTTGAACCCTGCCGCTGCCGCATTGGCAGCGGTGAAGCCTGTTCCGCCCACATACCAGTTTTGCACCTTGGTTGCTGCTCCGTTGTAGAAGCCATCGTATTCGCGGGGGTCGCCCAGCAGATTGGCCGCCAGAACCTTTGCCATTGGCACCGCATTGGTTGCCAGTTTGCCGCCAATTAGTTCACCGGTGATACCGCTGATGTATTCCGTGCAGTCCCCGCAGGCATAAACATCCGGCACATTGGTCTCCATTCGCGAGTTCACCTTGATGCCACCACGCCCGATCTCAATCTCGGAGTTTTCGACCAACGCGGTCTCAGCACGCACCCCGGTCGCGAAAATGACTAGGCTGTGCTGGATAGAATCGCTGGCATCCGAGTATTCATCCTGCGAGTCGAGGTGAATGCGTTCGCCATTGTCCAAATCTACATGCTCCGCAAATTTGCGACCGTGCAAAGATTCAACCCGTGCGTTAAGAATCATGTGCATTCCAGTTCGGGTCAAGGCCTCCGCTGGATATTCCACCATTTCGCTGTCCGCCAGATTGGGGAGTATCGACGTAGCCATATCCACAAGGGAGACATGAACCCCTCGAAACTGCAATGCCTGCGCCAACTCAATTCCAATCGCCCCGGCACCAACCACAACGGCGCGGCGTAACCCATGTTCGCATAGATCGGTGATGTACTCCATGTCAGCCTGGGTTTTAAAACCCATAACCCCTTTAAGATCGTGACCCGGAACTGGCGGGATTAACGGAACGGCACCCGTGGCAAGCACCAGCTTGTCATATCCAAGTTTGTCGCCACTCTCAAACAAAATAGTTTTGTTCTCGAAATCAACGGATGCGACCGTGTCTCTAATCAGCTCCGCTCCGCTGTCGGTGACGAGCGAATCTTTCTTGAACGTCTTTTTTACATCCATGATTCCCTCAACAGCGTAAGGCATGGCGCAGTAAATCATGCTGTGGTCTTCCGGGCGCACAATCGCGACATTCATCTTTTTGGCAAGTTTTCTGGCAAGTGTTATTCCCACCGGACCGCCTCCAATAACAAGCAGTTCTTTCTTATCCATTTAATATTTCCTTCTTTTTTTCTATGTGTGTCTTAACGTGTTGAACGAACTCTTGTTCGGTCGGAAAAACTATTGCGCCAAGGACCCGGCACACGAAGTTCGGTATCATTAGAACGGGCATGTCCCCGTCGAGCAGGAACTTCCTGAACTAGAACTTCCATCATCCACAGCACTGAATACCGACAATTGCTTTATGGGGTTCTTCTTGCCGCATTTAGGACATTTTGACGGATTATCGGAACTGTTACTCGCCAAGTACTCAAACTTGTGTCCGCATTTTTTACATTTGAATTCAAATATAGGCATTTTAATGCTCCTTTCTTCTGTTTTTTAATATTATATTTCTATTTTTCCCTTTAGCTTCGCTTTTTTAATGATCACAGACATTGTCGCCAGTCTGTAGTTTGCCTGCAAGATAATCAGTCACAATCTCTTCCGGTGTTGCGTCAGCGGCTCCCACCTGTACTCCGATTTTATACTGATCGAACAACTGTTGCGCACGGTTGCCCATTCCTCCAGCAATAATTATTTCCACACCACTTTCGCTCAGCCACGATGGCAAAACTCCCGGCTCGTGGGCTGGCGGCGCGAAATATTCAATGCCCGTTATCTTTTTGCTTGCGCTATCCGTTTCGACAATCGCAAATTTCTCGCAGTGTCCAAAGTGCGCTGATAGTCGACCGTTGTTTGTTGGTATTGCAATCTTCATTACTATTCTCCTTCTGTTATCTGTTTCCATATCTGTTTAATAACTTTTGCGGCCGGTCCGTCACCGTGCTCGACTGGTGTCTTTCCCGCCAGCAACGCTTCATGAACATTGCGGTCAAACGGTATTTCAGCCAGTACAGGGATGTTCCCGGCTTCACTCAGCTTTCGAATTCTGCTAACCTGATCGGGATTGAGGTCGGCCTTGTTAATCACAATTTGTGTAGGAATTCCGAAATGATTGCAAAGCTTTAGAACTCTCTCAAGATCATGCACACCTGAAACAGTGGGTTCGGTCACAATTATCGCGAGATCAGCATCAGTTACGGCCGCGATTGTCGGACAGCTCGTGCCAGGCGGTCCGTCGATTAAAACATATTTATACTCAAGCTGGCGGGCTAGAAGTGAGGCCTTCT